>NZ_CEETRO010000006.1:134488-264110 GCF_979366545.1 Vogesella perlucida
CGTGACAGGCCGGTATTCTAACCAACTGAACTACCGCTCCAACCGTAAAACTTGGTGGGCGTTGACGGAGTCGAACCGCCGACATTCTGCTTGTAAGGCAGACGCTCTACCAACTGAGCTAAACGCCCTGAAATCTGTCTCTGCTGCGACGCTGTTTTTGCTGCGTCGTTCAGCGAGGAGGCGAATTAAAACACAGGCTGGGCGGGGCTGCAAGGGGTTATTGCAAGAAAAATGCAGGTTTTCTACAAGCGTCTGTTTTTGTTGCAAGTGATGCTGTCCGCATTTTGTCTGACAGGGTGGTGCGTGATGCAAACCGCTCATGTATCATTGCCCGATTGTCCCTAATCGGAACCTAAGCATGAAGCCGACCTTTCTTGATTTTGAGCAGCCCATTGCCGAGCTCGAGAACAAGATAGAGGAATTGCGTTTCGTCCAAGACGATTCCGTCCTCGATATCTCGGAAGAGATTTCGCGCTTGCAGAAGAAGAGCCAAGAGCTGACAAAAACCTTGTACAGCAAACTGACCCCTTCCCAAATTGCAATTGTGGCGCGTCATCCGCAGCGTCCTTATACGCTGGATTACATTAACAGCCTGTTTACAGACTTTCAGGAGCTGCATGGTGACCGTTCTTTTGCCGACGACCCGGCAATCGTAGGTGGCCTGGCGCGCTTCAATGAACAGCCTGTCATGGTGATTGGCCACCAGAAAGGCCGCGATACCAAAGAGAAGATTTACCGGAATTTCGGCATGCCGCGTCCGGAAGGCTACCGCAAGGCATTGCGCCTGATGCGCACCGCCGAGAAGTTTGGCTTGCCGGTAATCACTTTTGTCGATACCCCGGGCGCGTACCCGGGTATCGGTGCAGAAGAGCGTGGCCAGTCCGAAGCTATCGGTCGCAACCTGTACGAAATGGCCCGCCTGAAGGTGCCGGTTATCGTTACGGTGATCGGTGAGGGCGGTTCCGGTGGCGCGCTGGCGATTGCCGTGGGCGACTACGTGAACATGCTGCAATACTCCACCTACTCGGTGATTTCGCCAGAAGGCTGCGCTTCCATTCTGTGGAAAACCGCCGAACGCGCTGCCGATGCAGCCGAGGCGCTGGGTATTACGGCGCCGCGCCTGAAAACGCTGGGTCTGATCGACCGCGTCGTAAATGAGCCGCTGGGTGGTGCGCACCGCGACCATGCCGCCATGATGACGGCGCTGAAGCGTGTACTGCAAGACCAGCTGAAAGAGGCTAACGGCCGCGGCGTGGACGAGCTGCTGAAAACCCGCTTCGATCGCCTGATGAGCTACGGGCGCTTCAAGGAAAATGCAGCCTGACCTGCTAAATGCCTTGATCCAGAACTGGCCGGACACCTTGTCCGGCCATTCTCATTTGGACGTAGCCCTGTCAGGCGGGCTGGACTCCATGGTATTGCTGGACTTGCTTTGCCGTTGGCGCGACGAGCAGGGTGGGCCACAGCTATCTGCTACCCACGTGCACCATGGCATTAGCCAGCAGGCCGATGCGTGGCTGGTGCATTGCCAGCAGCAATGTGCCCTGCGGCGCGTGCCGCTGCGTGCCGAGCGGGTGCAATTGCAACGGCAGGGGGGAGAGAGCCTGGAGGCGGTGGCACGCGATGCACGCTACGCAGCCTTCGCCCGCTCGCCGCAGCAAGTGCTTGTGTTGGCGCATCATGCCGACGATCAAAGTGAAACGGCGCTGCTTCAGCTGCTACGTGGCGGTGGTGTGAGGGCATTGGCTGCCATGCCAGCGCTACGCCAGTGGCAGGGCAAGTGGCTGTGGCGCCCGTTATTGGCCTGTAGCCGTGCCCAGTTGGCCGCTTATGCCCGCCAGCATAGCCTGCAGTGGGTCGAAGACGACAGCAATGCGGATGCGGCCAACTATCTGCGCAATTATCTGCGCCTGCACACTTTGCCTGCATTGCGGCAACGTGTGAGCGGGCTGGATGCCAGGCTGGCGCGCAGCGCAGCGCAGATGGCAGATGCAGCCAGTGTGCTGGATGAAATGGCGGCACTGGATGCTGCGCAGTGCCTGTCGGGTAGTATCCTGCAGCTGCCAAGCTGGCAGGCCTTGTCGGCGGCAAGGCAGCGCTTGTTGCTGTTGCATTGGCTGGGTCAGCTGGGCTGGTCTTCCCCCGCGCCTGCTGCCATGCTGGCTTTTCAGCAGGCCGTGCTGGTGGGGGAGGCGGCCAGACTGCAGCTGCCACAGGGGCAAATACTACGCTACCGGCAGCAGCTGATGGCGGTGGCCTGGTACGATGGCCCGCTTGTTTTGCCCATGGTTTGTCAGCCTGGCTTGCCCTTGGTGACGGCGCTGGGCAAACTGACGTGGGTTCGCACGCAAGGTGGCTTATCGGAAGGGTGCGCGGGGCAAGCCATGTGGCTGACGGCGCGCAAAGGGGGCGAAACCCTACCGCAAAAGGTTGGCCGCGTGGCGTTGAAAAAGCTGTTCCAGACCCATGCTGTCCCTGCTGCACTGCGCGACGCTTGGCCACTACTGCATCATGCAGACGGCACATTACTAGCTGTGCCAGGGCTGGGTGTTAGTGCCGCCTATCAGGCGCAAGGGGAGGGGTGGTGGCCTCAGTGGCATCCTGCTGCCATCCCTAGGTAAGATGATTATCAAAAAGAGCGGGCCGGCAAGGAGCCGGCCCGCTCTTTTTACATGCCATATGAGCCTAGCCCAGGTTTTTCGGGCCAAATGCACCGGGCAGCAAGGCATCCAGTGTGGTATCGATGATGTCGTCGCCATCACAAATGGCGCGCACCTTCATGGTCGGCCCAAACTCGTTCAGTACCTGTCGGCAGCCGCCGCAGGGAGGGGTAGGAGTGGCGGTGGGTGTATAGATGCACACTGCCAGTACCTCTTCCATGCCCTCTGCCCGGGCGGTGAAAATGGCAGTGCGTTCTGCGCAATTTGTCAGGCCATACGAGGCGTTTTCTACATTGCAGCCGCGTACGATCTTGCCGTCAGCTGTCAGGATGGCAGCCCCTACAGTAAAGCGGCTATAAGGCACATAGGCATGGCGTGCTGCCGCACGAGCTTCCTTGGCCAGGGTATCCCATGGGATGGTGTGTTCCATCAATGCTCTCCACGCAAAAGGGCGAGGGATATTCCTGCTGCCGGGCAGCGCTGTCAATCATTTCTTGTGATGACGCCCGCCGAGACTTTGCTGTGTTCGTCATGCCGAACCTGACATGCTGCCAGCAGTGCTTCGCCCAGCGCACGGGCAATCGCAGGCTCTGCGCGCCAATGGTGCCAGTAGAGGGGTAGGTGCAACGGTGCACCCAGGTTGACCAGGCTGGCATGATTGGCCGCCTGTTCCAGAAACGCTTGCGGTAGCAAACCATAACCCAGCCCGGCCTGGATAAAGTCAAGCATGGCATCCGGTGTGGGCATGCTGGAAAAAGGAAAGCAGCCTTGGTAGGCCGTGCGTTGATACAGGTAGCCTGCATGCCGGGTTTGTTGGCCGTGCAAAATGACAGCGTGTGCGTGTGCCAGCGACGACGCGTTCATGCCGTCAGGAAAATGGCTTTCACGAAATGCGTGTGTGCAGACGCACTGATAGAGAATTTCCCCCAAGTGTTGGCACTGGCTGCCATGCATGGTGGTGCTGTCATGACTAAGCCACCCGCATAGGTGCCCCGAGTTCAGCGCGTTTGCCGGGTCGGTTACTTGCTCGCCAGGCAGGATACGCAGCTGTAATCCCTGTTGTTTGACGAGCGGTAATAGCGCAGGCAAAAGCCAGCTAGACAGGCTGTCGGCATCGGCGCCGATACTGAGCATATTCAGCGTGCTGTTACCAGGCTCGGGCTTGAGGTGTTGCATCAAGTCGAGCTCCAGTAGCTTGATCTGTTTGTAGTGCTGCAACAGGCTCTTTCCTGCCGCCGTTGGCTCCAGGGGCTGGCTACGAACTAACAAAGGTTGTCCTACCATCACCTCAAGCTGCTTGATGCGTTGTGATACCGCTGATTGGGTTACACCCAGTTGTGCGGCTGCACGTTCAAAACCATTGGTTTCGATGACGGAGGCCAGCGTTTGCAGAAGTTTGCTGTCAAGCATGGTGATATGGAGTCGTGGTTGTCATGCGTCAGTGAAAAGATATCTATGCAATAAGGTTAAATTGTTTGTCATTGATCGTTTGAAGTCAATCATTTACATGCGCAATAAGGGCTGCTTGAGGGGTGGTAGTGGTATTTGCAGGGTTTTGTTTTGAAGATTGGTGGCTATCTGATTGCTTTGATTTAAGGCGATGACATGTAGCAAAAGGCAATAAATTGCATGACGCGACTCTAGCCAAACAGAGAAAATTTGCGTAACATGCTCAGCTCTTGAAGGCATCAAGCCTCAGAAGGAAGCGTGGCCGAGTGGTTTAAGGCAGCGGTCTTGAAAACCGCCGAAGGTGTGAGCCTTCCGTGAGTTCGAATCTCACCGCTTCCGCCAAATATTTTTTGGTATGCGCTTGATTTTTAAGGCTGTTTTTAATTTTATCAGCCGGCAAAAAACAACGCAAATATCAAAGCTACTATCAAAAAAGCGATGCTACCGTGCATCGCTTTTTTGCTTTTCAGCCCCGGCACACGGATTGCGCACCGTCTGAAACGGCAGGCTGCCAAAGTTTTACGCTCCTCGATCCAGGCTGTTTGCCAGTGATAACGTGAAAATGCCACCGTATCTACTACTGGCTACGGCCCGGCACCACGCGCAGCCATCCTCCTCGCCCGCCTTGGGCACTCCGTGTTGATTTCGCCTTACTTGCCAACTTGCGGGCAGGTGCCGCTGCGCCTTTTCCATCCGGATCAGGAGCTTCACCATGACTACCCCAACTTCTCTGCAGCCTTTGTTCAAACGCGTCGCCCAGCAAGACCGCCACGACGATCTGCTGGCCGTGATCGCCACCCTCAGCAGCAAGCCGTTAGACACCGTGTACCAGCAGGCCGAAACGCTGGGCATGCCCAAGGTCGGCCCGTTTTATCCGTGGCTGGATGAAACCTTGCTCGGCAAGCTGTTGGTCGCCAACAACCTCAAAGGCGGTGCCTGGAAACCGTGCTCCAGCTACACGGAGTTGCCGGAAATCGCCATTGTGATGACCGACTATCACACTGACTGGGAAGTGGGCCGGTGCGTGCTCTACCATCGCAACACGGGCCAGGATGGCAAATCGGCACAGCCTTACGTGATCGACCCTTACCCGCACGCTGACCCCAAGCTGTACCTGCGCAGCGGCGTGGGTGACATCGCCAAGCTGCGGCCTGCTTGGTATGTCGGAGTCACCGAGTTGTATCGCGATGCCAAAGGCTAAGGACGGTGCACCATGCTGCTTGAGGACTTGTACTTCCAGCAGCTGCACCGCATCGAGCTGGTGGAGCCGTGGCGTCTCGATACCGGGACGCCCGGCCTGCTAGCCGGTGCCGTGTTGCTGCACTTTGAGGATGGGGTGCTGGCGTGCTGGTCGCCGCTACGCTACGGCATGCGGCCAAGCGGGACCGCACTAGGTATCGCGGCTAATGGCGTGCTGACTTCGCCAGGCTACAGGCTAAGCGTGCTGCCAACTGAGGCAGGCGATAAACGGTTCGACCTGACCTTGCCCCGCCACTGCATTAGCGGCCACGCGCTGCAAGACCTGGTGGGCACAGATACCGCGCCCAGATTGATGCTGGCGAACATGGTGGTAGACGAAGCCATGATTACCTTGCGGCTGCGTTTGGGCTTAGGTCAAAACAGCACGTGGCAGCTGGGCTACTTGCCGGCACTGGACGGCAGCGTCGGATTCAGTCCACAGGGCCATACCCTTACGATACGAACTTGGCGCGTTGAAAACGCCGACTCTCCCGCTAGCTGGTTACTGCCAGAAAGCCCTTATCCCTTCGTCTTGGCTGGCCGCATCTGGCCATCCGCCCATCCCAATCACTGGCCACTGGCCTTACGCAAAGCCTGGCAATCGCAGCCAGACAGCACCGCCTACCGCACCATCCTGCGCGAAGCCTTGATTGCACGGTTCCAGCAGCATGACCAGTTCAGACAGCGGTTACTCGCCATGCAGCTGCCGGAATCGGTCAAAGGACTGCCGGAAGGATTGCTGCTTGAGGTGGTGAACGAACTCCGTCGTCTATTCCGCTAAACCTGGATTCGCTGCTAGCAACTGCACAACTTGCGCCTTGGCTTCCGCATCTGCCTTGCTGTAGCGGTAGATCAAATCAGCCATATCGTCCTCCTCTGCATAGAAAAACGCCAAAGGCACCCCCAAGGTCTTGGCCAGATTACTGGCAGTCAACAAGTCTGGCTTGTGCACGCCCAGCTCATAGCGATTGATACGGGTACTGGCCACAAACGGATCTATGCCCGCCGCAATGCCCAGGCTCTTTTGCGACAAGCCTGCGGCCAACCTCGCCTGCTTTAGACGGCGACCCCAAAGCTGATTTGCATCCATCGTCTCGCGCCCAAATAGCTACGAGATTCGTAGGTGCTGTATATTTCAGATACTACGTAATTCGTAGCATTGTAGTCGCAGTCAGTTCCACCACGAGACCTAAAGACATACTTATCGAACAAAGGGATCAAAAATGCGCCACCAGACAAGCAAAAGAATCGACTCACTAACCACTCTTCAGCAACAGCCATTCCGACACTGGCTGACCATGCTAGCCATATGCACTTGCCTGAGTGCCTGCAGCAACAAACCGGAGGACACTGACATCCAGCAAGACCTGGTGGCCACTTACGAATGCCCGATTCTGCAAGTGTCGGATGTGAAGAAGGTAGATGATGCAGAAGTTGACAGTAAAGTGTATGAAGTGGCATTTACCTACACCGTCAGCATCAAAGGCGGTGCCGAAGCAGCGGGAAAGATGTTTGCCGAATGGAGCCATCTGGATGCGCAGATGCACCCCACACAGCTGGCATTGGAGAAGGCACAGTATGAAGCCGATGTGCGAATAGCGAGTGGGCAGGTAGGTGGCGACCGCAACGCCGACCCGGAAGTAAGGCGGCTAAGCCAAGCCAAAGAACAACTAGAGAACCGGATCAACACGCTGGTGCCATGCCAGAGCTTAGAAGCTCTGTCCCGGCTGCAGATTATGCGCAGTACTGCCAAAGAAGCTGCCAAATCCGGCCAAAGCCAGATAGCAGTGCCAGTCGCCATCAAAGTGCGCGGCAATGGACATATGGGCAAAGCAGAAAGCGGCTGGCATTTTGTAGATACTCCAGCCCTGAGTACCGTGGAAGTCGTCACCGAAACAGCCAACTATCCCCGCTTCAAACAGACAGAAGCATCAGCCACCACTCAGCCATCTGCTGCCGAGCTAGACCCACCACCTGCACAGCTAGCCAGCATTGCCGCCACTACTGTGGATACGACCAATACCGCAGATAGCAGCCCCAGCTTTGAATGCGCCAAAGCCAGCACCACCGTGGAGAAGATGATCTGTACCAACCCGAAGTTGGCCGCAGCAGATAGAGATACTGCAGCAGCCTATAAAGCCAAGTTGGCATCGAGTACGGACAGGAGTGGATTGAAACAGCAGCAGGCGAACTGGCGACGGACAGTTCGGGATGCTTGTACGGATGCGGCCTGTTTGGAGGGTGCTTACAAGCAAAGGCTGGTGGAGTTGCGTTAGTAAGGGCATCCAGTAGGCCCGGAGTTCGGCCTTTGCGGACGTTCGAGCGTCATGCTGATAACATCCCTTCACAACCATAAGCGGACTGCACAAAATTGTGCTCATAAGCAACACTCCAACTAGGTGAGATTGAGAATACGGCGGGTAGCTACAAAGCACCAGCGATCAGAAGGCAATACAAAACAAGAGACAGAGTCAAAAAAATCAAAAGGCAAATGATATATGCCGTTTAATCTCGAAAATGCTAGCTTCAAAAGGATCGAGTTATCGATTCCAAGGGAGAGGGTGAACGAATATCTTGGCGAGCTCTGGGATGAGTTCTCAAGGTCGATCGGTCGCGTTAGCTGCTACCAAAACTACCTTGATACCGATGATCCAGAGGTCTATGAGTTCTGTGTGTGCTGGTCAGATCGTGACTTGCCGTTTATCGCGGAATTATCATTTTTCAATCATACGGCGAAAGGCCTGACTCACGTATTGGTCGCCGCGCAGCATTACGAGACGCGGACGGTCAGCAAAGAATTTGAAGGCAAGATTCAAGCGGCCATAACTAAAGTCGCGAAATTACCATCTAGGAAGTTAGCCGAAAAAAGTGGCTACTTTATGGTGCCGTTTCAGGCAGGAGCCAAGTTGTCCGGTGACTACAAGTTACTTTCGTCAGGACTATTGCTGAGGAAGCCCCGAACGGAAGACGAAGACGTTGACGGGTACATACTAGTCCCTCTCGTCGCATCCGATGAGCATGAACAATATTTTGAAGGCTCAAACCTAGCACTAAACATCGCAGCCGCCCTTTCAGTTGTCACACAGCGTCACCTCGTGGTCTCGGAAGACTTACCGTGGAAGAAACTAACCGCGGAGGTTTTCCAATCTGTTTGGGATGATGTTAGTACCTCCGCAGGATGGATAGACGACTCTGGATTCACTGCACAGGAGGAGGTGAAGAAGGTAATTCGACTCAGCGACTCCACGAAGAGAATTATCGAAGAAGGTGACTGCATAACAGAGGGACAGCTCTCGCTTCCTCGACGTGCTGATCAAATTCTCAGCCTGATTCTTAACAACGATAAATACATCCAGTCATGCAGGCGCTTTCATGAAGGCCTCGACCTACGTAGGAAGATGAATCGACGGCTAAACGAGCTCTACACCATCTCCTATGAGTTAATTGCTTATGTATCAGCAATCGAGGCGCTGTTAGATCAACGAAAGGAGAAAATAGACGTTTCGTGCCCTAGCTGTAGCGCAATAGTCGCGCGTGATGAGTGGAAAATTAGCGAGCGATTCAAGAAGTTCGTTGACTCGCACTCTGATAGCAATAGATACTTGAATAGAGTTTTTAAACAGATATATGAAGATAGGTCAAAATTCGTCCATACCGGCATAAACCTGCATAACTATTCTGCCTATAGGCCGAATCGTCCGCTGATCTTGAAGGGGAAAAAGTACGTTAGTGATTTTCCTGATTACTATATCAACGTTCATGAATTTACTGGGACGTTGATCCGGAAGTTTTTTTACATGCAGCTATCACGAAGATCCTAGGTAACGACGTCATGGATATGTTTCTGCCACATTAGCCCACAATAACCGAAATTCACAGGAATGTAAGTCATGTTTAACTTTCTCGTGACATCCAGCACAGGGGCCTGGGACCTACAGGGCTACGAGTACGACAGAGGTCGATTTCTCGAATATACGAGTGACGAAATCGCCGCCAGCTTCCAGGAACTCAGGGATGCGCAGATTCAGACGCTAACTGAGTTGCCGTGCCTATTCGCTTATGAAGGCACCGACGAGCCCATGCGAGTTGGGCGATTAAAGCGAGTCAAGTCGCGTCAAGGCGGACGTCTGCTATACGTTGAACCTGAAATCGACCCTAACATTGCACCAATACCCTTTGAGCAAATTAAGCCGCTTCAAGCAGCTCTCGACATCCGAGGATGGGAACTCAATAGGACGCACTGGGCAATCAAGGACGAAGATCTTTTCCAGGTTTTGGCAAATGCCGGTATTGCCACTGGAGATACAGAAAACTCGAAGGTTTCAAAGGCGGACCTCCCGCCCGTCTCTGTACCTGCGTTCCAAGCAAATAGCGTCGGCACATTCATTGAGAATGTCTTGAACCTTGATCACAGTGGCCGGGAGGTATTCTACCGAGGGCATTCAAATCGCGCAAAGTACAGACTAGAACCATTCATTTTCAGGAAGGACGAACGCGGCAATTTCATGTATCGCGATGCGGAAGACCGAATGTTTCGAGAGCTTCTAATCTCGAATTCCATCGACTTCCACGGTGATGTTTACACCCTGGATCGGCTCGTCCGGATGCAGCATTACTCGTTGCCTACTCGCCTTCTTGACATCAGCTCTAATCCATTGATTGCGCTGTACTTTGCATGCAAAAGCAACCTTGATCACGATGGCGAAGTCATTGTATTTTCGTTAGACCGAAGCGAAATAAAATATTTCGATTCAGATACTGCCAGTTGCATTGCAAATCTGACTCGGCTTCCACCTAGTTCGCGAGATGCAATTGATTTCAGCAGTCAGGATGTGCGCAAATTCAATAAGCAACCTGCGATCAAGCAACTACTTCATTTCATAAAAGAGGAAAAGCCATTCTTTGAGGGCAGATTGATTCCTAGTCACCTCCGGTCAGTAATTTGCGTTAAAGGGAAACATACCAACGACCGGATAGCGTTCCAATCTGGCGCATTTCTGCTCTTCGGCCACGATGCAACACTTGATGAGGACGGTACAGACGTGATTGCGGTTCAGCGAATTGCCGTCACAAACAAGCGCAATGTCCTCCGACAGCTAGATCAGTTGAATATTAACGAGAGCACCGTTTTTCCCTACATCGAAAACTCAGCCAAGTACATTGCAGATAAGTTCGCATTTAAGGGAGAAAAGGTAGACTGACTACTCAGTCGAGTTCGGTGAGGTAAAGACGTTGCAATTCGCTTCTTCGACGATTCCAATTGCAGCAACCTGCCTTGCGGACGTAGATGTGGAAGCATCATTAGGTCCGCAAAGGCCGACAATTTGCCGTTGACCCTTTCCGGACGGCTACAGGTCGGCCTAAGCGGTCAATCACTGCCAATGTTGACTATGTCTGTTTGACCCAAAGCAGTCGATGCCTTCATGAAAAAGCGGACACTAACGTTTGAGCTAACCGGCATGCCGTTGCGGATCCGGTTGAGCGCCAGGTTAGACAACCAGCTGTGCGCCTGTAAGTGCATAGTCGGCTACCGAAGAGTGCTTGCAAGCAGCAACTTCCGGAGGCCAGCAACTGCAGCGGCATTCTGAATTCGATTGAACCCAAAGGCGAAGCGACCTTGCTCCTCCACAAATCCAGGAAGCCATGCCTCACTATTGAGAAGTGGCATTGGATCTAGCAATTGCCCGTCGGTCCCAGTGACCCGAGACTTGAACTCTGGCTTATCCGACGGTTCGACACCACCGATGCGAAAGGTTGCCCTCAAGTAGTAGCGCCGGGGGCTGCCTTCGCCTGCAATTAGCCAGATTCGATTTCCCGTCTTGCCATCTGTTGGCTTCTTTGTGTAGATCGCCAGCTTTTCGATGTCTAGGGCTTGATAGCCCATCTTTTCTACCTTGTGATAGACGACGTAATCGCTCATATGCTCGCAATGGCTCCCTTGTTGTCTAACGTTTGAATTTACCGGACTCGCGTGGCTTGCCGCGACAGGTCCGGTGGAATGATTTGTTAGGCGCGTATTTCGACAAGATTTACTCTCTCTGCAATGGCTTGCATAAGTGCGATTTCAAGGCGCTCTACCTCTTTGCGCACTTCTTCCTTGTGTTTTGCTGTCGAACGAGGATCGGCCAGAACGCTTCCCTCATAACGCTTTGCGTCTGCCAATAGTGTTTCTATATAGCTATGGTTTGCCTGATAAGACTTTCGGGCAACATATGGATCAATGTACACAGTCTTCACAAAGAGCCAGAGGCCAGAAATACAAATAGTCACCAATGGTGCGCAGACGGTTAAGAAAGATTTGTACGGGGAGTCAGCAGGCAGACTGGCGGCTATTGACGCGACAACCGTTCCGATACCGCCTCCAGCAGCTCCTGCGCCAAGGACGCTTGATGAATCCTTACTTCGGATCGACGGCTTTGTCACCATTCTTCACCTCCGCAAGGTTGTTTAAGAGCTTCTCTATGGCCTCCTTACCGGTCTCTCCGTGAAGCTCGACCGACCTTAGCTCAATGCCATTTACCTTTATCGATACGGTGATAGACTCCTTAATCTTCTTTTGAAGAATTGAAGAAATAAGTGGTTTCAGCAGGGATACAACGCTGACTGCTGTGGCAATAACACCTGTCAATAGTGATAGTTCTATAGACACGAAGGTATCCTCATAAGCGCCTAACGCCCAAGTTATGCGGCGCCGGAGCCCGACAGGGCGAAGGGTACCGACATTGGCCATGAAAATGGCGAAGCCATGGCCAGTGTTGACGTCCGCTTGAACGCCCAGCTAGGCCAGACCCGGCCTCCCGCGGCAGTATGTTTACGCCTCATTTGGTGTGCCGGCATTGTCCTGTGGGATGTTTGTGATGTGCATCGAAGCGGCTTTTCGCCAGACAAGATTTCAAGTATGTGAGCTCGGATTTGCCGTTGCTCCTCCTCTTGAGTTTCATGGGCGTTCGGTCGATAGCAGTTATTATACCGTTACGTCATAAACTTCCACCACGGCCAAAGCTTCGTTCTCAGTCAGGGTGGGCATGCCCATGTGCTATCATGGCGGCTAAACATCACCACGGACGCGGCTGAAAGCGTCTTTCTGAGTGGAGGGGACTGCATGGCAAGCATTCATTCGGAGTATCAACGCTTTCTAACGTACCTGAAGCAGCGAGAAGTGCACGACGACGTGCGCCGATTCGCGCACCTAGTGCTAAATCATCTGCAGCCACTTGCCGAGGTCGGAGCAGCGCGCCGTGGGCGGTCCACTCGCCTTGCACCGCTGGCAGTCGCGCAACTGGCGCAGTTGCCTGTCGTGCACGACGTGGAGGCTCACGAGCCCGAAGCTGGGCCGGCACTTGGGCGCCTGCAGCAGCTAGAGGTGGGGCCGTTTCGCGGGTTTATGCGGCAGGAGACGTTCGACCTCAGCCATGACATCACCCTTGTCTATGGCGCCAACGGCACAGGCAAGAGCAGCTTCTGTGAGGCATTAGAAGTGGCGATGCTTGGCTCTATCAGTGAAGCGCAAGTCAAGCGGGTCGATCAGCGTATTTACTGCAACAATGCCCGCCTGCGTCGCCATGTCGCGCCGGTTCTCTCCGCCAGAGGGGCTGGCCAGGCTCAGACAGTGCGGCCAGACGAGACCGAGTACCGCTTCTGCTTCATAGAAAAGAACCGCCTCGATGACTTCGCCCGCATCGCCGCGCGAACCCCAAGCGATCAGAGACAGCTCATCGCGACCTTGTTCGGCGTGGATCAGTTCAGCGAATTCGTCCGTGGCTTCAATCCCTCGCTCGATCAGGACTTGATGCTCGTTGGGGTTCAGGCGTCTCAGTTGGTACAGCGCCGCCTGCAACTATCGAACTCCGAGCAAACGATCGCGGCCTACCCGCAAAAAATCTCAGCAGTCGAGGGCTTGGAGCATGCCTTGGCGCAGCGCATGTTCCCCGGCGTGGCGTACCAGGCTTGCGTGGACTGGCTGCTCGGTACGCCGCAACAGCAAGGGCGGCTGCCGTTTGTCCAAGGACAGCTGGATGCCGTCCCACCTGCCGTACACGAGGTCACCCGAGCGCAGCTGCAGGCACTTCTGGCAGAAGCCTACCGCGTCCAGGGGTTTTGGCAGGAGTCGTCCTGTCAGCTCGCAGCCCGTGCTGGCGAGGTGTCATACGCTAAGCTCTACGAGGCGGTGCTAGCCCTAGCCGACGGGGCGACCGCCTGTCCCGCATGCGGTACCGACCTGGCTGCTGTGGCTCAGGATCCTTTCGCCAAGGCGCGCGCGGGATTGGAGCAGCTCGCGCAATTGGCTGCCCTTCAGCAGCAAGAGGCCAATCTTCGGACGCGACTGAGTGAGGCCGTGCGGTTGCTCTGGGACGAGATGCGTCGAGTCGTGGCGGCCGCTGTACATGCGTGTCCTGCTGAACTGCAGGCAGCGGGCCTGCCTCAGCTGCCTCCCACCGCTGCAGGCAACTGGCTCGGTGCGTGGGTCGATGGTGAGCGACATGCTTGGAACGCTCTGCTGCGGGTCGCTGAAATCATTGAGCAGTTCGACGCGCAGGCTCGCGAAGTGCTTGCCCAGCGCGGAGCGCTGGCCCAAGAACGGGACAGGTTGAACCAGCATCGGCTGGAGGTCGAACAACTTCGGACCATGCGCATGACGGCGGACCAGGAACTGGCTACAGCCCACCAAACCGTGGCCCAGTTCGACAAAGCGAACCACGAACTGATCCAGGCTGTCGCGGCAGAGGTGCCGCTGGTCGCGCACCATCAGCGGATCAAGGCCGCCTACGACGGTTTCCTGCCCGAGATCCAGGCCTACCTGGCCGCATTGCCGGGCGTACTGCTCCAGGGCCTGGGAGAACAGGCCCGCCATCTGTACAACGCGTTCAATCGCGCTGATCCGCCCAGCGACCTGCTGCACGCGCTGTGGCTGCCAGTGGCAGAGAACGGCAAGATCGAGGTGGAGTACGTCGGCGAACCGGGCGTACGCTATGACGCACTGATCGTCTTCAGTGAAGGACATATCAAATGCTTGGGCCTGGCGATACTACTGGCCAAAAACATCGCGCAGGGCTGCCCCGTAGTCATCTTTGATGATGTTGTCAATGCGATCGACGATGACCACCGCGATGGGATTTGGCGCACCTTCTTCGAGGATGGTCTGCTGGATGGAAAGCAAGTCATCCTAACTTCGCACGCCGAAGAGTTCCTGCATCGCATCCAGCAGGAGTTGGGCACTCGTCGTGCCACGTCCATCAAGCGCTATAAGTTCCTGCCGCATCAAGGGGAGCACGAGCTCCGCGTCGACAGCAATCCGCCGACGAAGAACTACGTTCTGCTGGCCCAGCAGGCATTGGCTGCCGACGAGAAGCGCGAGGCACTGCGCCAGGCTCGACCTGCGCTGGAGAGCCTGACTGACCGTATCTGGACTTGGCTGGGTCGACGTACGGATGGGCGCATTGAGCTCAAGCTAGGTGGTCCCCGCTCGCCATGGGAGCTTAATAACAAATGTACTAAGTTACGGTCAGCCGTCGATCGCATCGCTGCACAGCACGACGGAGCACCAGATGTCGTCGCAGGATTGACACGCCTGCTTGGTGTTGGCGCAGGAAGCATCGAATGGGGCTATCTCAACAGTGGTGTGCACGACTCCCAACGTGACCATGAGTTCGACCGCACCACTGTGCGCACAATAGTCGAATCGGTTACAGCATTGGATGAGGCATTAGCAGTGCTACTCGGACGCTAACTCAAGGTAAGTAATCTCTTGACGTGACGTGTTTCTTGAGTAGCCGCTCGTTGGCAAGATACTTTTGTGGCTGCTTTCAAGGCGCAAGCAGCCAATTTTCATCTCACCAGTGAAGGGCTGCTAAGGCCGACAACCGGCCACTTCTACACCACCGGCAACTCCTCCCAACAGGTCGTCCATCGTAGCAACCTTTTTTCTTGCCGCATCGCCCAACCAAGTGCCACTTTTTGTATGGAGGTCTGGCCCTTACAACAAACTCGGTATCTTCCGCTTTGCCACCGGCCTGATGTACCTGGCCAGCATCAGGTCGCTGGTATGCCCAGTTTGCTCTCGTATCTGCCACGGCTGTAGCCCGGCGATGGCTGCCTGAGTGCAGTAGCCGGCCCGCAAGCTGTGGCCACTCACTTGGCCGGGGTCGCCACCAGCCTTCTTCACCGCCTCTTTCAGTATTAGCGCCACGGACTGAGCACTAAGCGGTGTGGTGGACACGTTCTCGTGGCGGTCTACCGCCCGAAACAGCCAGCCGTCTTTAATCCCAGCTACTTCGCGGTAGTGCTTTAGCGCCAGCACCGGGCAACGGTTGCCGCCCGCGTAGGGGATAAAGCACGTGCGGCCAACGCCTTCTTGGTCTGTTTTGGACCGCCTCAGCAGTATCTCCAGCCCGTCCGGGTACTCCGTCACATCCTCACACCGCAATGCCACCAGCTCCGAGCGCCGTAGTGCAGCCGCCCAGCCAACCAGTATCAAGGCCTGGTCTCGGGCTGCTCGTATTGGTCGTTGATCGCCCATCGCAAACAGGACTTCCAGCAAGTCATCGCGCACCAAGGCTTTGACGCGGCGCTGCCGTTTGCCAAAGGTACGCCGGATGCCCTGCATGGTGCGCTTCACCAAGGCGTGCTTTACTGGCGATGGGTAGCCTTGGTCGATGTGGGCCTTATGGATGGCCACCAACCTGCGCTCTAGCGTAGCCACGGCCAGTTTGCCGGCGACGGCTACCAAGTACTGCACCAATTGCTCAGGCGTGGCCGGGATACTGCCACCGGCGCAGCAAAAGTACCGCACATCATTGGCATACTCCCGTTTCGTTGAAAGAGACTGCGCCGCCGCCATCAGCTCTTCAGCCGTATAAGCAGGCTGGGAAAGGTTTTCATCTGTTGTATCCACCTGCTGCTCGGTGGTCAAAATCACGTTTTTCATGGCTTTGTCATCAATTCGAATGTTATGTTTGCGTTAGTCAGCGCATCGCAATAAAGCGGCACGCTGGCCGCTGGCTGGCTAGTACTCGCAAGGGAACAGCAAAGTGGTGACGCTGCGGTCGGCTTCGGTAATGACCCAGACGCGCTTGGCGGCCATCTGATAGCTGGAAAAGATGCGCAAGCCGTTCTTCACGGCAAAGTCGTTTTCGGCGGCATCTTCGGGCGGCACATCGCCCCAATCGCCGCGCTGGTGACGCCCTAAGAATGGCTTGGCGTCGTGCTGATTGGCCATCAGGTGATCGAACACGGCGCGGGTGGCAACGACACGGCCGAGAGAAAAGAGTGGTAAGGATTGGGGATGCTTGGCTTGCATGGCTGGCTCCTTGAAAGGTTGGCCGCCGTGCGGTACCGGCTGCAGAAATGCCAAAAGCCAAGACGCGTAAACGTCTTGGCTTGTGGTGATGCGGTAACCGCTTGGCGGCGCGGCAAATGCTGCCGCAGTTTCAAGCTACCAGGCGATTAACTATAGCGCGATGGCGGTGTAACTTTGGTAAAGATTAGATCGAATTATTATTTAGCCGCCGAGTTTACTTCTTGAAATAAAATTTATTTAGCACAAAATACAAAACCAACGTACATCTTCACTGTTCGTGTTTTTTGATGTTGCACTCTATAAAACCCTTCACTCATAGCTGCTAAAATACTATGGATATTAACGACTATCGCATTGAGGTAGACACAATTCTCAATGATCAGCGGGTAACTAGGGCTGATGCTACCGAGTATGCGGCACATTACACGAGCGTAGAAACACCGCGCTTACTTCTTCAGACACCCGCCACAAACGTTATGCGACAGTTTGATGGTGATTACATGAATGATCCAGAGGAAGGGCGCTATCTAGTTGATGTAATGATTCGAGCAGCACGGAAATGTACTCATCCACATAAAGAAGCATTCGTTGAACGCCTAGCTCAGCTAAGAACATCGCGCCTTCTTTACTCTGCTTATAACAAATGTACGTTTCTTTCGTGCTGGACAGTAACAACGGTCAAAGCTGGTGAAGAGTCGACAAGCGACTCCTTGAATCACTGGCGTTTTTATGGCGCAGATGGGAAAGGTTCTTGTTTAATGATTCCCCTTACAAACCTACTCCCAGTATTTCCAAACCAACTATACCGCGTCACTTACGGTACTGAAACAAGAGGCGGAGGTACAGCGGCTGCCACGCGTCCAGTTCGTAAACTTGAGCAAGCCCTTGTTGAGCGTCTCAACCATATACGAAGAAGCCGCTCCAACGCGATGGCCGATCTTGAAGAAGTAATTCAAGCCACACACCCACTCCTCTTCTTGTTTAAGTCCTCTGAGTATGCATCGGAAAGAGAGGTTCGATCTATCGTTCATAAGGATGACTATGCTCAAGCCTCAGGAGTTCAATTTGATAACAGAGATCCGAAGCGCGCTTACATTGAAAGCAATATGGGCCTAATTTCTAATAACTCGATGGTGCACTTCGGGCCAAAAGCTGACCACAAGTTTGCGATTGAAACAATGGGGCTGGCTGACACATTAGGTGTGAATATTAGCGTCTTTGTTAGTGCCAAACCATATCGATAATGAAGTCTGAGGTTCAATTTCCCATCACGCCTGTCCTTGCGGAATAGACCAGACAACGAGTCAAGTAAGGCTTAAACGGCCTTGCTTAACCACTTATATTTTCCTGTGAGCGTAGTCCCGAAAGTTGGCTAGTATTTTAAGTAGCCACTATTTTTCTAAGGATGGTCTGAACAAGAGACCGACTACAACCTTGGAGCGTAACAACACATTGACTATATTTTTTCAATATTTTTACTCAGAGATTTTTCCAGACCTCCCCTAAATAAGAATATCTGTGATCCTATTTTCACCGCTGGATGAAGTGATAAAGCGAAGATGTCCTCGGCTTGCCATCTCTTTCAAGAGTGGCATAAAATTTTTATATGGGGTCCGTGAGACATCAAAGCTGGGATCAAGCTCCTTCATTTTGCTATTGGCAGTGGATACATTGACTGGCAGTTTGTTGCGATCAATGTTACGTAATGCTTTGACGAAAAGATTTTCGATAGCATCATCAAACGTCTTGATTTGGGTCCTAGCAAAGTCCTCAAGAAAGAGTAGCGTATCAAATGCCTTGGCTAAGATTGCACGGTCTTTGTCCATCCGTCGGCAAACCAGCCACACCTCCTTACCGTACTTGCGAAGTCGGTCACCAATCACAGTGAAATCAGAATCGCTGGTCAGAAAGCAGTAACGATCGATCTTAGGGTTTCCTAGGTACAGTGTTTCGAACGCATCTAGGCTGATAAAAAGATCAGCACGATTCTTCTCAACACCAATTTTCGGGGTGTCGATCAGAGTAAAATTATGGTCGATCAGTTGCTCTTTAAGGGTTTTTCTTCCCGTGACTTGGTTACCATATGCTGCCTTTATTACGAAAATACAATTATGATCATCATCGGCGCGAAGCAAAGCACTCATTAGATCTTCAAGTACAAAGTCAGTCGAGGCAACATTTTCCATGTCAACATAGACCGCAATATTATACATTTGCTTTTTCATGACTATAAAATGTGGAAATGACTGCCATAATATATAAAAATTTCATGCCAAAGTCAAAAAAAATCTAAATATCTATCGAATAATAAATCATGCAATAGATAAATTTCCAATCGCCGTTCATAAGTGATTGACTCGTCTTCATATAGCGCGTGTTTTTTGCTGCCTAAAAAGCCCCCTTTACCAACACCTCTCCCCCACAAGCAGCAGTAAGCATAAGCAGAGGTAGCAGCAATACAGCCCGGTACTGGCCTTGGTCGGTGCCGGGTTTGTTTTTGGCAGGCTTACCATTGGTCACCTCCCAAATCTGTGGAGTTGGTTGTGCTGGCCGCGGGTTCGGTGCTTTCGGCGGGGCAAGCAGGCCCGACAGGTCGCACGCGAATGTCCCCGTTATCCAGCAAGCGGACGGAAACGTAGTGGCCTGCGGCCAACCCTGCGGCTTGCAGCAAGGCAGCGGGCAAGCGCAGGCCGGTTGAGTTGCCCCAGCGGCATAAGCGGACGGTCATGGTTTTCTCCTTGTATCGCCAATGACAATCAGCAAATTGCGCTGGGGCGCGGCAAGCTGGCTTAGCCGAGCGGCGGTACGTAGCACGCGGTGCCGTGTGCCCAAGCCGGTACCGGCAACACGTTGCCGGGGCTGAACAACTCGGCCAGATCGACGGCGGGCAAGCGTTCGGGGCGGCGGTGGCTGAGGATGTTGATACCGGTTTTGCGCTCGATGCTGCCAACGTACTTGTGCACGCTGCTGCGGCTACGGAACAAGGATTTGACGTCGCGCCCGTGTAGCCAGGCTTCGTAGACGTTGCGTTCGGGCAGGGTCAGCATGACGAGTTCGTCGTCGGTGAGCAGGCGCTGGATAGCGTGGCGCAGGCGGTAATGGCGCAGGCCGCGAAAGTACAGCTCGGCGAGGTCGAGGTCCCACCACGCACGGCCGCTTTGCAGCTTCAGGTACGCCAGCCCTTGCGAGTACAGCTTGAGTTCAACCCGCAGTGCGTGGCGGAAGTCAGCCAGAATGCGCTGTTGCAGCGGGCCGGGCTTGCGCCAGTGTTGCTGCAGCTCCTGGTACTTGTCGTAGAGGGTGAGCACGTGGTGGGTGCTGCGGCGTTTGCGGGTAAAGCCCAGGCTGATTTCGCTGTCACCATTGCGGTGCTTGCCCTTGCCGTGGTGCTGGTCCACCGCATCGATGATGGGCTGCAGCAGTTCGCGCTGGCAGGCAAAGTTGGCGGTGAGGTGGACTTCGGTAAGCCAGTACAAGCCGTCCAGCCAGTACTGCCGCTCTCGCGGGTCCACGGTGATGTTGTATCGGTGGGTCAGCAGATCAAAGATGCGGCAGACGTAATCATGCAGATTGCCGTGCCCGAACACATTGTGACGCTGCAGCAGCTTGGGTGGGCACACGTGGATTTCCAGCTGGCTAGCCACGCCATTGCATACCTTGCGTGAGCGGACATAGAACTGGCTGTCGGGATGATCGAGTTTGCCGTTTAACCCGTTGCCGGCGTGGCGGATTTCACCGCTGTCAAAGTCGATGTACTCCCACTGGCCACCGCCCAGCACGCTATGCGTGCAGGGTCCGGTAACGCGGAAACGGTCGATGTGGATATTGGCTGGCTGTGTGCTGGTAGTGCTGGGGGTAGCGGTGAACATGATAGAGAGGGCTTGAGGGCCTGGTTGGTGAGTGACATGTTCAAATTGCGTACAAATCTGATGTGGTATAGCGGTTGGCATGCCAATGCGGCCAACCTCGCCGTGGTCCGTTTGATGCAAATATGCATGCATGCGGACGATGCATCAGACACCGCCGCATGCATCAACAGTGCTCAGCTTTGCCCGCCACGCGCCAACGTACGCGCCACCGTGGACTGATGAATGCCCAGGCACTTGGCGATTTCGCGCTGCCGCCAGCCCGCGGCGGCGTACTGGCGGATCAGCAACTGGCGCTCGGCCAACGCTACCTGCTTGGCCGTACGCTCGTCTTCCGGCTCCGGGATCTGCCAGCCGGTGTGGAATTCGCCGTCTTTCACCAGCCACCACCACTGGATGCAACGCGGTAAAGGCTCGTGTAGCCCGCGATGCGTTCGCTGCAGGCGCAAGCCGCCGCCAATCTCTGCCGGCGCACACGTATCGGGCGTGAGGCAGACCTCGTGCATGCGATGCGCCAGATGTTGCTGACAAAAGCGGTCACCCGCTTTGCCGTTGGCCGCAAACAACACCAAGGCGATGCCGCGCTTGTCCAGGTCTTGCAGCACCAGCTCGACGCGTACCTTGTCGTGAGGTGGCGACTTGCTATCGCTGAACCAGCTCAGCATGTCATCCACGATCACTACCTTGGTACCGGGCCGCAGCGAGGCCAGCAAGGCATTGCGGCCTTCTGCGCTATCAAGCTGTATTGACTCGTCTTGTTGCTGGGCGCGGTGATAGAGGTGTAGGTGCTGGCGCGTATCGGCAGCCGTCCAGTCCGCATCGTAGCTTTGCAGGGCGGCCACGTAGGCGGCATCGGCGGGCAGCAGGCCGTTACTCACCAGCAGCAAGGTATCGACCGCGCCTTGGGTCTGAAACGGCCCCAAGTCGACGTCACTGGCCAGTGAACGCGCCAGCAGATACATGAACTCGCGCCACGCCGCACCGGGCTGGTGCCGGAACACGGTGATCTCGCCGGGGTAGATCAAGCCCTGCATCAGGTACGGCGGGGTGTGCCGGGCCAAGGCGGCCAACTCGTCCAGTGTGCTGAGTTGAAACTGGCTGACACGATGAAACTCGTCTTTGGGGGATGCCATCATGCCTCCTCCTGTTCGGTGGCGGCCTGCTGCGCGGCGGTACTACGACGTGCCATCAGCTTGGCCGCCCACGCGACCACCTCGGCTTCCACCCAGCGCACGGCCGCACGACGGCTGCTGCCCAAGCGAATCGGCTCCGGAAAGTCTGGCTGTTCGTACACAAAACTCTTTTTGAATCCGATGATCTCGGTGACGCGGGCCAAGGTAATCAGGCGCAAGGGCGGTGGCGTGTCGGGCGCAATCGGTGGTGCACAGCTCACCGTCAGGCGGCTGGCGTAGCGCGGCGGCTTCTTCACCGGGGTGCCATCGTGGTGGCGGATGCGCACCGGCACGGTATGGCGATGCGGGTCCAGCACCGTGTGCACACCATTAGGCAATACGTCATGGTACAGGCCAGGGCGTACCGGGTCCTGCACGATATAGCGGCGGCCATCTTTCGGTACCGGTTTGAACAGCGCCGCGTACTCGGCACTGACCAGTACCAAGGTACCGGCCGGGCTTTGTGCAATACGGGCCATGATGACGTCGCGGCACAAGGTTGGCCGCAAGGTGGCGGGTTTGGCGGTATGGGACATGGTGTTTCCTTTGCAGTGGGGTTACAGGAGCCGGAATGACAAACGCCAACCAGCCCGGTTAGGGTTAGTTGGCGTCATTCGGTCCTGCCCGCTACTGCAGCGGATTCAAGCCATGCTTCAGCGGTGCTGAAGGATCGCCTCGACAATAAAGCAGTGTCGATTCAAAGACATCCGTGTGGATGTCGGGAGTATTCTTTGCCCGCATGGAGCGGGTTGTCAATGTAAATTCAGCTTTGCGATAAACAATACGCCTGCCAATCCGCCAGCAGACTGACACGCTTGTCGTAGAAGTCGGAGCGCAGATACGCTGCCGCCACTGCGTCCGGCAGCCGATGCGCCAACGCTTGCTCGCAGACCTCAAACGGGTAAGTCGTCTGCTCGCCCGCCCAGCAGCGAAAGGTCGACCTAAAGCCATGCACGGTGATATCCGCATAGCCCAGCCGCCGCAGCAGCATGGACATCGCCATATTCGACAGCGGCTTGTCCTTCCGAGCATTGCCAAACACAAACGTCGGGCCGCTAAAACCACGCACGCAATGCAAAATCTCCACGGCCCGTTCGCTCAGCGGCACACGGTGGGCAACACCCGCTTTCATGCGCTGCTTGGGAATGGTCCACATTTTCTTATCGAAGTCGATTTCGTCCCAACGTGCGCCGACCACCTCGCCAGTGCGTGACGCACACAAAATCAAAAACTCCAGCGCAAGCCGGCTGACGCCATCATCTTCACGCAAGCGAGTCAGAAAGCCGGGTAGCTCGTCGTAGGGCAGCGAGGCGAAATGCCTTCTACGATCAGCCCGCAGTTTGGGCAAGCGGTGCTCCAACAAACCCTTATAGCGAGCCGGATTGTCGCCTTGGCGATAGCCGTTGGCCGTGGCCCAATCCATGATAGTTTCGATGCGGCCCCGTAAGCGGGTGGCGGTTTCAGTCTTGTGCTGCCAAATCGGTTCCAGCACCGCAACCACCATACCGCTATCGATGTCGGTAATGGGCAAGTCCCCAAACACCGGATAAGCATACTGGGCAAGGGAATTCGTCCACTGCTGGGCATGCTTGGCATTGCGCCAGCTGGGCCGCGCCAACGCGATATAGGCTTCGGCGCAGTCTCGAAACGTCCTCGAGGGCGATACGGGCGCGGCGGCGACAGGCTGGCTGGGCTTACGATGCGCAGCCAGGTCGTCACCCCGAGCGCGAGCTTCCCGCAACTGCTGCGCCAATTCGCGGGCTAACTGCAAAGTGGTCGCAGGGTACGCTCCAAGCCCTACAGACTTGGCCTTGCCAGTATCCATGTAGCGAAACAGCCAACTGGCCGCACCATTCTTATTGATACTGAGGTATAAGCCCTCGCCATCACCGAGCAGGGCGTTCTTTGGGGTAGAAAAAGCGAGTTGCTCAATCTGTTTGATCCGTGCGCGAATTCGGGTATCCGTGAGTTTGTTTCTGGCCATCTTTATCACCATGCCTGCAGGTTGAAAGGAGCGCCTTACTATCAAATCACATATCAAATCCGCACGGCTGGCGGCGGTTTTGAGCGGAAAATGGCGGAATTCATCCGGCACACAAGCTGTTGAATTTGCGCAACAAAACAGAAAAATGGATGATGGCGCACTTGAGTAAAATCGACACCGCTTCCGCCAGAATGAGTAAAACACTAATCCCCATTAAAACGCGTTAATTAGCTTGAGAGTCAAGCTAGGCGCAGTTTAGTGGGGATTTTTGTTTTTCCGCTATTTGTTCTTAATGCGGTTTAGTGCGTTTCACTTTGCCCCGCAACTGCCCCACAAAATGCGTTGTCGCTACTGCACTTCGATTGCTCATCTACCCACGCCTGCAACGCCGTCAGCTGCTCGGCGTTTTCCCTGCAGCTGAGGTAGTTGGCCGCAATAGGGGTAGCAGGCGCTACAGTCTAAGTCGCCAACTTAGTCACGCTATTGTTCTGGCAGGCCGATTACAGCATGTCTGGCAGGGTGTTGCGTTGACTGTGCCGGATTTCGCTGGGGGTATGGCCGTAGCGGAGCTTGAATACCCGGGAAAAGTGCGATTGATCGTTAAAGCCCCACTGATAGGCGATCTGGGCCAGAGAGCGTTTCGGGTGACGTGCCAGTGTCTGGCGCGCGCCCTCTAGCCGTTGTTCACGTAACCACTGGCTGAAGGTCTGGCCGGTATCGCCAAACAAGTCGTGCAGGTAACGTGTAGAGATGCGGCAGGCACGGGCAATCTGCTCCGGGTTTAGCGTGGTTTCGGCCAAGTGGTGGCGTACGTATTGCTCGATGCGTTGCAGATGCGCCGCGCGCACACTGGAGGTGTGTGTGCCGAGTACTGCCGGGTTATGTTCTGCACAGGCCGCAAACAACTCCAGTAGTTGCTGGCCAATCAGTGGATGAGCGGGTTCGTCTCCTTGTTCCAGCTGCATGCCCACCTGGTTCAGATAGCTGGTAAACAGGGCACCCATGCCTTGGCTGCCGTCCAGTGTCAGGGCGCAGTAGCGCTCGGGCTGGCGCAGGTGGCGCCGCAGCAGGCGGCCGGGTATTTTCAGTACCCACAGGTTGTTGGCGCGCTGATAGCTGAATTCGTAGGGATCATGGCTGCGTTCCAGGATAAAGTGCCCGGCTGGGCAGTGGGCGTCACGCCCCATCTGGCTGAAGCGGATGGGATTTTGTCGCGGTAGTGACACCAGAAACTGCTCTTCCTGTTCGGTGTGATCGGGCTTTTGCCGCCGATAGGCAATGGGGCTGGAGCTCAGGCGCGACAGCGACAAGTCTCCCAGTTGCCAGCTGCTCAGGCAGGCTTCGAAGCTGGCGGCATCGGCATAAGCCAGTTGCAGGTCGAAATAGGTGGTGCGGATCACGTCCTGCCAATGCCGTGCCCGCTCGGCAGGATGGTGGCCGCTAGTGCTGTAATGCTGTTTCATGTGTCTCTCCTCTCCGATGCACGTCGGGAAGTCTTCGCCGGTCGTCATGGCAACCGGTTCTGCGACGTGGCTGCCGGCACGGGGCCGGCAGCATTCACATGCCTGCTTTGTCAGACAATCATCATGACTTATTCTTGCCAGCGTGTCAGACGATAGGTGCCCGATGTGTGTAACTCTGCTTGCCAGCCGGGCCGGATCACCACAGTGGTGGTGGGTTCCTCAATAACGGCAGGGCCAAGGATCCGGCTGCCGGCCAGCAAGCTCTCGCCGCGATAGACCGGTGTTTCGACCCAACGGCCGCTGTCGTCAAACAACATGGCGCGGAAACCGTCGTGGGCGCGCTGTATGCTGCTGGCGTCGATGGCCAGGGTGGGTAGTGCCGGTTTGTCTACCAGACCGCTCAGGGTGCATTCCAGATTGACCAGCTCTACCGGGTTGTACGGTTCGCTGTAGGTGAACAGTGCCTCGTGCCGGGCATGGAAGGCATCAAGAATAGTTGCCACGCTAGCGGCGTCCAGCGTGCCGCCGGCAATCTCTACCGTACATTCGTGAATCTGCCCCTGGTAGCGCATTTCCACGCTGCGGTGGCTGCGGATGTCGGCGTCGTCAAAGCCGTCGTCGCGCAACAGCTGGCGGCCACGCTGCTCCATGTCGGCAAATAGCCTGTTCAGCTCAGACAGGTCTGCTTCGCGGTGCAGATGCATGGGGGAGCTGGCCAGGAAGTTGTATTTCACGTCCGAAATGACCTGACCAAAGGCACACAGGCAGGAGGCGGACTTGGGTACCAGCACGGTTTCGACACCCAGTTCTTCGGCCAGCGCCGTGATGTGCATGCCGGTAGCGCCACCGGCACAGATCAGGGCAAAGTCACGCGGGTCGTAGCCTTGTTCGATAGAGATACGGCGAATGCCATTGGCCATATTCATGTTCACCAGCGTATTGATGCCAAAGGCAGCCCGCTCCACGCTGATGTCCAGCGGCCCGGCAACGTTGGCCGCAATGGCTTGCCGTGCCTTCGCCTGATCAAGGCGGATGGTGCCGCCGAGCACGGCATTGGGGCGCAGATAGCCCAGTGCCAGGTTGCCGTCGGTCACCGTGGCGTGCTCGCCGCCTTTGCCGTAGCAGGCCGGGCCGGGGGTGGCACCGGCGCTGTGCGGGCCGACTTCCAGCATGCCGAACGGGTTGATATGGGCAATCGAGCCGCCGCCGGCACCCAGTGTTTCGACGTGGATCATCGGTACGCCGATGCGGTGGCGCAGAAAGTCAAAGTTGCGGTTCAGCTGCGTCTGGCCGCCTTTGGCCAGTGTGATGTCAAACGAGGTGCCGCCCATGTCGACGGTGATCACGTTATCGATACCGAATGGCTGCGCAATGTACAGGCCAGCTTGCGGGGCCGAGGCCGGGCCGGAATTGATGGCGTTGACCGCCCGTTCCCGCATCACGCTGCCCAGTGCGAGGCCGCCGTTGCTCTGGTAGTAGCGTACCGGGGCGCGGGCGCCTAGCTCGGCAAAGAACTGGTCAATGCGTTGTACGTAGCGCCCCATCACCGGGCTGAGATAGGCGTTGACGACCGTGGTGGAGGTACGGGTGTACTCACGCACCTGCGGGTAGACTTCGCTGCCGCAGCAAACAAACACACCGGGCAAGTGCTGTGCTAGCAGTTCACGCGCACGGCGCTCGTGGGCCGGGTTGCGTACCGACCAGACAAAACTGATGGCTACGCTCTGTACCTGCTCGGCGCGGAATACGTCGATGGCGGCCAGAATGTCGTCCTCGTTCAGCGGGGTATGCTCGCTGCCGTCTGACAGGATGCGGCCACGCACGGCACGGCGCAGCTGGCGCGGTACCAACTGGGGCGCCGGCGGGTAGCTGGCATCGTAGCGGTAGCCTTCTTCTTTGTGCCCCAGGCGGATCTCGATACTGTCTTCGTGGCCCGCGGTACACAGCAGGCCCACCTTGACGCCTTTCAGTTCGATCAGCGCGTTCAGCGCTACCGTCGTGCCATTGATGCACAAGTCGCACTGCTGCACGATCTGACTGACGGGCATGTCCAGCGCTTCGGCCATCTGCTGTAAACCGGCGGCAATCGCACGGGTGCCATCGTCCGGTGTGGATGGGCTTTTGAACAGGCGCAGCGGGCCATCTTTCTCTGCCAGTACAAAATCGGTAAAGGTACCGCCGGCGTCTACACCCAAACGGAATCGCTGTTTCATGCCTGTACTCCTTGCTGGTTCATGCGCTCGCGTAGTGTTGCAGTGGCATGGTGGTCGATATGTTGGCCGCAACGGTCGAGAATGACGCCGTATTCGCATTGTGCTGCCTCGACGGATACCAGGCCGTTTTGCACGTCACGCAGTACGGCTTCGGCCGGGCGCTGCCAGGGCAGGCCGTAGCCGCCGCCGCCCGGATTCACATTGCGGGCGCGCTCGCCCGGCTGGATGGTGGTCATGACGTTCTGGCGGTACAGGATCTGTCCGTCGGCCTTGTCGATTTCCAGCCGCCCCAGCTTGCGTTCTGGCAGGGCGTCTACGGCACCTGCGGCACCCATGGTGCCGATCTGGCGGCCTTCGCCAAAGGCAATAATGGTCATTTCATGGCCGATGGGTTCAACCTCCCAGACCGTGCCGCTGCCGCCGCGATAGCGCCCGGCGCCGCCGCTGTCTTCCTGCAGGCCGTAGCGGTGAATGATGATGGGGTAGGCATACTCCAGCAGCTCGATATCGCCAGAGCTCAGGGCGCCGAAGCAGCACAAGGGGCCGCAGGCGTGCCAGCCGTCCATGTGCCGGGTAGCACCAGCGCCAGAAATGATGGAAGCCAGCACCATGGTCACGTATTGCTCGCCGGTAGCCGGGTTGATACCGGCGATATTGATGCCGCTGGCGTGCCCCCAGGAGGCGGTAACGCGCTCCGGCGCGGCAGCTTCAAATGCCATGCGCACTGCGTCGGTCAGCGTTTCCATCGGTGTGGTGGTACAGTTCACGTGCGGGGCGGGTTCCATCGCATTGCACAAGGTGCCCTGCGGCCCCAGATCCACGCTGACACAGCGGTACAGGCCTTCGTTGTACGGGGGCGGCACCTGGGCAAACATCATCAGCCCCAGGTAGATGCCGGACATCGAGTTGCCAGCGTAGGAGTTGATGAAGTAGGGCACTTGCGGCGGGCTATCCACCCGGATATGCACACTGTCGTCTTGTACGGTGGCGGTGGTGCGGATGGTGAGTGCACCCAGGCCGTGGCCAGCGTCTTCCAGCACGGCTTCGCCGTGGTAGATACCGTCGGGAATGGAGCGGATCAACGAGCGCATGTGGCGGTCGGCCATGTCCTTCAGTTCGGCAATGGCGGCCTGCACGGTGTCGATGCCGTATTTGTCCAGCAGGGCAATCAGGTTGCGTTCGCCTACCCGGCAGGCGCCAAACTGTGCGTTAAGGTCGCCTTCCTGGGCGCGGCGCGCGCGCATATTGCTCAGCAGCAGGTTCACTACGTCGTCACGGCGGCGGCCTTTGTCCCATAGTTTTACCGGCGGAATGCGCAAGCCTTCGGCGTAGATTTCCTTGGCCGCCGGGTTGTAACCGGCGGGTACCGGGCCTCCGATGTCGGTCAGGTGGCCCTTGCACACAGTCCAGAACACCAGCTTGCCATGGTAAAACACCGGTTTGTACATGCAGCAGTCCAGAATGTGGCTGCCCTGATAGGCCGGGTCGTTGTGGTAGATCACGTCGCCTTCGTGAATGTCGTCGCCAAAATAGCCGGCCACGGCTTTCATGGCCGGAATCAGCGACCCCAGGTGGATGGGGATATCCTGACCCTGCAGGATCATTTCCGGTAAGTGGTCAAACAGCGCATTGCTGTAGTCGTGTGCCAGGTTGAATACGCTGGAGCGGCCGGTTTTTTCCAGCGTCAGCGTCATTTCTCGCTGCGTGGTTTCCAGCGCGCCACGAATCACCGCCAGCGTAATCGGGTCGACCCGGCCGGGGTTCGGGTTGGCTTGCGTCATGGTGTGTCTCCGTAGTGCCTGCGGCTTCAAGGTTGGCCGCCAGGTCGGTGTGTCCGGCAATATGCCGGCCCGCAGGCTTACGTTAAGCCCTTGCCGAGGGGGCGGCTTGCACCAGCGTGCAGAATGTTTTGTCTGTGCGTGCAGAAGAAAAAAGCCCCGCAAGGCGGGGCAAAAGGGGAGGAGCAAGACAAAAACAGGGTTTACGCGTCGCGCGTGGCCGTGTGGCCAACAGTGTGTGGCTGGCATTGCAGGCGGTAGAGCAGGGTTGCTGCCAGGAAGGTCGCTGGTGCAGACCAGCCGGTCAGCGCGCCACCGACTTCCATCATCGCAATACCGATACCGGTGGCCACAAACCAGCTGATCATGCCTTCGCGGCGTATGGCCAGCGGCGGGCTGGTCGGGGTGGCCGGCAGCCCGGACAGGATGTGCGCCAGCGCAATGCCGACCCAGGCCACCACGAAGATGCCCTGGTATGCCAGCGCCTGCAGGATGACGCTGAACACATTGCCCAGCATCAGGACATAGACAATGGTGCCTACCACCACGCCGCAGACCATCTTGGGTACGTGCAGGCCGGTCAGACGTTCGAAAAAGCTCTGCATATTGATGGTGGCCAGGTAAAAGTTGGCGGTATTGATGCGAGTCTGGCTCACCCACACGAACGCCAGCCCGGCAAAGCCCATCAGTTTGAGCAGGGCCAGTACGACAGAGACTTCGCTGATGCCACCACCAGTGGGAATGCTGGCAGCCAGGAAAATGCCTGCGACGCCATTAATGAGGAAAGTGAACAGGTAAAAGGGCAGGCCGAAGTTGATACGGGCGTGGAAGTCGCTGTCCTCGGTTTTGCCAAAACGGGCGTAATCCCAGGTGTACATCATCAGGATCCATACCCCCATGAAGTAGGTGAAGCAACTCCACCAGCCATCTGCCGGCATGCCTGTCGCCGGCCCCAGCTGCAACCAGGCATCACTGTAGCCGTACTCGCTGATGGTGAGTGCTACCGCTGCGGCCAACCCCAGCAGGTAAAACGGCAGCAGCACCCCGTTGAATTTGTCCAGCCAGCGCTGCACTGACCCGAAAACCAGCGGTACGCTATAGACCACTACTAGCAAGTAGGCCTGCTGCAGACTGAGCGAGGGGAAGTAGCTCTGGATGGCTACCGCAATGACCGACCCTTCGAAAACCGCGTAGTAAATGGCCGTAGCAAAAAAGATGAGGGTGGCCAGTGCCGAGCCGGACTGACCGAACAGCGTGCGTGAGAACAGCGCTACCGATAGCCCGCTATGAATGGCGTAGCGCGTAATGACCGCATTGATCGCGCTGTAACAGACAGCAGACAACACCAGGCCGATTAGCGTATTGACCGTGCCGTAATGCAGCGCCAATGTTGCTGAAACCACCAGCCAGAACATGGCACTGCAAACCGACCACCAGGCCATGGAAAGCCCGAGCCGGCCCATGCGAGCCGCTGCCGGTACCGGGCCGCGGGTAAAGTCCGGATCAGATTGCTGATCCGGTGAGGGGATAAGGGTAGCCACGATTGTCTCCTTTAGATGTGTTGTGTGCCCGAAGGCTGTTGGCATCGTAGGAACAAGCGTGGCCAGCTGATAGCACGCCAGCGCAGGGTTTGTTGACTGAGGCTGAAGAGAGTACAGGGCCGTGCAGACTGCTTCACCCTGCCGGGGTGTTCCCGCCATGGGGCCGCTGTTCTGACAGGCGCCATGGCGGGTAAAAGACGCTCAAGCTTCCGTGAAATCCATCTCTGGCGGGTTATGTCGGAAGCCATGCGTGAGATAGGCCAGATAGGCCATGCCCAGGCCTAACCAGATCAGACCCAATGTCAGTGCTTTGCTGTCCAGGCTGATCAATAGCCACAAGTCCAGCAAAGCCCCCAGTGCGGGCAGCAGCAAGTAGAGGATGAAATCCTTTGGCGCCGGGCGGCTACGTTTCAGGTAAAAATGGGCGATCACGGCCAGGTTGATGCAGCTGAAGGCCATGAATGCGCCAAAGTTGATGAAAGAAACCGAGGTGGTCACGTCCATGAAAAGGGCGAGTAGCGCAACCAGACCACATAGCAGAATAGCGGTAACCGGTGTCTGGAAGCGCGGGCTCAGCGTGCCGAACAGGGCTTTGGGCAGCACGCCATCGCGCCCCATGGCATACAGCAAACGTGAGGCGCTGGCCTGCGCCGACAGGCCGGAGGCAAACTGGCCGATGATCAGGCCTATCAGGAAAATGGACACGAAAATATCACCGCCGATGTTCTTGGCGATTTCTGACGCAGCGGCATCAGTAGAAACAAACTGGTAACCAGGATGCGCCAGTTGTACCGCGTAGGCGGTAAGCACAAAGATACCGCCACCCAACAGGGTAATCAGCATGATGGCGCGGGGGATGACTTGCTTGGGGTTGATGGTTTCTTCGGTCAGGGTGGTGACTGCGTCAAAGCCGAGAAACGAGTAGCAGGCAATCGCCGCACCGGCCAGCAGCAGCCCATGTGGGACGTTGGCCTGATAAAAGGGTGCCAGGCTAAACAGCGATTTGCTCGGGTCGCCCCACACATAATGAAACGCCAACGAGACGAATGCGATCAATACCAGTATCTGGATCAGCATCATTACGTAGTTGACGGTGTTGGCTAGCTTGATGCCAACGATATTGATGGCCGTCGTGATCGTGATGAAAGCCATAATCCACACGGCCATCGGTACCTGCGGGAAGGCGCTGTTCAGATACACCGCACCGAATAGCCAGATCACCATCGGCAAAAACAGATAGTCCAGCAATACTGCCCAGCCAACCAGGAAACCGGCTTTGGGGCTGATGGCTTTACGTACGTAACTGTAGGCGGAGCCAGCCACCGGAAATTCTGCCGCCATCACGCCATAGCTGCGGGCGGTGAGTAGCATGGCCACCAGCGCCAGCAGATAGGCGCCCGCCACGGTGCCGTGGGTGCTGTCTGCCATGATGCCGAAGGTGCCCAGTACGATGATCGGGGTCATGTAGGCCAAGCCGAACAGCACGACCGAACTGAGCGTTAATGATCTTTTTAATGTGCTCATCTATTTCTCCTTTTGGCCTGCCGGCTTCTGAAGGCACGGTCGGGCCGATAATGTAGACATCAGGACATGAGGAAGGCGGAAGCGCCTGCTGCAGTCACACTGGTTTCTCCGGCCAGGGCGATGCGGCGTTGTGACACGTAGTGATAGTCCCGCCGGCTGGTATCCAGCAGCGAGAAGTCCAGCGTGGTGCTGGCCAGCGTCTCGTGGCGATCCAGTAGCAGCTGTGTCTCGCCGCATGGGGTAACCACCATGCTTTCGCCGGCAAACTGCAGCCCGCTACCACTGCCGCAACGGTTTACCATGACCGCAAACAGCTGGTTCTCCATGGCGCGTGCGGTCATGAGGGTGCGATGGACAGGGCCGTAAGGGTCCATATTGCCGTTGGTGACCAGGAGCAGCTCGGCACCTTGGCTGGCGAGTGCTCGGGCAGTTTCCGGGAACTCGATATCAAAGCAGACCAGGATGCCGACTTTGCGCCCGCGCCAGGTGGCTACCGGCAGCTGATCCCCTGCTGAAAAGACACCGACATCCGAGGCCCATAGATGGGTCTTGCGGTAAGCCAGCACAACACCTTCCGGTGCCAGCAGGACGGTGGTGTTATAGAACCGGCCATCCAGCACTTCGGCCAGCCCGATGACTACCGCTACGTTCGCCCGACGCACCGCATGCTGAACGGCGCTCAGCGTCGGGCCATCCAGTGGCTCGGCGATAGCGGCGATCTCCTCTGCCGTGGGGAAGCCCATCAGCGTGGTTTCCGGGAACACAATCAGATCGGTACCCGCCGGGGCGCGGTCAATCAGCGCGAGTACGTGCGCCAGATTGGGGGCGGTGTGGCCATCCGTCAGCGGAATCTGTGCCAACAGTATTTGCAATGTCGTCTCCTTTGGGGTGCGGCCACCGCATGGCGGTGGTCGGCTTGTTTTTTGCTTCTGACTTGTCTTACCCTGCCGCTCTGCAGCAGTGACGGCAGTATAAGAAGCCAGCGTGCGCGGCAACATTACACATGGGGGTTAGCCTCTAAGGGGGAGCGGGATGCTGAACTTGGATGATCTGGCCTGGCACCGGGCCATGGGCACGGTGCTGGACACGCTGGACCGGGAGGATTTTTGGTTGCGCCTTACCCGGCTGCTGGCCGATTACGTCCATTTCAATAGCTGGGTAGCCCTGTGCTTTAGCCAGGACAGCCAGCCCCAGGTGCTGGCAGAGGTACCGCAAGATGATGGCCAGCCAGATATCTTGTTTGCCGAATACCTTCGGGGCTTGTACCTGCTTGACCCGTTTTATATTGACGCGGTGACGCAGCGTAAAGAGGGCTTGGTACGGCTGGACGATGTGGCCCCGGACCGCTTTCGTAGTACCGAATACTACAGCCGCTATTTCCGCCTCAATATCGTGGAAGACGAGGTGCAGATCAATTGCCTGCTGGATGAGCATCGCATGCTGTGCTTGTCGCTGGGGGCCACGCAGCGTTTCAGCCCGGCCGACATGGCTATGCTGGCGGTGGTAAGCCAGTGGTTGATTCCGCTGCTCAAACAGCGCTGGCGGCTGGAGTGTCAGCTCAGGATACAACCCCGGCAGATCCCGCTGCCCGCTGGTACAAAAAGCAGTTTTCAGTTTCCCGGTGTCAATCTCACCGCGCGCGAGCTGGAGATCAGCCAGCTGATGCTCAGCGGGTATTCATCAAAGGGCATAGCACAACGTCTGGGCATTGCCATCGATACGGTGAAAGCACACCGTAAGCATCTTTACAGCAAACTGGGTATCAACTCTCAGGGTGAGCTGTTCTCGCTGTTTCTGAAGGATAGTGCCCGTAGTCTTGGCTAGCGGCTGTGCGAGTTGCTAACACCCTTCCTGATCCTGTGTTGCGCCGCCTTACCGTTCTGGCGGCCTGTTTACACCGGCCCCGCTCTGGCGCAGGTGTATTGCGTGGTTTTCTCTGCTGCATTAGCCAGCAGGGTCATGCTGTGGCATGAATATGGCCGCCCTCTTGTTGGCAGCGGTCATAAAAAATCTGGCAAAAACTGCATGATTTGCGTGTCAGTGCTGCTGTCACACCGGGCTCAGGTAGGGGTGCAGGGTGGCGATGAGGGCTTCGCTACTGGCTTCCAGCTCTGGCAGGCTGGCGGCGGCATCGGCTAGCCGGCCTTCATTGGCGGCCGTTTCCATGCGGCGGCAGTGTGCGGCCAACTGCAGGGCGGCAACCGATAGGCAGCTGCCTTTCAGCGCGTGGGCAGCCATGACGATGGCGGGTAGGTCGCCTTGCTGCACGCCGTGGCGCAAGTCGGCCAGACGAACGGGCATATCGTCCAGAAAAGCAGCGAGCAGCAGCGGCAGGAAACTTTCGTCTCCGTCGCAATTCTTCAGTGCCTGCTGGTACTGAAACACCGGTGTGCTGTCTTGCTCGGGCTGCATGACTGGCGCGGCAGGTGTGTCTGGCTCACCGAGTACACGATGAATCTCTTCCAGCGTACGGGTGGCATCGATGGGCTTGCTGATATAGCCGTCCATGCCCGCTTGCAGATAGCGCTCGCGGTCGCCGCTCATGGCATTGGCAGTGAGGGCAATAATGGGCAGCTTGGCCAGCTGGCCGGCAGCCTGCATGGCTCGGATGTGCTGACAGGCCTCCAGGCCGTCCATGACCGGCATCTGCATATCCATCAGTACCAGGTCAAAGTGTGCAGCTTGCAAGGCGTCCAGAGCCTCTTGGCCATTGTTGACCACGGTAACGTGGTAGCCCCGCCGATGCAGGATGGTTACGGCCAGTTTCTGGTTTACCGGGTTGTCTTCCGCCAGCAGGATGCTGAGGCTTCTTCCAAGTTCACGCACGGTGTGCCGTGTAATCAGCGCAGAAGTCGCGCTGTGGTCGGGGTTCTGTAGCAGACGGATAGTGGTGAGCAGCTCGTCTTGTGATACCGGCTTGGTCAGGTAGCCACGTATGCCCAGTGCCTGGCAGCGTTTGGCATCGCCGCGCTCGCCGGACGAGGTGAGCATGATGACGGTGGCGCTGCGGCGGTCTTCCTGTATCTGCTGGGCAACGTCAAAGCCTGACATGCCGGGCATATGCCCATCCAGCAAAATCAGCGGGTAGGGCTGTTGTGCCAGAAGTTCGAGGGCTTCGAAGCCGTCGGCCGCCAGGGTTGGCCGCATGGACCAGTTTTTCAGCATGGCTTCCAGCCAGCTGCGGTTGGTGGGGTTGTCGTCTACGACCAGCACAGGCATGTCGGCCAGCTCGGTGGGGCGGGGCGGGGCGGGTTGTTCGTCGGCCAGCTGCACCGGTACGCTGAAATGGAACTCCGAGCCGCTACCCGGCGTGCTTTGTACGCTGATGCGGCCACCCAGTAGGTGCACCAGCTTTTGGGTAATGGAAAGCCCAAGGCCGGTGCCACCGTAGCGGCGTGTGGTGCTGTTGTCTGCCTGGGCAAAGGCATCAAAGATGAGTTGCTGTTTTTCCAGCGGGATGCCGATGCCGGTGTCGCGTACGGAAAAGCCCAGCATCACCTGGCCGTCGGCTTGGGCGTCCCCGCTTACCGTGAGTACGACTTCGCCGCTATGGGTGAATTTGATGGCGTTGCCGATCAGGTTGTTCAGTATCTGGCGCAGTCGGGAGGGGTCGGATATCACCCGGTCTTGCAGCTCGGGGCAAATGCGACAGACTACTTCCAGCTGCTGGGTGCTGGCGCGCAGGGCAAAGGGGTAGACGGTTTGCGTGATGAGGTCGCGTATCGAGAACGGTACTGCCTCGATGGTCATTTTGCCCGCTTCAATCTTGGAGAAATCCAGGATGTCATTAATGATGATCAGCAGCGAATCGGCCGATGACTTGACCAGCTCCAGATACTCGCGCTGCTCTGCGGAGAGCTCGGTATCCAGCGTGAGTTCGGTCATGCCGATGACGCCGTTCATCGGCGTGCGGATCTCATGGCTCATATTGGCCAGGAAAGCACTTTTGGCCTCGTTGGCCGCTTCGGCCTGGGCCAGGGCCTGGTCCAGCTCGCGGCTGAGCTGTTCGGCCTCTTCGCGGCGCCTTTCGCTGTGTGACAAGTTGCGGTAGGCCATGGCAGCCATCAGGCTGGCTACCAGCATCAGAATGGCGGCAGTGGAAGCGACCGTGGTGTTGATGGTTTGCAGGCTGCGGTTGCTTTCGTTGGCCTGCTCGGTGAGGCGGCTGTTAGCCCCGATGGTGAGCTCGCGCACGTTTTCGACGATGGCATTCAGGTCTTGTACCAGTTCGCCTGCCGTACGCTGGGTAAAGTAGCCATCACCGGCTGACAGCTTTTTGTCGGTCAGGGCGACCAGCCGGGTGAGGGCTGACATCTGGGTGTTGTACCAGTTGCCGTTTTTGAACAGCAAGCTGTAGCGGTACTCGCTGAGCAGGTTGATGCGCGACACCAGAATGTCGTAGCGCAGCTGCAGTTCGTCCAGGTCTTGCAGCTGGCCGGTAGCAACGGCCACCTTGGCAGCGCCCAGGGTGCGGTAGTAGTCGATGCCCAGCTGTGAGTAGACCCAGACGATATTGTCTTCGCCCTGCTCGGCGAAGTGCTGCATTTCGGACTGCTGCCGGTGGTAAAGCATGCCCACTACCAGCAGGGCTGCAGCCATGAGGATGGCGAGCAGCCATAGCTGGTTACTGACGCGGCGATTGGTGTGGCGTAGGGACACCTGCGTTACTCCGGGAACCGCACGGCCTTATTCCACGCGGATGCGGTTTACCTGCCACACGCAGCGCGAGTAAATGTCTTTGGTGCGCAGTTCAGGTTTCTTGTCAAAAGGATACATGATGAATAGCGGGCCTTTATCTCTTACATTCAATACTTTGCCATCAATTTTACGCGCCAGGATCACATCGTATTTTTCCAGGTCGGCCAGCGGGATTTCGGCCGCATAGTCATTCAGCGCGACAACATAAAGCTTTTTACCCTTGGCGCCGGTCGCTTTCAGTACGTCGCGAAACAGCGGGCCTTCAAAGGTTTGTGCCGTCTTGTACCACGGGGTCTCTACCGTCATTTTCTGTTGCGGCAGTTTGTCCAGCATGGCGGCATCAAACTGGGCATCGTTGCCGGCATTCTTTTCTGCAATCAGGCCAGACACGGTAAGGATGGGGCGCCCGGCTGGCTTATCCAGTGCGAATGCATTGGCAGAGAATACAGTGATCAGGGAAAATGCCAAAAGATTACGTGTGATTTTCAGCATGCTTTTGCTCCTTGCTTGTGAATGGACACTTCATTATGAATGCTTGCTACAAAAATGCACCCCCTGATGCAGCAGTCAACCGCACCCAGATCAGAAACTGGTCAGGTAGTACGGCAGGGAGGTTGACATTGCACTGTATTGGAATATTGTTGTAGTCGGGATTGTTTTCGATAAATTTAACGTATAACAAGGCTTACCATGAGAATGACGGTGTTGATTGTCGATGACAATCCGGCCAACTTGATGGTGCTGCGCCACCTGGTTGGCCGCATAGACCATTGCGAGCCTGTCACGATGCAAGATGCACTGGCGGCGCTGGCGTGGTGTCGCAATAACACCCCTGACCTCATCCTGACCGACTACATGATGCCTGGCATGGATGGCCTGGCGTTGATCCAGGCGCTGCGGGCTATGCCGCATATTCACGATATCCCCATCATCATGGTGACCACCAGTGATATGAAGGGGGTACGCCAGAGTGCACTGGAGGGCGGTTCTACCGACTTCCTGACCAAACCGGTAGACCCGCCGGAAACCCGTGCCCGTATCCAGAACCTGCTGCAGCTGCGCCGTGCCCAGCGCCAGCTGCGCGAGGTGGCGGCACAAGATCTGGTCATCCGCCTGTCGCATATTGCCGAATCGCGCGACCCGGAAACCGGGCGGCACATCGAGCGCATGGCCTACTACGCCCGCATTATTGCCAGCCGGATGGACCTGGGGCCGGAAATCGAAGAACGTATCTTTCTGGCGGCGCCCATGCACGATATCGGCAAGGTGGCGATTCCGGACCATATCCTGCTCAAGCCGGGCAAGCTCACGCCGGAAGAGTTTGACATCATGAAAACCCACCCCACGCGCGGGGCAGAGTTTCTGCAGGACAGCGAGCTGCCCCTGTTGCGCATGGCTTATGATATTGCGCTGGGCCACCATGAAAAGTTTGATGGCACGGGCTACCCGCAAGGCCTGCGTGGCGAGGCCATACCGTTGGCCGCACGCATTGTGGCTGTGGCCGATGTGTTTGATGCGCTGACATCGGCTCGTCCTTACAAGCCGGCGTGGGAAATGAGCCGGGCGCTGGATTTCATGCAGAGTCAGCGTGGTGTGCATTTCGACCCTGCCGTGCTGGATGCCTTCATGGCTAGCCTGGAGCAGGTGCTGGATATCCAGACCCGCCTGCGTGACGACCCGCTGCCGCCAGCCTAGCCTTGCCGTAGCGCACCTAATGCAAACAGGCCACCCGGCTGGAAGGGTGGCCTGTTTGCATTAGGTGTTTGCTACCGTGCCTGCAATATGGCTGCCGGGAATGATGGCTGCTGCGCTAATAACTTTTTGAAATAAAGTTTTCGTATTATATTATTTTTTGTATCCAATCGATCGCTATAGACTACGCCCATATTTATCAAAACCAGCCGCCGTTGCGGTAGCTGGGCTAGGGCAAGGCATGATCGAAGTACAAAACATCAGCAAACACTACCAGCACGGCGGCAAGAGCGTGGCCGCGCTGGATAACGTCAGCCTGCAGATTGCCAGCGGCGAGATCTACGGCATTATCGGCCGCTCCGGCGCTGGCAAAAGCACGCTGATCCGTTGTCTGAATCTGCTGGAGCGGCCGGACAGCGGCCACGTCAGCCTGCACGGCGAAGACATCACCCGCTTTGACGAGCGCGCCCTGCAGCAGCGCCGTCAGCGTATCGGCATGGTGTTTCAGCACTTTAACCTGCTGCGTTCCCGTACCGTGGCGGCCAACGTACGCTTCCCGCTGGAGCTGGCCGGTGGCCTGAGCCCGGTGCAGATGGACGCCCGCGTGGACGAGCTGCTGGCCTTGGTCGGCTTGCAGGATCACAAGCACAAGCGCCCGTCGCAGCTGTCTGGCGGGCAGAAGCAGCGCGTCGGCATTGCCCGTGCGCTGGCCAATCACCCCGACTTGTTGCTGTGCGACGAGGCCACCAGCGCGCTGGACCCGGAAACTACCGACGCCATCCTGGCGCTGCTGGCCGACATCAACCGCCAGCTGGGGCTGACCATCGTGCTGATTACCCACGATATGCGCGTTATCCGCCAGCTATGCGACAGCGTGGCGGTGCTGGACCACGGCCGCGTGGTAGAGCAAGGCAAGGTGCTGGACGTGTTCCTGGCGCCGCAGCACGCGGTGACGCAAAGCCTGCTGGCCGAAACCGGCATGGGGCAGGGCGCGCTGCAGGGTATCTGGCGCCAGCGTGTGGCCACGCCGGTGATCAAGCTCACCTTTGTCGGCGAGCCGACGCTGCAGCCGGTGCTGGACAAGGTTGGCCGCGAGGCTGGCCTGCGCGTCAACCTGCTGTCCGGCACGCTGTCGGAAATCAAGGACACCCCGTTTGGCCAGCTGCTGGCCGGCGTGGTGGCGTCGGATGTAGACGTGTCGGCACTGCCGGCCATCTTTGCCCGCGAGGGTGTGCGTTGCGAGGTGCTGTAAATGCTGGACTTTGACTGGAACCTGCTACTGGACATCGACTGGGTCGAAATCGGCGAAGCCACGCTGGATACCCTCACCATGCTGGGCGTGTCCATGCTGTTTACCGTACTGGCCGGCCTGCCGCTGGGCGTGCTGCTATTCGTTTCTGCGCCTGGGCAGCTGCGTGCCCGCCCGCGCCTGTACGCGGTGCTGTCTTTCCTGGTAAACGTGCTGCGTTCGCTGCCGTTTGTCATCCTGCTGATCGTGCTGATGCCGTTCACCCTGCTGCTGGTGGGGACCTCTATCGGCGTAGCCGGTGCCATCGTGCCGCTGGTGGTGGGGGCAGTGCCCTTCTTTGCCCGTCTGGTAGAAAACGTGCTGCGCGAAGTAGACCGCGGCGTGATTGAAGCCAGCCAGTCCATGGGCGCGCGCCTGCCACACATCGTGTTCAAGGTGCTGCTGCCGGAATCGCTGCCGGGCCTGATCGGTGCGGCTACCGTGACTGCCGTGGCGCTGGTGGGTTACACCGCCATGTCTGGTGTGATCGGCGGCGGTGGCCTGGGCGACCTGGCTATCCGCTACGGCTACCAGCGCTTCCAGACCGAAATCATGATCGTCACCGTGGTGTTGTTGCTGGCGCTGGTGCAAGGCCTGCAATCGGCCGGTGACAGCCTGGTTCGCCGCTGTCGCTTCGACTAAGACCGCTCTCTGTTAATCATGCTGTGCCCCGTATGCCCGTGCCGATCCGGCCGGGCAGGGGGAAGACTTTCTCTCAAAAAGGAAAAAACATGACCCGCATCAGCAAACTCGCCGCCGCTGTTGGCCTGGCCGCTATCGCCTTTGCCGCCCAGGCAGAAAACGTGAAACTGACCGTGGCTGCGTCGCCAGTACCCCACGCCGAAATCCTGGAAGCGCTGAAACCTGCGCTGGCCAAACAGGGCGTGGACCTGGAAGTAAAAGTTTTCAACGACTATGTACTGCCGAATACCCAGGTGCAGGAAAAACAGCTGGACGCCAACTTCTTCCAGCACATCCCTTACCTTGACAAGTTCAATAAAGACCGTGGCACCACCCTGGTTGTCGCCAGCAAGCCGGTACACATCGAGCCGTTTGCTGCCTACTCTGCCAAGTTCAAGAAAGTAGCCGACCTGCCCAAGGGCGCGACCGTGGCCATTCCGAACGACCCGACCAATGCCGGTCGCGCGCTGCTGCTGCTGGATCAGGGGGGCGTGATCAAGCTGAAAGACCGCAAGAACCTGTACCCGACCAAGAAAGACATTGCGGCCAACCCGAAAGACCTGAAGCTGAAAGAGCTGGAAGCCGCCACCCTGCCGCGCGTGCTAAACCAGGTAGACCTGGCGCTGATCAACGCCAACTACGCGCTGGAAGCCAAGCTGAACCCGAAAAAAGACGGCCTGTTTGCCGAAACCACCTCGCCGTACGCCAACCTGCTGGTTTCCCGCAAAGACAACGTAAACAGCCCGGCTATCAAGAAGCTGGCTGCTGCACTGAACAGCGCTGAAACCAAGAAATTCATTGAAACCAAGTACCAGGGCGCCGTGGTTCCGGCATTCTGATACTGACGTACACGGCTAGCCAGCTGGCTGCCGGTCACGTTTGAATGAATAGTAGGCTGCAAGGGCCTGTCGCTTGGCGACAGGCCCTTGCGCTTTGTACTGCCGGGCACGCTTGTTGCGGGTCTGCAGGCGTGCCACGGCCGATAGCCCTGTGAAACGCATTCAGCGCTTATTGTAAAGGCGGCATGCCCCCGGTTAATGGCGGCATTGCACCTCATTAAATGCATGCTGTTTGTGGTATGGTACGGATGCGAAAAATTACAGGACGACGCGATAGCTTGCTGCTTGATGGGGTATAGCCCTGACGGTAAAAATATCGGGTACCAAAGCGGGTGTCAAAATGGCAAAAGTGTTGCGAAGTACTTTAAAAACAAAGGTTTAAATACATTATGCTATTAATGATCGATAACTACGATTCCTTTACCTACAACCTGGTGCAGTACTTTGGCGAGCTGGGGCAAGAGGTCAAGGTGTTTCGTAATGACGAAATCACGCTGGCAGAAATAGAGGCACTGAATCCGCAGTATATGGTGCTGTCACCCGGGCCGTGCACGCCGAACGAGGCGGGGATCTCGGTGCCGGCCATCCACCACTTTGCCGGCAAGCTGCCCATCATGGGCGTGTGCCTGGGGCACCAGAGTATTGGCCAGGCCTTTGGTGGCAAGATCATCCATGCCAAGCAGCTGATGCACGGCAAGGTGTCGCCGGTGTCGCACCATAACGTAGGCATGTTCCGTGACTTGCCTAATCCGGTAACCTGCACCCGCTACCATTCACTGGTGATCGAGCGCGAGACGCTGCCGGACTGCCTGGAGATCACCGCCTGGACTGAAGACGGCGAGATCATGGGCGTGCGCCACAAGACACTGCCGATTGAGGGCGTGCAGTTCCACCCCGAGTCGATCCTGACCGAGCACGGCCACCGGATGCTGCAAAACTTCCTGAAAGAATTTGCCTGAGTTGTTAATGACCCTTTTGCCGGAGATAAAGGCATGATTACACCGCAGGCCGCCCTTAACCGCCTGATCGACCAGAACGAGCTGTTCCACGACGAAATGCTGGACCTGATGCGCCAGATCATGCGCGGCGAAGTGCCCGCGCCGCTGATTGCCGCCATCCTGATCGGCCTGCGCGTCAAGACGGAGAGCGTGTCCGAAATCGCCGCAGCGGCGCAGGTGATGCGCGAGTTTGCTACGCGCGTACCCGTAAGCCAGCGCGAGCACCTGGTGGATACCTGCGGTACCGGCGGCGACAAGAGCCACACCTTCAATATTTCTACCACCGCGGCTTTTGTCAGTGCGGCTGCCGGTGCGCGGGTGGCCAAGCACGGCGGGCGCTCGGTGTCGTCCAGTTCCGGCAGCGCGGATGTGCTGGAGGCGCTGGGGGTGAACCTGAACCTGAATGCAGGGCAGGTAGCGCGCTGTATCGATGACATCGGCGTGGGTTTCATGTTTGCCCCTAACCATCACACTGCCATGAAGTACGTGGCACCGGTGCGTAAAGAGCTGGGTGTGCGCACCATTTTCAATATCCTGGGCCCGCTGACCAATCCGGCCGGTGCGCCCAACCAAGTGATGGGTGTATTCCACCCCGACCTGGTGGGCATCCAGGCGCGCGTGTTGCGCGAGCTGGGTAGCGAACACGTCATGATCGTGCACGGCAGCGATGGCCTGGACGAGATCACCCTGTCCGGCGACACCCGCGTGGCCGAGCTGAAAGACGGCGTGATCATGGACTACACGCTGAACCCGGCAGACTTTGGCTTGTCGCTGTCGCCGCTGTCGGCCATTCGTGCCGAAAGCGCCGATGCCTCACGCCGCTTCCTGCTGGACGTGCTGGCCGGTGAGTCCGGCCCGGCGCGCGATATCGTGCTGCTGAATGCCGGCGCCGCCATCTATACCGCCGGTGTAGCGGGCTCCCTGGCGGATGGCGTACAGGCAGCGGCGGCGGCGATTGATAGCGGCGCGGCGCGTGCCAAACTCGACGCGCTGGTGAAGCTGAGTCAAAATATCGATTAATGCCATCCGCAATCCCCGATGCGGTGTTTGCGGCCAACCATTCTCTATAAATGCCCTTACTTTCATGACGATCGCTCAATCCATTTTCAAGGCTTACGACATTCGTGGCGTGGTCGGTGACACCCTCACCGCCGATGCTGCTTTCCTGATTGGCCGCGCCATTGGCAGTGAAGCACGCCTGCGCAATGTGTCTGCCATCTGCATCGGCCGCGATGGCCGCCTGTCCGGCCCCGAGCTGTCCGGCCGCCTGTCCGACGGTATCCGTGCCGCGGGTGTCGATGTGATCGACGTAGGCCGCGTGGCCACGCCCATGCTGTACTTTGCGGCGTACCAGCTGGAAACCTTCTCTGGCGTGATGGTCACCGGCAGCCACAACCCGCCAGACTACAACGGCTTCAAGATGATGCTGGATGGCGACACCCTGGCCGGTGACTGGATCCAGACCCTGTACCAGCGCATCGTGAATAACGATTTTGCCGAAGGCGAGGGTGCCTACCGTACGCACGATATCGCCGAGGCTTACCATCAGCGCATCATTGGCGACATCAAGCTGGCGCGTCCGATGAAGGTGATTGTGGATTGCGGCAACGGCGTGCCGGGCGACTTTGCCCCGCGTCTGTTCAAAGCGCTGGGTTGTGACGTGCACGAGCTGTTCTGCGAGGTGGACGGCCACTTCCCCAACCATCACCCGGACCCGGCCAAACCGGAAAACCTGCAAGACGTGATTCGCGCCCTGCAGGAGACCGACGCAGAAATCGGCCTGGCGTTTGATGGCGACGGCGACCGCCTGGGTGTGGTCACCAAAGACGGTAACATCATCTGGCCAGACCGCCAGCTGATGCTGTTTGCCCAGGACGTACTCAGCCGCCAGCCTGGTGCCAAGATCATCTACGACGTGAAATGCACCCGTTTGCTGGCACCCGCCATCCAGGCAGCCGGTGGCGTGCCGATGATCAACCGCACTGGTCACAGCTTCATGAAAGCGGCGCTGAAGGCCAACCCGGACGCCGGCATGGCGGGCGAAATGTCCGGCCACGTATTCTTCAAAGAGCGCTGGTACGGTTTTGACGATGGCCTGTATACCGGTGCGCGTCTGCTGGAGATTTTGTCCAAGGTGGCCGACCCGTCCGCCGTGCTCAATGCACTGCCTAACGCGCTGTCCACCCCCGAGCTGAACCTGAAGACTGCCGAGGGCGAAAACCACAGCCTGATCGCCAAGCTGCAGGAAACCGCGCAGTTTGACGGCGCGCAGGACATCATCACCATCGATGGCCTGCGGGTGGAATACGCCGATGGCTTTGGCCTGATGCGTGCTTCCAACACCACGCCGGTGATCGTGCTGCGTTTCGAGGCCGATAACGAGGCTGCGCTGGCACGTATCCAGAACGATTTCCGCCGTGTTCTGGCGCAGGAAACCAGCGCAACGCTGCCGTTCTAGGCGATAATCGCGGCCAAGCCGCGATTGCCCCCGGGCATGCATGAAAGACCAAAAGGTTGGCTGCGGCCAACCTTTTATCATGGGTAGCGCCAGTAGCGCGCTGCCGAACAGAAAGGACACCCGATGTACGCTGAAGCCGCCAGTGCTTTTCATACCGTACGCGACCTGCTGCGCTTTGCCGTGTCGCGTTTCAACGAAGCCGAGCTCACCTACGGCCATGGCACCAGCAATGCCTACGACGAAGCCGCCTACCTGATCCTGTCCACGCTGAAGCTGCCTATCCAGCAGCTGGAGCCGTATCTGGATGCGCGTTTGCTACCGTCGGAAGTACAAGACGTGGTTGGCCGCATCCAGCGCCGCGCCGAAGAGCGGGTGCCGGTAGCCTACCTGACCAACGAAGCCTGGCAGGGCGAATTCAATTTCTACGTGGATGAGCGTGTGATTGTGCCGCGCAGCTTCATTTACGAGTTGATGGGCGAGCCGCTGGCACCGTGGATCGAGCACCCCGAACTCGTTCACCGCGCACTGGACCTGTGCACCGGTTCAGGCTGCCTGGCGATCCAGCTGGCGCACCACTATCCGGATGCCGAGATCGATGCGGTGGATATCTCGCTGGACGCACTGGAAGTAGCCAGCATCAATATCCAGAACTACGGCCTGGAAGAGCGTATCCAGCTGATTCACAGCGACCTGGTAGAAGGCCTGGAAGAGCCGTACGACCTGATCATCTCCAACCCGCCGTATGTCGATGCACCATCGGTAGAGGCGCTGCCGCAGGAATACCTGCATGAGCCGGAGCTGGCGCTGGGCTCGGGCGAAGACGGCCTGGATGCTACCCATGTGATTCTGCAGAACGCCGCACGCTTGCTGACCCCAGGGGGCGTGCTGCTGGTAGAAATCGGCCATAACCGCGATGTGCTGGAGGCGGCGTACCCCAGCCTGCCGTTCATGTGGATGGAAACCCAGAGTGGCGATGGCTTTGTGTTCTTGCTGACACGCGAAGACCTGGTGGCTGCCGGCCTGGGCGACCCGATGAACGACGACGATTTTGCCGACGACGACTTCTAAGCGACTGCCAAGCTTGGCCGCAAAATAAAACCCCGCTATGCGTAGCGGGGTTTTTCATGGCATGGCGGGATATTATTGCTTCCACACTGGCTTGGGTGGCGTGCCGTCCGAGGTGGTCAGGATCTCGTAGCCGGTTGCCGTTACCAGAATGGTGTGTTCCCACTGCGCGGACAGGCTGCGGTCTTTTGTGACCACGGTCCAGCCGTCGGCCAGCAGGCGCAGGTGGCGCTTGCCTTGGTTGATCATCGGTTCGATGGTGAAAATCATGCCTTCCTTGATTTCCAGGCCGGTGCCGGGTTGGCCGTAGTGCAGTATCTGTGGCTCTTCGTGGAACTTGGTGCCAATGCCGTGGCCGCAGAACTCCTGCACCACGCTGTAGCCGGCAGCTTCGGCGTGGCGCTGGATGGCGTAGCCGATATCGCCCAGGCGAGCGCCCGGTTTGACTTTTTCGATGCCTTTCCACATGCACTCGTAGGTTACCTTGCACAGGCGGCGGGCAAACTCGCTGACCTCGCCTACGTAGTACATGCGGCTGTTATCGCCGTGGTAGCCGTCCTTGATCACGGTGATGTCCAGGTTCACGATATCGCCTTTTTTCAGCGGCTTGTTATCGGGAATGCCATGGCAGATCACGTGGTTGATCGAGGTGCAGATGGATTTCGGGTACGGGTTGGTACCATCCGGTGCGTAGTTCAGCGGGGCAGGGATGGTGCCTTGTACGTTCACCATGTAGTCATGGCAGAGCTTGTCCAGCTCTTCGGTAGTCACGCCCGGTTTTACGAACGGGGTGATGTAGTCCAGCACTTCGGCAGCCAGGCGGCCGGCGATGCGCATTTTTTCGATGTCTTGCTGGTTTTTGATAACAATGGACATTGCTGGGTGGGGTCGTTTGATGTGTCAACGCAGTATGTTAGCAAATCCTGCCGGTAAACGGGGCGCGGTGTGAGGGCAAGAAAAAGCGGGCACCGAAGTGCCCGCTGCTTATGGCGATAAAAGCAGTCTGTATTAGAAGGTGTAGCGGATGCCAGCGCCGAAGGCTTGCGGGTCGTTGCCCTTGGTCAGGCTGGCGGAGCTGGTGCCCAGTGCGGTGTCGTAAACCGGGTTGCCCAGGTTAGCGTTCTGCGACTTTTCGTTTTTGATCTTGGTGGCGTAAGCGTACAGCTGGGTTTGCTTGTAGATATCGTAAGTTGCGCCGATTACCCACTGTTTGGCTTTGTAATCGCCTTCCTGGCCGCTGCGCGCGTTTTTCAGGGCACCCATGGTGGTGTACGAAGCGCGGATAGTGGTTTTGCCAAGGGTCTGGCCCAGTGCCACGGTCGTGAAGGTTTGTTTTGGGTCTTTGCCGGTGGCGTAGTCCATCTTGGCTTGCTCAAAACCGGCGCCGATGAAGGTGCCACCTGGCAGTGCATAGCTGGCCACCAGTTTGGTGTACACCGTGCTGTTCAGTTCTTTTGTGGTGTTGCCACTGTCGTTTTTGCTGCCTTGGCGGTCATAGCCGGCGGCCAGTTGCAGGTCGCCGGTTTTGTACTTGCCTGCCAGCGAGAAACGGTCGTTCTTCTGACGGCTGCCATCGGTTGCCAGGGTACGGGCCTCGTCAAAGCCGTACGACAAGCCCAGGTCCAGGCCGGACAGGTTCGGTGCCAGATAGTGCACACTGTTTTTCAGGCGGGCATCGCCGCGGGAAAAGGTATTGCTGCTGCCGTGGTTGCTGGCAGTGGTGTTGGACATGATGTCCAGGCCGATGTCGGTCAGGGCTTTGTAAGCAGAGTCTTTCTGGCCCAGTTCGATCTTGCCGAAACCGCCGCCAATGCCCACAAAGGAGTTACGGCTAGCCAGGGTGGCGCTTTCGCCTTTGTCGTTGGTACCTGCCTGGTCAAAGCCGCGCAGGCTGGTTTCGATCTGGCCGTAGACGGTAACGTCATCGTCTACTTTGGTCGAGCCCTTTACACCCAGGCGGGAGCCTTGGTCAGTCACGCGGCCGGTGCTCGGTACGTCTTTTTTGAAGTCGCCGTTGCCCGAGGCTTTGACCGATTCAACACCGGCGCTCAGAAAGCCGTACCAAGTAATCTCGGCGTGGGCTGCGAAAGAGGTGAGGGAGAGTGTGATCAGGCTGGCAAGCAGTTTCTTTTGCATTTAATGCTCCGTTATCCCGTGTGTCGGGTGTTTTTTGAAAACGGGGCAATTGTGCTTTTGAAATGTTGCACTGCAATGAGCTGGCAGTGACAGCCTGATTAACGTTCAGTTAATCTGAATCAATCAGGCCAGAAACTGGTTGGGGTAGACTTCGTCGATCAGGGTGCGGCAGTCTACGATGCGCAGATCGTTGTCTTTGGCGAAGTCCATCAGGAAGCGGTAAACCGGCGGCTGGATTTTTTCCAGCTTTTTGTCCACGGCCACGCAGCGGACATTGTCCAGCATCATGGGGCGCACAAACTGGTGATAGGCCAGTTTTTGATCGTCGCCGAACGACGCCAGAATGCCGGCCAGGCGCTCTGCCCAGTCGCTGGGGCGGAAGGTACGGCCTTCAGAGGTGAGGCCTTGTATTACGATTTCATACGGGTTGCAGATCATGGCTTTAACCGGGCGCTTGTTCTTGTGGGTGTGGTCTCAGCCCGTAGCCTGCTTTATTGAAAAGGGCATGGTATTGCCTGGCAGGTCATTCGGGTTGACCCTAATTCTAGCCTAAAATCGCTTGTGCATCACGTTTTAGCAATACATTGCGCAAGCGGTTTTCCCTAATGTTACAGGCGGCGAAATGCTGGCAGTGAGGCTAGCAGCCGTTTACCGTACTGCTGGCGCACAATGCGGTTGTCCAGAATCGTCACCCGGCCGTAGTCGCTTTCCGTGCGGATCAGGCGGCCTACGGCCTGTACCAGCTTGATGGACGCTTCGGGCACGGTCAGCTCGATGAACGGGTTGCCACCGCGTTTTTCTATCCAACGTGACAGGGTGCGGCCAACCGGGTCGTCCGGCATGGCAAATGGCAGCTTGGCAATAATCACGTGTACGCAGGCTTCGCCGGGCAAATCGAGCCCTTCGGAAAACGAGTCCAGGCCGAACAGCACGCTGGGGCGCTGTTCTTTCAGCGCGGCGTAGTGGTTGGCCAGTAGCACGGCCTTGGGCAGCTCGCCTTGCATCTGCACGCATTGGCGCAGCTCGGCGGGCACGCCTTCTGCTACTTCCTGCATCTGGCGGCGCGACGTAAACAGCACCAGCGTGCCCAGCGGCTGGGTCAGGTCGATCAGGCGCGGCAGCCATTCGATGATTTCGCGGGTATGGGCGGCCGGGTCTTTGGGCGTGGCGTGCAGCGGCGGCAAATAAAGCTCGCCTTGTTCACTGAAATTGAACGGTGAATCCAGCGCCACGCATTGCACATCCGGCAGCCACTTCAGGCCGGTTTGCGACAGCAGCAAATCAAAATTGCCCAGCGAGCGCAGCGTGGCCGAGGTGAGCAGGGCGCCAGAGGCGCGCCGCCACAGGTTGGCCGCCAGGCTGCCGGCAGCACTGACTGGCGAGGCCGAGAAAATATAGTCGCCCTTGCCATCCGCGCGGCGGGTTACCCATTTGGCGATGGGCGGGGCGTTTTCGTCCGGCTCGCGCTCGTACAGGTCCCACAGGGCCACTAGCGGCTCGACCTTGCCCACAAAGAAGCCGGCATCCGAGTTCAGCTTGTCCAGCAGCACGGCGTCTTGCTGTTTGTCCTTGCGCAGCGCGCCGATGGCGTCGGCCATGCCGGTAAGGTTTTTGTACAGCGCGCGGGCCGATAGCGCCATGTTGGCCGCAGGGATCTTCATGTGCTCCGGCAGCACGCCGTCTTCTACCAGCCAGCTGGGCTCCAGGTTGTCGCTACTGGCTTCCAGCTCGGTGACACCCTGCAGCAGCCACAGCCATTCGGTGAGGCTTTCCATGCAGGCGCCGGCGGCGTCCATAGCGTTGGCGCACAGCTCGGGTTTATCTATCAGCGTTTGCACGCGGGTGGCCAGCGCCGGCACTTTGTCCAGCCAGGCCATGGCCTGGGCCAGGCTGTGCTCGGCGGCAAACTGGTTTACCGCCTTTTTGGCCAGGTGATGCGCCTCGTCGATGCAGTACAGGCTTTGTTCCGGCGCGGGCAGAATCACGCCGCCGCCCATGGAGACATCGGCCAGCATCAGATCGTGGTTGGCCACTACCACGTCGACGTTCTCCAGCGTGTCGCGCGCCAGGTAGAACGGGCATTCGGCGCGGTTGGGGCAGCCGGCTTTCAGGCAGCCGTGGCGGTCGTTGGTGACGCGGCGCCACAGATCGTCCTGGATGTTTTCGGCCCAGGTGTCGCGGTCGCCGTTCCAGCGGCGGTAGTAAAACGCGTCGGCCAGCTCGCGCAGGGCGTCGATCTCGGCCTGTTCGGGCTTGCGTTCCCACAGCGCCATGCTCGGGTCCATGGCCAGCAGCTCGCCCTGGGCGGTGTCGGCTGTCAATTGGTACAGGCGGTAAGGGCACAGGTAGCGGCCACGGCCTTTGGCCAGCGCAAAGGTGAGCGGCAGGCCGCTTTTTTCGATGACAAAGGGCAGGTCACGGTTGACCAGCTGTTCTTGCAGGGCAATGGTGGCACTGGTCACCACCAGCTTTTTGCCGCGCGACTTGGCCATCACGCCGCCGGCCAGCAAGTAGGCCAGGCTTTTGCCGACACCGGTAGGGCCCTCGACGACCACGATACTGTCACCGCTATTGTCTTCCGGTTCCTGCTCGCTGTCCGTGGGCGGCATGCTGCAGCGGCCAAAGGCATTGGCGATTTCGGCCAGCATGCGGCGTTGCGCCGCGCGCGGGCGGAAGCCGGGCAGGTTTTCGGAGATGGCACGATAGTGGTCGCGCAGCAGGTTTTTTTCGATGTCGGTCAGCATGGGCGGCATTGTAACGGATTGGCGCCCCCCCTGCTGCTAAGGCGACATCGACCATGCAGTTTTGCGCCTGCAGCATGACATTGTGGCCGTGCTGTGCTTACGATAGCGTCAAACAAAGCCGCACCGTGCCGCGGCAATAACAGTACGACAGACATCATAAAAACACGCTGTATCCAGAGGAGAGCACCGATGAATCCGGTGAGCAGAGTATTGGTGGTAAGCGATGATGCCGCCTGGCAGGCTAATGTACTGGCCGAGCTGGCTGCGGTGGCGGCCAAGATGGCCAACCCGTTTGGCCTGTGTTTTGAAGGGGTTGGCCGCAGCAGCGACGCGCTGGCGCGTGCCGGTAGCGACGGCGAAGTGCAGATCGTGCTGGTAGACAAAGGCCTGAAAGAGAAGGGCGCTACCCAGCCGGCGGTTCAGCTGGCCAACCAGATCAACCGGCTGCGCCCCGAGCTGTCCTTGTACATCCTGCTGCAGGATGACGACGAAAAAGTGCTGATGGAAGAGCTGGCCAGCCACGCCATTGACGGCTACTTCTACCGTGACGAGCGCGATTTCAACGGCTGGTTCCGTATTCTGGCGGCCGAAATGGGCGAAAAAGCCGCCACGCCGTTTTACGACAAGCTCAAGCAATACGTACGCATGGCCAAGGATTCGTGGCACACGCCGGGCCACGCCGGTGGCGACTCGCTCAAAGGCAGCCCGTGGGTGGGCGATTTTTACGATTTTGTCGGCGAAGAAATGCTGCGCGCCGACCTGTCGGTATCGGTACCCATGCTGGATTCACTGCTGCACCCCACCGGGGTGATTGCCGAGGCGCAAACCCTGGCCGCCAAAGCGTTTGGCGCTCGCAAAACCTACTTTGCCACCAACGGTACCTCTACCTCGAACAAGGTGATCTTCCAGACCCTGCTGGCGCCGGGCGACAAGCTGCTGCTGGACCGCAACTGCCACAAATCCGTGCACCACGGCGTGATTTTGTCCGGTGCGCAGCCGGTGTACCTGGATTCGTCGGTGAATCGCCAGTACGGTATTTTCGGCCCGGTGCCCAAGCAGGTCATTTTCGACGCCATTGCGGCCAACCCTGATGCCCGCGTACTGATTCTGACCAGCTGCACTTACGACGGCCTGCGCTACGACCTGAAGCCCATCATCGAAGCGGCGCACGCCGCCGGTATCAAGGTGATCGTGGACGAGGCCTGGTACGGCCACGCACGCTTCCACCACGCTTTCCGCCCCACCGCGCTGGAATCCGGCGCCGACTACGTAACCCAGAGCACGCACAAGATCCTGTCGGCCTTTTCGCAAGCCAGCATGATCCACGTGAACGACCCCACGTTTGACGAGCACCTGTTCCGCGAAAACTTCAATATGCACACCTCCACCAGCCCGCAATACAACCTGATTGCCAGCCTGGACGTGGCACGCAAGCAGGCGGTGACCGAGGGCTTCCGCCTGCTGGATCGTGCACTGAAGCTGGCGCAGGAGCTGCGGCAGAAGATCAACTCCACCGGTGCCTTCCGCGTGCTGGAGCTGGACGACCTGCTGCCGGAGTCGGTGCGCGGCGACGATGTGCAGCTGGACCCCACCAAGCTGACGGTGGATATTTCGCAAAGCGGCTACTCCGCCGACGAGCTGCAGCGCGCCTTGTTCGAGCGCTTCAATATCCAGATCGAAAAATCCACCTTCAATACCATTACCCTGCTGCTAACCGTAGGCACCACGCGCAGCAAGATGTCGCGCCTGTTTGACGCGCTGCTGCGCCTGGCCAAAGAGCAGCGCCCGCCGCGTGCGCTGGGCAAGATGCCGGAAATCCCCGGCTTCTCGCGCCTGGCCTGCCTGCCGCGTGACGCGTTTTACGAGGCGGGCGAGCGCCTGCCGCTGCTGGACGACGACGGTTTGCCCAACGCTGCGCTGACCGGCCGAGTGTGTTGCGACCAGATCGTGCCGTACCCGCCGGGTATCCCGGTGCTGGTGCCGGGGCAGGTGATCGAGGCCAATATCGTGGCGTATATGGCGCGGCTGCTGAAAACGCAAAAGAGCATAGAAATACACGGCCTGGCCGAGGAGGGGGGCGAGTTCTGCGTGCGGGTGCTGCGGGGCGACGAGCTGGCGGGGCTGCCTAGCCGCGCCTGGTTCAACTGACCTTATGGCCAGCGCTTAGCGTTTTGTTAAACAGCTGTGCCGCTTCGCTAAAAGCCTGAAAAAATGCCGGTACGCTGCAAGTGATTGATCTTGCAGCGTATCGGCGTTTTTATTGCCGGATGGTGGCTGTTTGAAACCGGCTTGGGCTTGTCACCAATGTGGATTTCGTATACATATAACCATGTCGCAATTTTGTAAATCATGAATTCATCATGAACAAAATTGCGTTGATCAACCCGATGACAGATGGTTTGCGTGTAGTAATGTGCCGCCGCGCATGAAAACGCCACGTTTTCACAGCGCCGTGGCATTAATTTTTTTCGGAACCCGATATGAAGCAGCCCAAACACTTTCTCCAGTTCACAGACCTTTCCGCCGCGGAGTACCAGCACATCTTCGAGCGAGCACAGGTACTGAAGCGACGACAGGTGTCCGGCGAGCTGTACCGCCCCCTGGTAGGCCGGGTGATGACCATGATCTTCGAAAAGAACTCCACGCGTACCCGCGTATCGTTTGAAGCCGGCATGTCCCAGCTGGGCGGCCACGCCATGTTTCTGGACGGCAAAAGCTCGCAGATCGGCCGCGGCGAACCGGTAGAAGATACCGCCCGCGTGCTGTCGCGCATGGCGGACATCATCATGATCCGCACGTTCGAGCAAAACATGGTGGAAAGGTTGGCCGCGTTTTCCCGCGTGCCGGTGATTAACGGCCTGACCAACGAATACCACCCGTGCCAGATTCTGGCCGACATCCTGACCTATATCGAACACCGTGGCAGTATTGCGGGCAAGACCGTGGCCTGGATTGGCGATGGCAACAATATGGCCCGTACCTGGCTGCAAGCCGCCAAGCTGCTGGGCTTCAAGCTGAAAATCGCCACCCCGGTAGGCTACGAACTGCAGGTGCTGGACGGCCAGCACTACGACAGCGACTGTTTCGAAGCCTTCCACAACCCGGCCTCTGCCGTGGCCGGCGCCGACCTGGTGACCACCGATGTGTTTACCAGCATGGGTTTCGAAGGCGAAGCAGAAGCACGTCGTGAAGCGTTTGAAGGCTATATGGTGAGCGAAGCACTGATGAAGCAAGCCAAGCCGGATGCGCTGTTCATGCACTGCCTGCCGGCCCACCGTGGCGAAGAAGTGGCTGCCGAGGTGATTGACGGCCCGCAAAGCGTGGTATGGGACGAAGCAGAAAACCGCATGCATGCCCAGAAAGCCCTGATTGAATACCTGATGCTGGGTCGTGTACACGACTGACCCGGCTTGTAGACTGAGAGAGAAGACGATGGCAGACATCAATAAAGTGGTATTGGCCTATTCCGGTGGCCTGGATACTTCGGTGATCCTGAAGTGGTTGCAAGACACCTATCAATGCGAAGTGGTGACCTTCACCGCCGACCTGGGCCAGGGCGAAGAGCTGGAGCCGGCACGCCAGAAGGCGCTGCAGTTCGGCATCAAGCCGGAGAACATCTTCATCGACGACCTGCGCGAAGAGTTTGTACGCGACTTCGTGTTCCCGATGTTCCGCGCCAACACCATTTACGAAGGCGAATACCTGCTGGGCACCTCCATTGCGCGCCCGCTGATCGCCAAACGCCAGATCGAAATCGCCAACCTGACCGGTGCCGACGCGGTATCGCACGGTGCTACAGGCAAGGGTAACGACCAGGTGCGCTTCGAGCTGGGCTACTACGGCCTGAAGCCGGACGTCAAAGTGATTGCCCCGTGGCGCGAGTGGGACCTGCTGTCCCGCGAAAAACTGCTGGCCTACGCCGAGAAAAACGGCATTCCGGTGGATATGAAGCACAAGAACGGTGGCGCGCCATACTCCATGGACGCCAACCTGCTGCACATTTCCTTCGAAGGCCGCCATCTGGAAAACCCGTCCGCCGAGGCCGAAGAAGCCATGTGGCGCTGGACCGTGTCGCCAGAAGCGGCACCGGATGAAGCCGAATACCTGGACGTAGAGTTCGAAAAAGGCGACATCGTGGCGCTGAACGGCGTACGCCTGGCTGCCCACGAAGTGCTGGCCAAGCTGAACGAGCTGGGCGGCAAGCACGGCATCGGCCGCCTGGATCTGGTGGAAAACCGCTACGTGGGCATGAAGTCCCGCGGCTGCTACGAAACCCCGGGCGGTACCATCATCCTGAAGGCGCACCGCGCGATCGAGTCCATCACCCTGGACCGCGAAGTAGCCCACCTGAAAGATGACCTGATGCCACGCTACGCCAGCCTGATCTACAACGGCTACTGGTGGGCACCGGAGCGCAAGGCGCTGCAAACCCTGATCGACTACACCCAGCAAACCGTAAACGGCTGGGTACGCCTGAAGCTGTACAAGGGCAATGTGATCGTGGTGAGCCGCGACTCCAAAACCAACTCGCTGTTCGATATGAACATCGCCACCTTCGACGACGACGGCGGTGCTTACAACCAGGCCGACGCTGGCGGCTTCATCAAGCTGAACGCACTGCGCATGCGCATTGCCGGCCGCTTGAACAAGTAAGCTGTTGCAACGAAGTGATACAGCCAGACCGCACCCCACGGGGTGCGGTTTTTTGTTGTCGCTTCTATAATGGCGGCCAACCTTTTAGCGCAAAGACATCATGAGCGAAGAACAATTTACCAACTGGTCCATGGGTATCCTGCTGACCGGCCTGATCATTTTCATGGGCTTCATCATTTACGACCTGGGCAAGAAATCCAATGCCGGCAAAACCGGCATGATTGCCCTGTTCGTTGTGCTGGGCGTCGGCGTGGTGGGTTTTGTGTTCAAGAACGTGCTGGTGGAGTTCATGCTGCTGAAATGAGCACGCCGCAAACAACACGTGAAGGCGCGCTGGCCAGCTGGGACGCGGCGCGCGGCTTCGGCTTTATCCGCCAGGCCGATGGTAGCCGGCTGTTTGCCCACGCCAGCGTGTTTGCCGATGGTGTGCTGCCAGTAGCGGGCGACCCGGTGCACTACCGCGCCGGGCCAGGGCGCGACGGCCGGCCACAGGCAGTGTGGGCGCAGGTAGCCACCGCCAGGCAGGCTGCCAGCATTCGCCATAAAGGCACGCTGCTGCGCTGGGACGATAGCCGTGGGTTCGGGTTTATCGGCACGGCAGACGGCCAGTCGCTGTTTGTGCACGTGTCGGCGTTTCCGGTATCGCCCAGGCGGCCGGTAGCCGGCGACGAGGTGTATTACAAGGCGGGCCATAACGAGCTGGGCAAGCTGGTGGCCGTGTGGGCCAACTACGCGGCGCTGCCCGGCCTGCACGTGCTGGCCAGCCTCAAGCCGGACCGCCGCCCGCGGCCGTGGCCTGCGCTGGTGATGGTGCTGATGTTGGCCGCATTGTGGCAGGCGGGCAGGCTGCCCACCGGGATGCTGGCAGAGTATGGCCTGCTGAGCGTGCTGCTGTTTCTGGCTTACGGCCGCGATAAACACGCTGCCCAGCGCCAGCAGTGGCGCACCCCGGAAAGCACACTACACGTGCTGGCCCTGCTGGGTGGTTGGCCGGGTGCGGCGCTGGCGCAGTATGTGTTCAATCACAAGTCCACCAAGCCGTCTTTTCGCCGCCTGTACTGGCTAACCGTGCTGCTGAACGTGGCAGCATTGGGTAGCTTGCTGTACTACGGGGCTTTCGCTGTGCTGGGCGCACAGCCTGCGGCCAACTTGGGCTAAAATACGCGCCATAACACGAAAGGAAGGGCGATATGCCATCGTTTGACATTGTGTCCGAAGTGGACAAAATCGAAGTACGCAACGCGGTAGACCAATCCAACAAGGAAGTGTCCACCCGCTATGACTTCAAGGGTAGCGATGCCCGTATCGAAACCGGCGACAAGACGCTGACCCTGTTTGCAGACAGCGAGTTTCAGCTGGACCAGGTTAACGACATTCTGGTGGCCAAGCTGGCCAAGCGTGGCGTAGACGTGCGCTGCATGGAATACGGCAAGCTGGAAAAAGTCAGCGGTAACAAGGTCAAGAAAACCATTACCGTGAAAGAAGGCTTGGAAACCGACCTGGCGAAAAAAATCGTCAAGCTCATCAAGGACAGCAAGCTGAAAGTACAGGCCAGCATCCAGGGTGAGGCGGTGCGCGTATCGGGTGCCAAGCGCGACATGCTGCAAGACGTGATTGCGCTGATGCGCAAGGAAATTGCCGGCGATATGGAAAACGGCTTTCCGCTGCAGTTCAACAACTTCCGCGACTAAGCGCGTTGTTGCTGGCGTAAAAGCACAAGGCCGCTGCAGATGCAGCGGCCTTGTGCTTTTGGCGCTTAGCGGTCCAGGTCGGCAGCGCTATGGCGCTCGGCGAGCTGCTCGGCCTCGTCACCCCAGGTGCGGTTAACGCGGCGGCCGCGCTGCACGGCAGGGCGTTCGGCAATCTCGCGGGCCCAGCGTTGTACATGCGGGTAGTCGTCTACTTGCAGGAACTCGGCCGCGCCGTACAGCTGGCCCAGTACCAGCGCACCGTACCACGGCCATACCGCGATATCGGCAATGCTGTAGCTGCTGCCACCCAGATAAGGGCTATCTGCCAGGCGGCGGTTCAGCACGTCCAGCTGGCGCTTGGCTTCCATGCTGAAGCGGTCGATGGCGTATTCGATTTTTACCGGCGCGTACTGGTAAAAATGACCAAAGCCACCGCCCAGATAGGGCGCACTGCCCATTTGCCAGAACAGCCAGTTCAGCGTTTCGGTGCGGCTGGTAATGTCCTGCGGCAGCAGCGCACCAAACTTTTCGGCCAGGTACAACAGGATGGAGCCGGACTCAAACACGCGCACCGGCGCCTCGCCGCTGTAGTCCATCAGCGCCGGAATCTTGCTGTTCGGGTTTACGCCGACAAAGCCGCTGCCAAACTGGTCGCCTTCCTGAATGCGGATCAGCCAGGCATCGTACTCGGCGCCGGTGTGGCCCAGCGCCAGCAGCTCTTCCAGCAGGATGGTGACTTTTACGCCGTTGGGGGTAGCCAGCGAATACAGCTGCAGCGGGTGCGCGCCACGCGGCAGGGGCTGATCATGCGTAGCGCCGGCAATGGGGCGGTTGATATTGGCAAACTGGCCACCGTTGGCCTGTTTCCATTCCCAGATGCGTGGCGGGGTGTACTGCGGGGTGGTGTCGCTCATGAAACGCTCCGTATCTGGCTGCGCGGGGCAGCGTAAGGTTGGCCGCGTGCGCACGGCATGGCCTTTAGATGGGGCGTGCCCGGCCGGATTAAAGCCCGGCCAGTTGAAACAGGGCAGAACACACTGTGCAGCGGCCGCGTGCTAGCTGGCTTGCGGAGCCAGTACCACGCAGTTGCGCCCTTGGCGCTTGGCCTGGTACATGGCTTCGTCGGCGCGGTGCAGCAGGCCGTCGGGGCTTTCTGGCGCCCGCCAGGCGGCCACCCCAATACTGGTGGTAAGCGGCAGGAGGGCCCCTGCGTATTGCAGTGGCTGGGCCGCAATGGCCTGGCGTAGCCGGCTGGCGATTTGCTCGGCTTCGTGCTGGTTGGCATTGGGCAGGGCAATGGCAAACTCCTCGCCCCCCAGGCGGCCCAGAATATCGCCCTCGCGCAGGCAGTCGTGCGCCACGCCTACCACGTGCCGCAGCGCGTCGTCGCCGCGCTGGTGGCCCCAGGTGTCGTTGATACGTTTGAAGTGATCCAGGTCGATGAGCAGCACCGATACCGGGAAACCCAGCCGGGATGAATAGTGCGTGGCTTTTTCCAGCATATTCATAAAGGCGCGGCGGTTGTAGGTGCCAGTCAGCGGGTCGCGGTCGGCCATGTGTTTCAGTGCCTGCGTTACCTGCTCGTTGGCCAGCATCACCACGCTAAACCCCAGCATCACGACAGCAATAATGGATTCCACCACCGCCAGGTGCGACACCACCAGCGTACCGTGGCGATCAAACATGCCGTGCTCCCCCAGCCTGAACAGCCAGGGGCGTAGCAGCAAAAACAGGCCATGGCTGCCGCTGATGGCAGCAAACAGGTAGCGGGCCGGGTACTCGCGCACCCCCCCGGTGGCCATCTGGCGGGCCGCCATCAAGAACAGCAAGCCGGCGGTAGTGCTTTGCAGCAGGAAGCGGGCCCCCTGGTTTACCTCCAGCAGGGTGAAGTACAAGGCGCAGGCCAGCACGGATACGGCACCGGCCACGCCTGCCAGCACCGGTAATGCCCGCCGCCCCAGGTAGCGCCGTGCCGCTGCCAGGTTCAACCACGCCAGCAGGAATGACGACAGCTGGGTCATGATCACCATCAGCCATTCATGGCCGCTATCACGCAGCAGCAGGTTAAGACAGACCAGCAGACCGCAGCCAAACGCCAGCGTCCAGCCTTTCAGGCCAGGAATGTGCGGGTTCAGGCGCCAGGCGGCCAGCAGCATGAACGTCATGAGCACCATCAGGATGGCAGCGATGGCAACAAGGGTGGGGCTATGCAAAGAAATGATGTCCTGGCTAAGAACGGCTTCGTACGCTGCGCACGCAGGCGTACCGGGATGGAAGCACGGGGAAATAGGTGCCAGCTACGGTGGGGCATGACCTTGCCGAGCGTGCGCAGCACTATTATATGCGGCCATGGCTTTACAACGCTAATCTATAGAAATGCCATAGGGCCATGTATTCCAATGGCTTGCTCGCCAGTGCGCACCCAGGCACAGGCAGGCCTGGCTGGTCGACCAGGCAAGGCAGGCTGCGCGGCGTATGCCGTGAAAATAAAAAAGCCACACGGCATGGTAAGCAGGGTTTTAGTCACTAATATAAACAAATAATTATCAATAAATCGTTTGTTTTAAATGTGCGAGGCGTGCAATCTGCCCAGACACGCCCGCTGCGGAAAGCAAAGTCAGCCAGCCGAGGTGGGGCCATGTGCCAGGCTGCCGGCTGCGCGTGTGCGGCCAGATTTACCACACGCAACAGGGCCAGGTAAGCCGCTGACTGCAGCACTGCCGGGCTTACGCCGGGAAATGCCCGGCACATTGCCCTTGGCCTGTCATTGCAATGCTTCCCGCGCCTGCGCCTCAGCAAGAATGAGTGATAACAGACCCTAGTCGCCCAGGTCGAATACCAGCACTTCGGCGGCCTGCCCCTGGCTGACATGCAGCTGGCTTTCGCCCGCCACTTTCAGCGCATCGCCACCGTGCAGCACTTCGCCATTCACCAGCAGCGTGCCGCTTATCAGGTGCACATACGCTTTGCGCTGCGGGTCTAGCGCGAGCGTAGCTTGCTCCTGCCCGTCAAACAGGCCGGCATACAGCCGGGCATCGGCGTGTACCTGTACCGCGTGCTCACCGCCCTGCGGGCTGGCAATCAGGCAAAGTTGGCCGCGTTTGCTGGCCGGCGGGATCGTCTTTTGCTCGTAGCCGGGTGCCATGCCGCTTGTGTGCGGGTACAGCCAGATCTGCAAAAAGTGCGTGGTAGCGTGGCTGTCGTGGTTGAACTCGCTATGCAGTACGCCAGTGCCGGCGCTCATGCGCTGCACCTCGCCGGGCCGGATGGTGCTACGGTTACCCAGGCTGTCTTCGTGTGCCAGCGCGCCGGCCAGCACGTAGCTGATGATTTCCATATCGCGGTGCGGGTGGCGGCCAAAGCCTTCACCGGCAGCCACGCGGTCGTCGTTCAGTACGCGCAGATTCCCCCAGCCCATGTGTGCCGGGTCGTGATAACCGGCAAAAGAAAAGCTGTGGAAGCTCTCCAGCCAGCCGTGATGTGCATGGCCGCGCTCGGCGGCCGGGCGTTTGATCAACATGATGCCTCCTTGGTCAGGGGCTTATTGTCACGCATTGCCGCCCACCGCATGACGAAGAAAGCTGACGGGCTGTGTCGGTTTTTTTGAAGCGCTGCCGCTTGTATCAAGCCGGCTTGGTTGTGCCCGCGCGGCGCAGCAGCCGGCTATGGTCGATGATATCGGCCGCCCTGGCGCGTAGTTGGCCGCAGCCGCCATCCACGTCTTGCCCGGCAGAGTCGCGTACCTTGGTCAGCACGCCGTGGCTGTGCAGGTAGCGGCGCATGTCGGCCACCGCCTCGGCGGGCGGGCGCTGGTAGTGATCGCCTTCTACACTGTTGTACGGAATCAGGTTCAGCAAGCCAAAGCGGCCTTTGAGCAGGCGGATAATGCCGTCCATTTCCTGCTGGCTGTCGTTTACCCCGGCCAGCAGCGTCCACTGGTACTGGATAGGGTAGCCCACCTGGCGGGCATAGGCGTCGCCCAGTGCCACCAGCTCGGCGGGGTCGTAGCGCGGTGCGCGCGGCAGCAGGCGTGCACGCAGGGCGCTATCGGTCGTGTGCAGCGACAGCGCCAGCGCGGGTTTGACCTGCATCTGCGGCAGGCGCTCGAACACCCGCGGGTCGCCCACGGTAGACAGCACCAGGTTCTTGTGGCCGATATTGCCGTCGGTACCTAGCCAGTGGATCGCTTCCAGCACATTGTCCAGGTTGTGCGCAGGCTCGCCCATGCCCATGAAAACCACCTTCTTGACCGGGCGCAGCCGCCGCGCCAGTACAACCTGCGCCACGATTTCGGCGCTGCCCAGCTGGCGTAGCAGGCCGCTTTTGCCGGTCATGCAAAAGGTACAGCCCACCGCACAGCCTACCTGGCTGGACACACACAGCCCGTCACGCGGCAGCAGCACGCTTTCCACGCTTTGTTCATCCGCCAGTGCCACCAGCAAGCGCAGCGAGCCATCGGCGCCGGGGTGTTGTGACTGGATACGTGCCAGCGCTTCCACCTGCGCGCTAATGGCAGGCAAGCCCTCGCGCACCGGCAGGGGGAAGTAATGTTCGCTTTTCTGGTGGCGTGTGCCGCTATCCAGCGGCAGGCCTTTTAGCCAGGCGCGGTTGATACGGCCGATATGGCAGGGGCGGGCGCCAATGGCGGCCAGCATCTGGTGTAAGTCCTGAATACGCATGGGTGCTTCGGTATGGCGGCGGCGCGGTGGCCGCAGGGTTGGCAACGGCGCACAGGGTACCTCAAGGCCGGGGTGGCCGGGTGGGCAATTGCACCCCGAGTGCCCGTACGCCCGGCATGCTGCGCACCAGGCCACCTTGCAATCATGGCTTTGTCATTTGACCTGCATCAAGCCGGATGAAAAAGGCCCTTATTACAATGCGTTCAATTGAAAAGTAATCGAATTTTATTAAAGATGGCAGCGGCAATACGCCGAAAGACAAAAAAACCCAATATCACTTTAAACAGTATTCAACACCACACACTGGTACGGCGGCTTGTCACTGCCAGCCAGTGAACCCACAGCCCGAGGAGGCTTGATGTGTTACCCGGATAAAAAGCGTCTGGATGTGCTGAACGACTACAGAACCGTGCGCAATGTATCGGTACTGTGCAGCAAGCACGGTATATCGCGCGGCACGTTTTACAAATGGCTGCACGAAAGCAAAACCGAGCGGCCCGCCCCGCGCCGCAAGCTGCCGCTCAGCCCTGCGCACCTGGTGGCCATGGATGCCCTGCTGCGCCAGCGCTGGTGCCGCGACTAAGCAGGGTTGGCCGCATGCCCCGCCAAGCAGCCAGCCTGGGGCTGTAGAGCGGCAATGAAAACACGCCCTGCGTGCAGCGCATGCGGGGCGTGTTTTTTCATACTCGGCCTGGTGCCCATGACGGGCGCGCCCTGCCTGCACACCGCGCCAGCAGGGCGTGGCCATGCCGGGTGAGCTTACCGTAGCAAGCCTGGCCAGGTCTGATTGTTTACCGGTTTGGGGAAGCCCGCTTCGGCACGGTTTTGCGTGAGGTTGTAGCGGATATAGCGGCCATCATCCAGAAAGAAATAGGCGCGGCTGTCGTCCCATTTCAAGGCCGCCGTGATACGGCGCGCGTCCACCCCCAGCTGTGGCCAGCTGGCATTGTCCATGGCCTGCGGGCCACCATCGGCACGGTTGGCCGCCAGGTCGTAGCGGATAAAGCGGCCATCTTTCAGAAAGAACGCCACCTTGTTACCCGGCAGGCGCAGCGTGGCCTTGATCTGGGTGGCGTAGGCCGCCAGCCCCGGCCAGCTTTGCTCGCTTACCGGCTGCGGGTAGCCGGGCAGGGCTTTGTCTGCCACCTTGTCGTACTGCACGTACTGGCCATTGCCCAGAAAGAAATACGCGGTATTGGCGTCTTTGCTAAAGCCGGCGGCTAGCTGGCCGGCGTAGCTGCCCAGCCCGGGCCAGCTGCTGTTATTGGTGCTTTTGGGGTAGCCACTATCGGCCTTGTCTGCCGTCTGGTTGTAACGGACATAGCTGCCGTCATCCAGAAAGAAATAGCTGCGGCTGGCGCTCCAGTCCAGTGCGGTACGCAGGCCGGGGCGGCCCATGCGCAGGCTGACCGGCACGCTACCCAGCAGCAGGGTGTAGTCCTGCAGCCCGGCCGGGCTGGTGGCATCCACATAGCTTTGCTGGCTGGCCGGCACGGTGGCCAGCAGCTGCTGGTTGCGATAAATCTCCACCTGCCCGCTGGCGGCGGCCCAGCTAAAGCCATTGGCCGTGCCACTGGCAGGCAGCAGCTTGCGCACGCCTACGCTGCCCTGTAGCGGGGCGCCGTCCAGCAGCCAGCTGCGCTGCGGCTCAATGCCCATGTGGCGCAAGACGGTAGGGGCGATCCAGGTCTGGGCGATGTGGCCGTACAGGCCGTCAAAGGCCGGGTTGGCCACCGGGCTTACCGGGCTGGTGAACTCGGCATTCATCGGCTGGTTACTGGCAATGAGCACGGTTTTTTCGCTGCCGGTCTGCGCGCCGTGGTGCTGGCCTTTTACCGGGTCGCGGCCGTGGTCGGTGGTGGCCAGCACCAGCCAATTGTCACCGCTGGCGCCCTGGCGGGTGGCTACCGCGTCCAGCAGCCGGCCCAGGTGGGCATCGGCTTGGCGCAGTGCCTTGTCGTAGGCCGGGCCAAAGCCGCTGTCGTGGCCCACGTGGTCCGGGTCATCCAGGTGCACAAAGATGAAATCGGCCGGTGTGGTGTTGATCAGCTCTACCGTCTTGGCCACGGCCGCCTCGTCGCTGAGCCCGTCTGCGTTGTAGTTATTGCGGCGGATATCATTGGCAAAGAACTGCTTGTTGATATTGCCCCAGTGGGTGACGCTGGCAATGTAGGCCTGCGGGTAGGCATCGCGCAGGCGCTTGAACAGGCTAGGAAAGGCCGGGTTGGCCAGGCCGTCGCTATTGCTGCTGATCTGGTGCTTGTTGCGCCATACGCCGGTCAGAATGGTGGCCCAACCAGGGCCGCTGTAGGTTTCCTGCTCGCTGGCACTGCCGGCTACGCCGCCGGTATAGCCTTTGGCGATGTTCAGGCGCTTGAAGTTGGGCAGGTTCAGCGCCTGCACTTTTTCCAGCTGCGCGCCGTCTATGCCGATCAGCAGGGCCTTGGGCGCGGCGTGCGCGCTGGCCAGTGCCAGGCACAGTGCCGCGCCTGCCAGGCTTTTCAGGGTGTTTTGCATGGTGGTTCCTTTGTTGGTGGAACCCAGCATGCTAGGCATGTCGCAAGACAGTGGCGTGTAAACATCTATACGTCTAGATGAATTTAATATTGCCATGCGCCACAACGGCAGGCAGCAAAAAGCCCGGCAGGGTGCCGGGCTACAGGGTTGGCCGCATGCCAGCCTAGGCCTGCGTGGCCAACCGCGCGCGGCCCCAGCGGTTGAGCCACAGCGACGCCATGATCACCGCGCTGCCCAGCGCCAGGCGGGTCAGGTCGGCGTCGCGGTTCCAGATCATCACGTTCACCAGCAGGCCGGCCGGCACGTGCAGCTCGTTCATGATGGCCAGCGTGCCGGCGCTGACCTGCGTGCTGCCTTTTACCCACCAGTACATGCCCAGCGCCGTGGCAAACACCCCCATGTAAACCAGTACGCCCCACTGCAGCGCGGTATGCGGCAGGCGCTGCATATCGCCAAACAGCAGGAAAGACGGCAGCGCCAGCAGCAGCGCGCCCAGAAAGAAGTGGCCAAAGTAGCGGTGCAGCGGCTGGCTCACCGGGTACTGCTGCAGCAAGCGGCGGCACAGCACCTGGCCCGCGGCAAAGGTAAAGTTGGCCAGCTGCAGCAGCAAGAAACCGGTGAGGTATTCGCCAGTCAGCGGCTGAAAGCGGATGATCACCCCGCCACCCACCGCCACGGCAGCCGCCAGCAGCGCCCAGGGGTTAAAGCGGCGCGCCAACGCATCGTCAAACAGCGTCACATACAGCGGCGTCAGCACGGTAAACAGCAGCACCTCCGGCACGGTTAGCACATGAAAGCTGCGGTACAGGCACAGATAGGTCACGCCAAACTGCAGTGCCCCGGCCAGCCAGAAACCGCCCAGCAGGCGGGCGGGCAGGCCGCGCCACACGGTAAACGGCAAAAACAGCGCGGCGGCAATCAGCACGCGCAGCAGCACGGCAAAATCACTGTCCACCTGCCCGGCCAGGTACTGGCCGATCAGGCTAAAAGAAAACGCCCACAGGGCGGTAACAATCAATAAATAGGGCATGGCAACTCGCAACAAGAGCGGGGGGGGATGATAGGCCGCTGCCGCGCAGCAGGCTAGTGCCCTGCGGCCAACATGGCTCGCCCGCGCCGCACGCGGTACGGCAGCGCAGGCAGCACAAAGCCCTGGCTGCTGACAAGGTAGCGGCCAGCGCCGTGCTGTTAATGAAACAAGCCCTGCTTGCAGGGCAAACAGGGCTTGTCATCCACGCAGCCTTCCACCATGGGAGGGCTGAATGCGTACCGGCCAGCGGGCAATCAGTGCTGGTGGCCGTGTTCGCCATGTACGTGCTGGTGGGCAATCTCTTCAGCCGTGGCCGCGCGCACGTCTACCACCTTGATGGCAAAGCGCAGGGTTTTGCCGCACAGCGGGTGGTTACCGTCCAGCAGCACGGTAGGGCCTTTGATCTTGGTCACAAAATAGTAGCGCGGCTCGCCATCCGGGCCGGTGCGCTGAATCTGGCCGCCTACCTTCACGCCGGGCGGGAAATCCACCTTGGCCATGGTGGTGACCAGCGCCTCGTCACGCTCGCCAAACGCGTCAGCAGGGCTCAGCTCCAGCGTGGTCTGGTAGCCGGCTTCCTGGCCTTCCAGCGCTTCTTCCAGCTTGGCAAACAGGTTGTCGTAATCGCCGTGCAGGTAAGAAACCGGCTTCTTGCCGTCGTCGTAGATATTGCCCTGGCTATCGGTAACTTTCATGCGCAGGGTCACGGCGGTGTCTTGGGTAATTTTCATGGCAGGTGAGGGCAGAAAAAAATGAGGGTGGAAGGGTGGCAGCTAGGCGGGGGCGTGTCAACTGCTGGCGGGGTGGCGGGCGGCATCAGCCCACGGCTACGGTGTGCAATCCGTACCCCGGATAAGCCAACGGCGCATCCGGAGAATGGTGTAACACCGACAAACAGGTGGCGGGCGAGGGTAGATGCAAAAAGGTTGGCCGCATACCGGGTAAGGGGTGATGCGGCCAGCCTTTTAAACGCTTCGCGGTGAACGTTGGGCTTCGCTACGCTCAACCCAACCTTCCGTGCTAAATATTCCCCGCACCATTTTCATGCGCTGAATATATAGAGTCAATCAAACGAGTACTCGCTCCGACTAATTTAGCAAGGACAAGTATCTGATCTTTGCAGCTTTGAACGGATGACTGATGTGGGTAATTTATTGCATGGTCAATTTCACCCCAAGCTTCCTCGAAAAGAGTTCTTACTTGAACTTCGCAAGAAATGTTCGAATCTGCATTATCAGTAATGCGATAGTGGACAGATGTATAATGTCGCTCGTTGTTGATTGTTTTTATTCCTAGTTTTTCGAATCTTGTTATTGCCTCCGGATCCCAGCTGTATGCAATGGGATCCTCACAAAAAAACCAGTATCCCAAACTTTTCATTTTCAAAATGGAGTTGTGTATCTGTACAAAATCGCTAGATCTGAGATGTAATATGCGCAAGCCTGCGATATCCGTTATCTCTCGGAATAAATTTTCTGGCGTTACCAATATTCCTTTTTTCTCTTTCCTTTTGATCTTGTCAATTAGGCTGTCTTCAGATTTAACCCTTGATCTTACCGTATGAACACCAACTTTCCCAGTGGGGTGATTGGTGAAGTAGTTAGCCACCGTGCCAAGTAAATAATTGAATTCGGCGTATCGATTTCTGTAAATTGAAATAATTTCATTATTTTGATCTTCTTGCATGTCAGTCCCCCATTCGTTGGAGTAAGAATTCAGCAAGTTCAATATACTTATATCGCGTGCTTTCATATGCATATCTATTTCCAGAGACAGTTGATACATCATCTGGCTCGAGATATGAACTTGACGGCACTTTCCACATGGGTGTGTGATATTTTTGAGCCATATTCGGAAGAGTGTTGTGAGTATGCATAACAGCAGTGCCACCTATGGGCTCTCTTAGGATTTCAATTGGGATGTTTTCCCAGATGGCTTTCTCAATATAGCTCGATATTAATACTGGTATCTGTTCGGCGTAGTTAAAATGAGCAGTGGCAAGGTCCCATCTATTACTTTTGCTTGCATATTTTTTAGCGTTATATATTGTATACCCAAGCAGCTTGACAAAGTTCTCGGGGAAGTACTTTTTCTTATCTTCGGGTAGTAATTTGTGAAGTATCTCAAAGTCTTTTTTCCACGCTTTTAAAGAATTTCCAATATTCCTAATTCCATACAGGGAGAACATATCTGGGCCGCATGGTATTACAAAGCCATCAACGGTAGATATTACGGTCTTATTTAGAATGCCTAGACTCGGAGAGGTGTCGAAGATAACAAAATCATAGTTATTTTTTCTTGCATACTCCAAGGCAATTATTCTTGGTTTCGATATGGTACGAATGGCGAGTGGATCGCCTCTCAATGCATCTGACCATCGATTTGAAATTTTCTCTTCATAGGTGTGCAGTGTGAGTCGACCAGGTATTAAATGAAGATTTTTAGAAAGGACCTGTGGCTCTGGCATGCTTGGAAGGTCTGACTGACCATCTTCAGTCGGCTTAAGAAGGAAGTGAATTGTTCGTGTTGTCTGAAGTAAAGTGTCTAGCTTCTCTTGCCCATTGGTATTGAGAGCAGCTTGGAAATCGGATATAAATGAATCTTCCGCTTCCCATATGGCATGCAGCTCTTCGTGATCCATCGCCAAAATCGTCAGGTTGCATTGAGGGTCTAGGTCAACAATTAATGTCTTTTTCCCTAACTCTGCTAGAGCATGTGCCAAGTGGAATGTCAGCGTAGTCTTGCCGACACCACCCTTATTATTAAAAATTGATAATGTCTTGCAAGGCATAATTGTTCATCCCAAAAAAAAGGCACACTCAAGAGTGTGCCTTTTGCATAAGTACATGTCAATAAAAATGCAATATCAATCCCAGCTCAACGCCCCGCCAGTCTGGTACTCGGTCACGCGGGTCTCGAAGAAGTTTTTCTCTTTCTTCAGGTCGATCATCTCGCTCATCCACGGGAACGGGTTGTTTACGCCGGGGAACAGCTGGTCCAGGCCGATTTGCTGCATGCGGCGGTTGGCGATGAAGCGCAGGTATTCCTTGAACATGCTGGCGTTCAGGCCCAGTACGCCGCGTGGCATGGTGTCTTCGGCGTAGGCGTATTCCAGCTCTACGGCGTGCTTGAACAGCTCGGTGATCTCGGCCTTGAAGCTGTCGGTCCAGATTTCCGGCTGTTCCAGCTTGATGGTGTTGATCAGGTCGATGCCGAAGTTGCAGTGCATGGACTCGTCGCGCAGGATGTACTGGTACTGCTCGGCGGCGCCGGTCATCTTGTTCTGGCGGCCCAGCGCCAGGATCTGCACGAAGCCGACGTAGAAGAACAGGCCTTCCATGATGCAGGCAAACACGATCAGCGATTTCAGCAGGGTCTGGTCGGTTTCCAGGGTGCCGGTCTTGAATTCCGGGTTGCACAGCACGTTGATGAACGGCAGCAGGAATTCGTCTTTGTCGCGGATGGATTTGATTTCGTTGTAGGCGTTGAACACTTCGCCTTCGTCCAGGCCCAGGCTTTCCACGATGTACTGGTAGGCGTGGGTGTGGATGGCTTCGTCAAAGGCCTGGCGCAGCAGGAACTGGCGGCATTCCGGGCTGGTGATCTGGCGGTAGGTGCCCAGTACGATGTTGTTGGCGGCCAGGCTGTCGGCGGTAACAAAGAAGCCCAGATTGCGCTTGACGATGCGCATTTCGTCTTCGGACAGCTGGCCGGTTTTCCACTGTTCGATGTCGCGCTGCATGTTGACTTCTTGCGGCATCCAGTGGTTGGCGCACTGGGCCAGGTATTTTTCCCATGCCCATTTGTGTTTGAACGGTACCAGCTGGTTCACGTCGGTTTTGCCGTTGATCACACGTTTGTCTACGGCGTTTACACGGCCGGCGGCGGTGGCGGCTGGGGTGGCGGTAGCGGGGGTGTCGTCGAAGGACAGGCTCATTATTCTTGCTCCGGATGCTGTATGGGTTTGATCGTGTTTCTGGCGCGCCGTCCGGTGGGAGGGCGCCGCGTCATCCCGAAACCGGCTGGGGGCAACCGGCTTGAGGATGGGTTGGCCGCATGCGGCCAACCTGTGGGCTTGTGTTTTACCTGATTCCCCGGATGCGGCTGGCGCCTTATCCGGGCTACCGATCCGGGTTACGGATGAATCAGCCCGTTTGCCTTACTGGCAGCTCTCGCAGTCCGGGTTGTCGATGCTGCAGAACTTGGCATCGGTGGCCGGGGTGGTGTCTACCACGGCTGCCGGGGTGGGTGCTGCGGCTGCGCCGCCTGCTACCGGTACGGCGTTCAGTTCGCCGCCACGACCGGTGGATTTCTCGGCGGAGCTGGCTCCCAGGGTGCGCAGGTAGTAGGTGGTTTTCAGGCCTTTTACCCAGGCCAGCTTGTACAGCTCGTCCAGCTTCTTGCCCGATGCGCCGGCCATGTACAGGTTCAGCGATTGTGCCTGGTCGATCCATTTCTGGCGGCGGCTGGCGGCTTCTACCAGCCAGCTCGGGTCTACTTCGAACGCGGTGGCATAGATGGCTTTCAGCTCTGCCGGTACGCGGTCGATGCGGCCCAGGCTGCCGTCGAAGTATTTCAGGTCGGCAACCATCACTTCGTCCCACAGGCCCAGTTTTTTCAGGTCACGCACCAGGTATTCGTTGGTGACGGTGAATTCGCCGGACAGGTTGGATTTCACGAACAGGTTCTGGTAGGTCGGCTCGATGGAGGCAGACACACCAATGATGTTGGCGATGGTGGCGGTAGGGGCAATGGCCAGCACGTTGGAGTTACGCATGCCGTGTTCGGCGATGCGCTTGCGCAGGCTGCTCCAGTCCATGCGTTCGCTGCGGTCCATTTCCAGGTAGCCGCCGCGCTCGGCTGCCAGCAGGTTGATGCTGTCGTGTGGCAGGATGCCACGGTCCCACAGGCTGCCTTTGTACGATGGGTAGCGGCCGCGCTCTTCGGCCAGCTCGGTGCTAGCCAGGTAGGCGTAGTAGGCCACGGCTTCCATGGAGATATCGGCAAACTCGACGGCGGTGTCGCTGGCGTACGGTACGCGCATCTGGTGCAGGCAGTCCTGGAAGCCCATGATGCCCATGCCTACCGGGCGGTGCTTCAGGTTGGAGTTGCGTGCTTTTTTCACCGGGTAGAAGTTGATGTCGATCACGTTGTCCAGCATGCGCAGGGCCACGCGTACGGTGCGTTGCAGCTTCTCGGTGTCCAGCTCGGGGCCGTTGGCGCCTTGTTTCAGGTGGCGTGCCAGGTTCACAGAGCCCAGGTTGCACACGGCGATTTCGTCGTCGTTGGTGTTCAGGGTGATTTCGGTGCACAGGTTGCTGCTGTGTACCACGCCCATGTGTTGCTGCGGGCTACGGATGTTGCACGGGTCTTTGAAGGTAACCCATGGGTGGCCGGTTTCGAACAGCATGGTCAGCATTTTGCGCCACAGGCTCAGGGCCGGGATCTGCTTGAATACGCGCAGCTCGCCGTTGCGGCCTTTTTGCTCGTAGGCGGTGTAGGCTTTTTCGAAGGCCTGGCCGTAGATGTCGTGCAGGTCTGGCGTTTCGCTAGGCGAGAACAGGCTCCACTCGCCACCTTCCATCACGCGCTTCATGAACAGGTCGGGGATCCAGTTGGCGGTGTTCATGTCGTGGGTGCGGCGGCGGTCGTCGCCGGTGTTCTTGCGCAGCTCCAGGAATTCTTCGATGTCGGCGTGCCAGGTTTCCAGGTAGGCACACACGGCGCCTTTGCGCTTGCCACCCTGGTTCACGGCCACGGCGGTGTCGTTGACTACTTTCAGGAACGGCACCACGCCTTGCGATTTGCCGTTGGTGCCTTTGATGTGGCTGCCCATGGCGCGTACGGGGGTCCAGTCGTTACCCAGGCCACCGGCAAACTTGGACAGCAGGGCGTTTTCCTTGATGCCTTCGTAGATGCCGTCCAGGTCGTCGGCGATGGTGGTGAGGTAGCAGCTGGACAGCTGGCTACGACGGGTACCGGCGTTGAACAGGGTAGGGGTGGACGACATGAAGTCGAAGCTGGACAGCACGTTGTAGAAGGCGATGGCGCTTTCTTCGCGGTTCACTTCGTTCAGCGCCAGGCCCATGGCCACACGCATGTAGAAAGCCTGCGGCATTTCGATGCGGGTGTCGTCGATGTGCAGGAAGTAGCGGTCGTACAGGGTTTGCAGGCCCAGGTAGCCAAACTGCAGGTCGCGTTCCGGTTTCAGCGCGGCGCCCAGTTTTTTCAGGTCGTATTCGCCCAGCTTTTCGTCCAGCAGCTCGGCGGCAATGCCTTTTTTCACATAGCTAGGGAAGTACAGCGGGTAGTGCTGGCCCATTTCTTCCTGGCTGATGGCTTCGCCCAGGATTTCCAGGCGGATATTGCCCAGCAGCAGGCGAGCGGTCACGTAATCGTAGGCCGGGTCTTGTTCGATCAGGGCGCGGGCAGCCAGGATAGACGATTTGTTGACTTCTTCTTCCGGTACGCCGTCGTAGATGTTCTTCAGCGTTTCGGACAGGATGGCGTCCACGTCGGTGGCGGCCAGGCCCTGGCAGGCGGATTCGATGGTGGCGCGCAGGCGGGCCACATCCAGCGGCAGCTTGCGGCCATCTTTGCGGATCACGTTGATCTGGATCTGGTGCAGGGCTTCGCCACGGGCGGCGCGTTCTTGCGAGCGCTGGTCACGGTACAGCACGTAGGCGCGGGCCACGTCGTGCTCGCCGGCGCGCATCAGCGACAGCTCTACCTGGTCCTGGATGTCTTCGATGTGGATGGCGCCGCCTTCCGGTTTGCGACGCATCAGGGCGCTGACCACCGACTCGGTAAGGTGTGCCACTTTGTCGCGGATGCTGGCGGAGTTCACGCTTTGCGAGCCCATTACCGCCAGGAAGGTTTTGGTCATGGCGATAGAGATTTTTACCGGCTCGAATGCCACCACGGCGCCATTGCGGCGAATGGTCTTGTACTGGCTGTAGTCGGCTTGTGGCGCGGCTGCGCGGCCCAGTTCGGCGGCGGTGTTGGCGTCGGTAGTGGTCAGTGGCATTGTCATTGCCCTCGTGATGGGTAGGTTATTCGATGCTTCCGGCGGCGGCGGGCATGTGTTTTTGGCATGCGGCACGCGGGCGGAAGGGGTCGCGCAGCGGTGGTGGCAGGCGGGCTGTGGACAACTCTGTTGAAAAGCTGTGCGCCAGCTGTGCACAAACACAATATATGCTGTTTTGACCGGAAGGTGACGCAAATTCTAGTGGTGAAGTGTGTGCGGGACAAGTCTTGACAGCTGCCTTAAAAAGCTGAAAGCCGCGCCAGTATTGGCTTTGCGCGGCAAACTATTTTTTACGGCCTGCCGGGGGCGTGCAGCGGAGCTAGCTACAACAAGGGTTTGCAGCTGGGTCGGTTTTGCCACAGTGGCGGTTGTATGACGGCTGTTGCGCTGTTGCGACGCCCAAAATGCAAAAAGGGCGGTTTTTACCGCCCTTGAACACTATATCTTGTGTTTAGCCAAGCCAGATCAGGCTGGCCATGCGGCCGGTGACCTGGTCGCGCCGGTAGGAAAAGAAGCGCTCGCGCTCGATCACCGTGCAGGCGTCACCGCCGTAAATGGCCGTCACGCCGGCTGCGGCCAACCTTTGCCGCGCCAGCAGGTAGATGTCGGCCAGGTATTTGCCGTCGGCGATAGGCTCGAATGCAGCAGCGGCATGGCTGTCGTGCGCCATGAAGGCGGCGCGCACCTCGGCGCCCACCTCGAAGGCCTCGGGGCCAATGGCCGGCCCCAGGTAGGCCATGACGTTGGCCGCATCGACTTGCATGGCCTCCAGCGTGGCTTCGATCACGCCACCGCACAGGCCGCGCCAGCCGGCGTGGGCGGCGCCCACCACGGTACCGGCACGGTCGGCCAGCAGCACGGGCAGGCAGTCGGCGGTCATCACGGCGCACACGGCACCGGGGGTGCGGCTAACGCTGGCGTCGGCTACCGGCACGCTGCCCGGCGCTACCGTGGCGGCGTCCACTACGGCAATGCCGTGTACCTGTTGCAGCCAGGCGGGCTCGGCGGGCAGCGTAGCGCGCAGCAGGGCGCGGTTGGCTGCGACGTTGGCCGCGTCGTCGCCTACGTGGTCGCCCAGGTTCAGGCTGGCGTAGGGCGCGGGGCTGACGCCACCGTGCCGGGTGGTGACCAGGCTGCCCACGTTGGCCGCAGCGGGCCAGGCTGGCGTGAACCAGCCGGTGTCTGCTGCGGGCGCGTGCACAGGCTTAGCGAACATAGTGCACTTCGACATCGTAGTTGTCGTCGTCCCAGTCATCGTCGTCTTCTTCATCCAGCGCTTCGGCCTTGGCGGCGGCTTTGGCGTTGGCGGCGGCAAATTTTTCGTCGCGTTCGGCGCGCAGCAGGGCCAGCAGCTGTTTCATGTCGTCCGGCAACGGGGCTTTCCAGCCCATTTCCTTGCCGGTAGCCGGGTGCACCAGTGCCAGCGAGTAGGCGTGCAGCGCCTGGCGCGCCAGGGCTTTGACGGCGGCGTCGGCCGCTTCGCTACCGTGGTGGCGCGGGTTGCCATAGGTGGCGTCGCCGGCCAGCGGGTGCTTGGCTTCGCGCATGTGCACGCGAATCTGGTGGGTACGGCCGGTTTCCAGCTTGCACTCTACGTAGCTGAAGTCTTCGTAGCGTTCCAGCACGCGCAGGTGGGTAATGGCCGGTTTGCCGCCAAAGCGCAGCACGGCCATTTTCAGGCGGTTGTGCGGGTCGCGGCCGATCAGGGTTTCGATCTTGCCATCGTAGGGCACCACGCCGGTGGCCACGCAGCGGTAGATGCGCTTCACGGTACGCGCCTGCAGCTGCTGTACCAGATCGGTTTGCGCCAGCAGGGTCTTGGCCACCACCATCAGGCCGGAGGTGTCTTTGTCCAGGCGGTGCACGATACCGGCGCGCGGAATGTGGGTGAGTTCGGGGTTGCGGTGCAGCAGGCCGTTCAGCAGGGTGCCGGTCCAGTTGCCGGACGCCGGGTGTACCACCAGGCCTGCCGGCTTGTTGATCACCATGATGTGTTCGTCTTCGTACACCACGGGGAAGTCTACCGGCTCGGCGGTGTAGGCCAGCGCCTCGGGCTGCGGGATCACTTCTACAGTGATGACTTCGCCACCCAGGAGCTTGGTCTTGCCGGGCATGTGCTTGCCGTCCAGCAGCACCTTGCCGTCTTTGATCCACTGGGTCATGCGGCTGCGCGAGTAGTCGGGCAGCAGTTTGGTGAGCGCCGCATCCAGGCGTTCGCCGGAAAATTCGTAAGGTACGGAAAGTTGCTGCGCCTCGCCGCCGGCGCCGCTTTCCCCTTCGCTGTCCGCAATATCGTCGTCCAGCAGTTCGTCGGCGAGAATGTCTTGTTCGTTCATGGCTTTGTGGCGTGAGGTAAATCGGGCGATTTTAAAGCAGTCTGGCCAGCTTGTCCTGTTGGCGTGGCAGCTAGATGACAGGTAACTGGTATGAAACTGGCGCTTCATGGCGGGGTAATCATTAGCCCATACCATCAAACAGCTGTTTCAAACCAATCAACCACCTATTAAATAGTGCCATGAGCAAAAACAACTTCACCCCGCTGCCGAACGGCGCCGACCCGGACGATATCGGCAACAACACCTCGAACAACCCCACCATGCAGGACATCCTGGCTGCGCGCATGGGCCGCCGCACCTTTATGCTGGGCTCGGCCGGCGCTGCCGTGTTTGGCAGCATGGGGCTCACCGGCTGTCTGGGCCTGGGTGGCGCTGGCAGCAGCGCGCCGGCCGCCGCTAGCGAAACCTTGCTGGGTTTCAAGCCGGTCGCCAAGAGCCTGGCCGATGCCTTTATCGTGCCAGAGGGCTATACCGCCAGCGTGATCTACGCCAAAGGCGACCCGCTGTTTGCCGGCGTAGCCGCATTCAAGAACGATGGCACCGACACCGGCTACGATCAGCGCGCCGGCGACCACCACGACGGCATGCAGTACTTTGGCCTGAATGCCGCCGGCAAAGCCGACCAGGCTGGCGCCAGCCGCGGCCTGCTGGCCATGAACCACGAGTACATCGACCAGACCACCTTGTTTACCGCCGGCCCCACCGCGCTACCACGCCCGGCCGCCGAGGCAGATATCGAGATCGCCTGCCACGGCGTATCGGTCGTCGAGGTGGCCAAAGGCAGTAACGGCCGCTTTGCCACCGTGCAAACCAGCCCGTTCAACCGCCGCGTTACTGCCGAAACCACCATCGAACTGGCTGGCCCGGCACGCGGCAGCAGCCTGCTGGTGACCAAGTTTTCGACCGATGGCACCCGCACCCGCGGCACGCTGAATAACTGCGGCACGGGCAAAACCCCGTGGGGCACGTTGCTGACCGGCGAAGAAAACTGGTCCGGCTACTTCAAGCGCGGCAGCGACGCCGCCGCCCGCAGCGCCAAAGAAATCGCCGCGCTGACACGCTATGGCCGTGCGGCGGGTGCCAGCAGCCGCTACGGCTGGGAAACCGCCGGCACCGACGACCGTTACGTGCGCTGGGACATCACCGCCAATGCGGCCGGCACCGCCGCCACCGACTACCGCAACGAGATCAACGGCCAGGGGTATATGACCGAAATCAACCCCTACGACCGCAACAGCGTGGTGAAGAAGCGTACATCTACCGGCCGCTTTGCCCACGAAGGCGCTGCATTCTCGCTGCTGAAAACCGGCAAGCCACTGGCGATCTACATGGGCGACGACTCGCAGTTCGAATATATCTATAAGTATGTATCGAACGCCGTGTGGGACCCGGCCGACGCCAAACCGGCCGACCCGATGGCCACCGGCGACAAATATCTGGATAACGGCAAGCTGTACGTGGCCAAGTTCAACGCCGACGGCACCGGCACCTGGCTGGAGCTGTCCATGGCCAACCCGCTGATTGCCGGCTATGCCAGCTACGCCTTTGCCGACCAGGCCGATATTCTGGTAAACGCCCGCATCGCGGCCGACGCCGCTGGCGCCACCAAAATGGACCGCCCGGAGTGGAGCTCTACCCACCCGACCACCGGCGACATCTACTTTACGCTGACCAATAACAGCGGCCGCGTGACCAGCGGTAGCGATGCCAGCAAGGTTGTAGATGCGGCCAACCCGCGCAGCTACACCGACGTCAAGAATGGCACCACCACCCAGCGCGGCAACGTGAACGGCCACATCCTGCGTCTGGCCGAGCAGGGCGATGCCAATGCCACCACCTTCAAGTGGGACGTGTATCTGTTTGGCTCCGAAGCGGGCGCCATTGCCAGCATCAACCTGTCCGGCCTGACCGATGTGAATGACTTTTCCAGCCCGGATGGCCTGCAGTTTGCCGAAAGCACCGGCATTTGCTGGATCCAGACCGACGATGGCAACTACAGTGACATGACCAACGACCAGATGCTGGCCGCACTGCCTGGCCGCGTAGGCGACGGCGGCAAGGTGTCGGTAGCCAACGGTAGCGTGCTGGTGGATACCTATGTCGGCAAGAAGCCCACCACCGATACGCTGAAGCGTTTCCTGGTAGGCCCGAAAGGCTGCGAGGTTACCGGCGTGGCAGAAACACCGGACGGCAAGGTAATGTTCGTCAACATCCAGCACCCGGGCGAAGGTACCGCAGTCAGCGACCTGGGCGACCCGAGCAAGTATGTCAGCCAGTGGCCGTCCAATAGCGGCTATGGTGCCGGCCAGCGCCCCCGCTCGGCGACCGTGATGATCACCAAGAATGACGGTGGCCGTATCGGCACCTAAGGCCAGGCTGTACTGGCCACACCGCCTGTCGGCTCGCCCGGCAGGCGGTTTTTTCATGGCAACGGCGCAGATGGCAGCAAGAAACCGCTGCCGGGCGTGCGCAAACAGCAGTTTTGGTTATAATCGTGCGCAGTCAAACAAGGACACCTCATGAAAAAAAGCTTTGTAGCCTTGCTGGCCGTCGTACTGATGGCAGGTTGTGCCTCGGTGGAGCCGCAGGACGAAACCCGTGGCTGGACGGTAGACCAGATCTACAGCGAAGCCCGCGACGAGCTGAATGGCGGCAACTACACCCGCGCCCTCAAGCTTTATGAAACCTTGCAGGCACGCTTCCCTTACGGCCGCCACGCGCAGCAAGCGCTGATGGACCAAGCCTATACGCATTACAAGGATAACGAGCCGGAGCTGGCCATTGCTGCGGCCAACCGCTTTCTGCGCCTGTACCCGGCGCACGCCAGTGCCGACTACATGTACTACCTGAAAGGCCTGGTGCACTTTAACGACGACACCAGCTTCCTGGCGCGCGCCACCGGCCAGGACATTAGCGAGCGCGACCCGAAAGCCGCCCGTGAATCGTTTAACGATTTTCGCGAGCTGATTACCCGCTACCCAGCCAGCCGCTATGCAGAAGACGCTACGCAGAAGATGCAGCATCTGGCCGCCGCGCTGGGCGGGCACGAAATGCACGTAGCCCGTTACTACATGAAGCGCGAAGCCTGGCTGGCTGCGGCCAACCGCGCCCAGACCGTGGTGCAGGCCTACGCCAATACCGGCCACAACGAAGAGGCACTGGCCATCATGGTGCAGGCTTACGGCAAGCTGGGCATGGACACACTGCAGGCCGATACCCGCCGCATTCTGGCACTGAACTTTCCGCAAAGCGCCTACCTGACCCAGCCGTGGGAATACCGCGGCCAACCCTGGTGGAAGTTCTGGGGCTAAGCCGGAAAGCAAAAAGACCGTTGCACAAACGGTCTTTCGGGCTGCACAAGCAGCACCGATCAAGCTTGTAATGGATCCAGCAAGGCAGGGCGGCACCACGCAAGCTCTTGAATCCGCAGCCCTGCGCCTTGCCGCACAAGCAAAAAAGACCGTCGCATAGACGGTCTTTTTTTTTGGCCGGATGGGCAAGGGCAGGCATGGCCGTGCCATACCAACGCCTTGCCTGGGTGTGTGCTTACACCGCGTCTTCGCCGGTTTCGCCGGTGCGGATACGCACCACTTGCTCTACCGGGTAGACAAAGATCTTGCCGTCGCCGATCTTGCCGGTACGCGCAGTCTGGATGATGGCTTCGATAGCGCGATCTACCAGATCGTCGGCGATAACCACTTCGATTTTCACCTTGGGCAGGAAATCCACCACGTATTCGGCACCACGGTACAGCTCGGTATGGCCTTTCTGGCGGCCGAAGCCTTTCACCTCGGTAACGGTCAGACCATTGATGCCAATGTCAGATAAAGCCTCGCGCACTTCATCCAGCTTGAACGGTTTGATGACTGCTTCGACTTTTTTCATGGATCGCAACTCCTTGTATGGATAGGGCAAAGCGGGCTGTTGGCAGCATGATTGTCTGGCAATATTCCACCTGCGGCCTTATAAAAGCGGGGGATTGCGTGTATTATTACGCGCTTTCCTGATCCTTGTCTCCATTGTTGCGGGTATACAATGTCGCACATTCTTAAGCTGCGGGGCGGCGTCGCCCTGTCCCAGTTCCGACTTGATAAACTCTTGGCCAATGCGCGCGAAGCGGGTCTACCAGACCTGACTATTGCCGCCGAATACTGGCACTTCGCCGAAAGCGAGTCGCCACTATCCGAGGCACAAGTTGCCGTGCTGGAAAAACTGCTGACCTATGGCGAACCGCCGCTGGCACAGGAACCAACGGGTGAGTTTTTCCTGGTTACGCCCCGTTTGGGCACCTTGTCACCGTGGGCGTCCAAAGCGACTGACATCGCTCGCCACTGTGGCCTGGAAAATGTCCTGCGCATCGAGCGCGGCATTGCGTACCACATCCAGACCACCACCCCGTTTACCGAAGAGGCTCGCCAGCGTTTGGCGGGCCTCTTGCACGATCGCATGACGGAAACCGTGCTGGCCAGCCTGGCCGACGCGGACCGTCTGTTCGTGCATGTTGACCCACAACCACTCTCCACCGTGGATATCCTGGGTGGTGGCAAGGCTGCGCTGGACGCGGCCAACGCCGACATGGGCCTGGCCCTGTCGCCGGACGAGGTGGACTACCTGGTAGAAAACTTCATCAAGCTGCAGCGCAACCCTAGCGATGTCGAGCTGATGATGTTTGCCCAGGCCAACTCGGAGCACTGCCGCCACAAGATTTTCAACGCGCAGTTCGTGATTGACGGCGTAGAGCAGGGCAAGTCGCTGTTCCGCATGATTCGCGACACGCACGACGCCCACCCGCAGGGCACCCGCGTAGCCTACAAGGACAACGCGTCGGTGATCGATGGCGCCACCATCGAGCGCTTCTACCCGCAGCCAGGCAGCCATACCTATGCCTTCAGCGAAGAGCCGACCCACATCCTGATGAAGGTGGAAACCCACAACCACCCGACAGCGATTTCCCCGTTCCCCGGCGCGTCTACCGGTAACGGCGGCGAAATCCGCGACGAAGGCGCTACCGGCCGCGGCTCGCGCCCGAAAGCTGGCCTGTCCGGCTTTACCGTGTCCAACCTGAACATTCCTGGCTTCCAGCAGCCGTGGGAAGCGCAGCAGTACGGCAAGCCAGGCCGCATCGCGTCGGCGCTGGACATCATGATCGAAGGCCCGATTGGCGGCGCCGCGTTCAACAACGAATTCGGCCGCCCGAACCTGGCAGGCTACTTCCGCACCTTCGAAGACACCTTCCAGGGCGAGCGCCGTGGCTACCACAAGCCCATCATGATCGCCGGCGGCCTGGGCAACATCCAGGAGCAGCAAATCTTCAAGAACGAGATTCCTGAAGGCGCCTTGCTGATTCAGCTGGGCGGCCCCAGCCTGCTGATCGGCCTGGGCGGCGGCGCAGCATCCTCCATGGATACCGGCGCCAACAGCGAAAACCTGGACTTTGACTCGGTACAGCGCGGCAACCCGGAAATCGAGCGCCGCTGTCAGGAAGTGATCGACCGCTGCTGGCAGCGCGGTGCGGCCAACCCTATCGTGTCCATTCACGACGTGGGCGCCGGCGGCCTGTCCAACGCCTTCCCCGAGCTGGTGAACGACGCCGGCCGTGGTGCCATCTTCCACCTGCGCAAAGTGCATCTGGAAGAAAAAGGCATGACCCCGATGCAGATCTGGTCGAACGAATCGCAAGAGCGTTACGTGATGGCAGTGATGCCGGAAGACCTGGCCACCTTTACCGAGATCTGCGAGCGCGAGCGTTGCCCGTTTGCCGTGATGGGCGTGGCCACCGACGACGGCCACCTGCAAGTGCGCGACGACTACTTCGATAACAATCCGGTCGACATGCCGCTGGAAGTGCTGCTGGGCAAACCACCGCGCATGACCCGCGACGTGAAAACCGTGCCGGTGAACACTGCCGCGCTGAATGCCACCCAGTACGACCTGAAAGAGTCGGCCTACCGTGTGCTGCGCAACCCGACTGTAGCCGACAAGAGCTTCCTGATTACCATTGGCGACCGTACCGTAGGCGGCATGACCGCCCGCGACCAGATGGTTGGCCCGTGGCAGGTGCCGGTAGCCGACGTGGCCGTGACGGCCATGGGCTTTAACACCACCTTGGGCGAAGCCATGTCCATGGGCGAGCGCACCCCGGCGGCCCTGTTCGACGCCCCGGCCGCCGGCCGTGTGTCGGTAGGCGAATCGCTGCTGAATCTGGCTGCGGCCAACGTGGGCGAGCTGGGCAATGTGAAGCTGTCTGCCAACTGGATGGCCGCTGCCGGCCACCCGGGCGAAGACGCCAAGCTGTACGCCACCGTCAAAGCCATCTCCGACCTGTGCGTAGCTATCGACGTGAGCATCCCGGTAGGTAAAGACTCGCTGTCGATGAAAACCGTCTGGGAAGAGGGCGGCGACAAAAAAGCCGTGACCGCACCGCTGTCGCTGATCATCTCGGCGTTTGCCCCTGTAGCCGACGTACGCAAGACCGTGACCCCGCAGCTGCGCGCTGCCGATAGCGCCTTGCTGCTGCTGGATCTGGGCGAGGGCAAAAACCGCCTGGGCGGATCCATCTTCGGCCAGGTGTGGAACGACATGAACGGCCAGGCGCCGGACGTGGACAGCGCCGACAAGCTGGCTTCTGCCTTTACCGTACTGCAATCGCTGGTAGAAGACGGCAAGCTGCTGGCCTACCACGACCGTTCCGATGGCGGCCTGTTCGCCACGCTGGCCGAGATGTGCTTTGCCGGCCATCTGGGCGCGCAAGTCGAGCTGTCCATGCTGACCGGTGGCGATGCGGCCAACGTAAACGCGGTACTGTTCAACGAAGAGCTGGGTGCGGTGCTGCAAGTGGCTGCCGATGAAATCGACAACGTACTGAAGCGCTTCGAGATCATGGGCCTGGCGGCCAACGTATCGGTGATCGGCATGCCGGCTACCGATGGCGTGCTGCGCCTGGTGCATGGCGAAGACGAGCTATTTGCCCAGAGCCGCGTGGCCCTGCAGCAAGCCTGGTCGGAAACCAGCTACCGCCTGCAGCGCCTGCGTGACAACCCGGCGGGTGCCGACAGCGAATACGCGCAGATTGCCGACGAAGCCTCGCGTGGCCTGTTTGCCGAGCTGACCTTCAATACCGAAGACAACCCGGCAGCACCGTTTATTGCCACCGGCGCACGCCCACGCATCGCCATCCTGCGCGAGCAGGGCGTGAACGGCCAGATCGAAATGGGTGCTGCCTTTACCCGTGCCGGTTTCGAGGCGGTAGACGTACACATGTCCGACGTGATTGCCGGCCGTGTACAGCTGGCCGACTTCAAAGGCCTGGCCGCTTGCGGTGGCTTCAGCTACGGCGACGTGCTGGGTGCGGGCGAGGGCTGGGCGAAGAGCATTCTGTTCAACGGCCAGGCGCGCGAGCAGTTCGAAGCCTTCTTTGGTCGCAGCGACACCTTTGCCCTGGGCGTGTGCAACGGCTGCCAGATGATGTCCAACCTGTCGGACATCATCCCTGGCGCGCAGCACTGGCCCAAGCTGAAGCGCAACGCGTCCGAACAGTTTGAAGCCCGCTTCGCGATGGTGGAAGTCACCGAGTCGCCGTCCATCTTCCTGCAAGACATGATCGGCTCCAAGCTGCCGGTAGTGGTATCGCACGGTGAAGGCCGCGCAGTGTTTGCCCCGGGCGCACAGGCGCAAGTGCTGACGGCACTGCGTTATGTGGACTTTAACGGCCAGGCCACCGAAACCTACCCGATGAACCCGAACGGTTCGCCGGCAGGCATCACCGGCGTGACCACGCCGGATGGCCGCTTCACCATCATGATGCCGCACCCGGAGCGCGTGTTCCGTACGCTGCAAAACAGCTGGCACCCGGAAAGCTGGGGCGAAAACGGCGGCTGGTTCCGCATGTTTGCCAGCGCACGCCGCTGGATCGGCTAAGGTTGGCCGCACGCTGATAGCAAAACGCCCCGACGAGTCGGGGCGTTTTCTTTACCTCCTGCCAAGTCGCAGGGTGATCGTATTCACGATGGCCGCGCTTGAAATGGGCGGAGCTGCCATCATTTACCGCGATGACAATGCAAAAAGCGCCAGACCATTACGGTGCAGGCGCTTATGCATGCTGTACTGCTGCGTGGTGCGAAAGGAGAGACTCGAACTCTCACGCCGCGAGGCGCTGGAACCTAAATCCAGTGCGTCTACCAATTCCGCCACTCTCGCCACGACATCAGTACTGCTTTGAGGAAACGGATAATAGACCAATCAGCTTTTTTTGGCAAGCATTCTGATCAAAATAGGCATCGGCAGAAACTTGTGTAACAATATGTTGTCCATGACATTGCCGTCCCGAATAACACGCGCGAGGAGAATCGTCGCCATGCAACCGAACCTTCACACTGCTTACAAAACCACCGCTTATAGCGGCGCAAGCCATAAGGTTCTACGTAACACCTATGGCCTGCTGGCCCTGTCCATGGTACCCACCGTGATTGGTGGCGCCCTGGGCGCCAACATGAGCTTTGCCTTCATGGCTGCCAGCCCCATCATGAGCGTTCTGGCCATGATGGTGGTGATCTACGGCCTGATGTTTGCCGTACAGGCCAACCGCAACAATGCGCTGGGTGTGCCGCTGATGCTGGTATTCACCTTTGCCATGGGCCTGATGCTGGGGCCTTTGCTGCAAGTCGCCCTGAAGCTGTCCAACGGCGCGCAACTGATCATGGTTGCCGGCGGCGGTACCGCAGCCGTGTTTGCCGTGATGGCAGGCATTGCCACCACCACCAAGCGTGACCTGTCCGGCATGGGTAAATTCCTGACCGTAGGCGCCGTGGTGCTGATGGTAGCCATCGTTGCCAACATCTTCCTGCAGCTGCCTGCCATGGCCCTGGCCATCTCCGCAGCCTTTGTGATCTTCAGCTCGCTGATGATCCTGTGGGAAGTGAAAAACGTTGTGGATGGCGGCGAAACCAGCTACATCTCTGCCGCACTGGGCATCTACATCAGCATCTACAACCTGTTTACCAGCCTGCTGCATCTGCTGATGGCGTTTGCCGGTGACCGCGACTAAGCCCTGACAGATAGCGCAAACTGATCAACGCCGGCCTTGTGCCGGCGTTTTTGCATCTGGCGGGCTAGCGCTGGCACCTGAAAATGTACATAATCAAAATAGCAAAAACCACGGGCCACGACACATGCTAGACATCCTCATTACAGCCATTCTGGCAGCAGGCAGCAGCGGGGGGCTGGCATGGCTCTTGTTACGCGGCAAAAGCGATGCCGCTTACCAGCAGGGCAGGGCAGAGGTACAGCTGGAGCTGGCGCAGCTGCAGGGCCAGTGGCACAGCATGAACCAGCAATGGCAAGCACTACAGCAGCGCGAACAGCAGGCACAAGACAGCCTGCAAACCCTGCATGCGCAGTACACCGAAAGCCAGCAAAAGCTCGCCAGCCTGGCCAGCCACCTGCAGCGCATCCCCGAGCTGGAAACCCGCCTGCAAGCACGCGAAGCGCAGCTGCAGAGCCAACAACAGTTGGCCGCAGAGCAGGGCGCACGCCTGGCCGCCAGCGAAGAGCAGGGCAGGCAAATGGAACGCCTGCTGCAAGAGCGCGGCCAACTTCAGGCGCAATTGGCTGCCTTGCAGCAAGAGGGCGCCCAGCTACAGGTAGACAAGCAACAGCTGCACACCCTGCTGGAACAAGAACGGCTGCAGGCCGCAGAGAAGCTGGCCATCCTGGCCAACGCGCGCGAAAGCCTGAGCCAGCAATTCAAGCTGCTGGCCAACGATATCCTGGAAGAAAAAAGCCAGCGCTTTACCGAGCAAAACCGGCAAAACCTCGACCAGCTACTGGCGCCCATGGGCGAACGACTACAAGCCTTTGGCAAACTGGTGCAAGACACCTACGACAAAGACAGCAAAGAACGCCTGACGCTGGAGCACGAGCTGCGCAAGCTACAGCAGCTCAATACCCAGCTCAACCAGGACGCCATTGCCCTGACCAATGCCTTAACCGGCAGCAATAACAAAGCCCAGGGCAACTGGGGCGAAATGGTGCTGGAAAAAGTGCTGGAAAGCTCCGGCCTCACGCGCAACCGCGAGTATCGCGTGCAGGTATCCGACCGCGTTGAGCAGGAAGACGGCAGCCAGCGGCGGTACCAGCCCGATGTCATCATCGACTTGCCGGAAGGCAAGCAACTGGTCATCGACTCGAAAGTATCGCTCAACGCCTACGTGCGCTATACCGCCAGCGAAGACCGCGCCACCCAAGAGGCTGAACTCAAGGCACACATCGCCGCACTGCGTCAGCATATCCGCACACTATCCGACAAACGCTATCAGGACCTGTACAAGCTCAACACACTGGACTTTGTGTTCATGTTCATCCCGGTCGAGCCCGCCTACCTGCTGGCCGTACAGCAGGACATGAGCCTGTTCAATGAGGCATTTGAGCGCCGCATCATGATCGTCGGCCCCAGCACATTGCTGGCCACGTTACGCACCGTGGCCAGCATCTGGCGCTACGAATACCAGAACCAGAACGCACAGGAAATCGCCCGTCAAGGCGGCGCCATGTACGACAAGCTGGCCAGCCTGGCCGAGTCACTGGAAAAGGTTGGCCGCCAGATCGGCCAGCTGCAAGACAGCCACCAGCAAGCCATGCGCCAGCTCAGCAGCGGCAGCGGCAACCTGCTAGGCCGCGCCGAAAAGCTGCGCAAGCTGGGTGCCAAAAGCAGCAAAAGCCTGCCAGGCCACCTGCTGGCCGAGACCCTGGCAGAAAATGAAGTAGAAAACGCAGAATAATTCTTGCACTGGCATGACCAGTCATCTATAAAAAAATCAGGTAACAGAAAGGAGGGAGCAAATCTTGGAATCGCTGGTTTTACTCGTAGTTGCAGTTGGATTTGTTGCGTTCTTTAGCCGTAAAGCGTTAGTCCAGAAGCGAGCACGTATCGTCGTGCGCACGCAGCACCCGGCCTCCCGCCGGCAACGCTCCAACCTTTTTTGATACCTGTTTGTGGTGTTTGGAATGAAGTAGTTTGAAGCAATGTTTAGTCAGACGAACCTTTAGTTTTACTCACCCCAACACAAAGCCGGCCATTGGCCGGCTTTGTCATTTTCACCGTTACTAGAATAAAAGCACACTGCAGGACAAGTCAGTTCTTCAACACGCTGCGTCTATTGTTGTGCGCATTGGGATTCATGCCTTTTCTGCTTTTTCTTTCGGTAGTTACGTGATCTTGCCGCAAAACCAGCTAGAAGGCTGATGTGCTGGTATTGAATGCCCGAAAACATCAATCATTACCGCTTTTTGAATTTGTACTTTTTCAAAAGAGCACATCCGCAGAGATTAACCAACCATGACCAAGAGACGACCCAAGCCAGCGTCCCGGCCGATTTTCGATAGGCATCCTAACAAGAACGAGCAGTCATAACAGACACCAAAATGCACGCTGCATATACCCAGCCAAGCGCAACCAAGTGCAACCAAACCAACGCCAGACGGGACTTTTGGGCGGATTTTCGCAAAAAGATCGGCGCATTGGCCGTGGCCGGTCTGATGGTTCTGACGACGCTAATGAGCCCAGTTGACGCTCAAAAAGCCCCCTCAGGGGTTTAGTATTTACGTCGTATAATTCGGCCTTATGTAAAACGCATCACAGACTGTTGTATCATGCCGCATACGTATAAATACCATGTGGTACCGATGCGACAGCAGCGGCACATGGCAACCAAGCAACCACCCCTAGACTTCTGGAGCAGGCATGTTTGTATATGTTGTTGATGTTCTGATCATGATGAGTTGCCTAGTCACGTTCAAGGTGCTGATGTTCAACCATGAGCTAAAGCGCCCACCTCGTGATCTTAAAGATTTCATGACTTCATATAAGTTAAGGCTTTTCTCGATAATCATCTTCAGTGCTTTTTCAATGTTTCTTATCGCAGTTTGGCATGAAGAAATTGCCGACTCAGCGTCATACAACATCAAGCAACTCGCTTTTCTCGCTATGTTTGCTATCCCGTGGGGGTACATGGCGTATCTGGCAAAGCAAGGAAAGCGATAAGATTTTTAACGCAAAACATGCCAGATAAACAATCAAGCGGTGTTTAAGCCCTGACGGTACCTGGCCATGCGAGTTCGTCGATTCCCCCGCTGCGACTTCCCCTGCAACCCTGATGACCTCATCAGGGTTGTTTGCTTTGGCGACGCTGACAAGCTGGCCGCTTCGCTATACGTGACAGTAGACCAGATAGAACGCTGGCGAACGGGACAGGAGGCGGTACCGTATGCGGTGTACGCCACGCTGAAAGCGCAGGACAAACCGCAGCTGGGTGAAACGTGGGGCGAGTGGCAGGGCTTCTACCTGGACAGAGGGCGGCTGGTATCGGATGAATACCGCGCCGCTGTCAGCCTGGATGATGTGCTGAAGCTAAGGGAGTATCGCCGGCTCGACAGGCTCGTGGTGGAGCAGGCAGAGACTATCGAGCGGCTGATTGTGGAGCGTGATTTTTACAAGGGCCAATGCCATAGGGAGGCGCGGTTCGGTTTAATGATCAACAAAATCTTTAAATGATCAATCATCACTCCCTTCCACAAACTTATGCACATCAAACTCCTCGCCATTTTCCGAATGCCTGTCTGGCTTTTTTAAGGTATGAAGTGTGGCGTAAGTTTTTAGCTTCTTTGAAACGGCCAAGGATATTTCTTGGCCCGTAAATTTAGAGCGAACACAGTAGGAAACCAAGTCCCTCCAGAAATTCAGCTCTCGAGAGTACTCATGCAATTTTGAACTTTGCAAGTGGCGAATTCTAGCGGCACGCTTTTTACTCTGCCACATCTCTTCTCGCAACTCTTCCTGAGTGACTTTTAAATCATTATTCATTGCAAGCAACGAATCCATAGAGGTTTTTAAATTATTCTTATCTTCAATTACTAGAGTGTATCTTGCGTTGAAATTTCTATGCTCGACCATGCTTATGGCAAGTGTGGCGAGAAAAGAAATCACGGCCGAGGAACCAGCAAAGACAAGGAAAAGAATTATATTGCCCCCATTGGAGCCTTCATTGGCAACATCAAAACCTATGGACTTGGCATTCGATGTAATTGAGTAATCCGCCTTCCCCGAGGATACTATAAAAATCTCAATCCGCTTCGAGGGCGGTATTTTATCAATTCTGAAAATATGCCCATGCGTTATATTTTTTGGCGTCACATCCTCCACTGCAATAATGGCAGAGGAGTGAATGTCTTCAATTTTAACATGGTCTGGCAGTGTCAATATAAGTCCATCAATGAAATTGCTAGACGTATTGCCAATTGAGACTGATTTGATGAATGATTTTTCGGCCGCTACTCCAGTCCCAATGGATATCTCACCCGAGGATGATTGGTAATTAAACCACATGGAGCTACTCAAAAAAACGATGAAGGCAGTGAATAGCGGATAGGCAATAAGACTTTTGAAGTCATTCATAATTTTTCCACTTGTTGATGCAATCAAGCATATTGGCAAACAGCACCACCAACGACACTTCACAGGGTTAGTGCCAAAATGGCACAAAAGACGGGTATTACCAGTCACCCGTCAGTGACACCGAGTGCCGGAGGTACCGGCACACACCTTCACGCTTGCTTGAGCTGATCCAGCTTTAGCAGCACATCACACAGGCGTTGCACCTGGTCGGCGTGCGGCACTTTCGGAATGCGGAAAACGCGAATGCCGGCCTGCTTAATGGCGGCGTCGCGCTGCTGGTCGGCTTCCTTCTTGTTGGCGTGCGTGCTGTCGTCCAGCTCGATGAGCGCCACAATAGTGAAGTCCGGGCGCACGATGAGGAAATCGGCCACCTTCTGGCGCATGGTGGCAAAGCGACGGTAGTTGGATTTGCTGTCCCCACCCTCAACGCGCAGGAACGCACTGAACGCCACCTGCGGCAGCACGATGTAATGACCGTTCAACTGCTTGGCTAGCGCCCAGTAGCAAGTTGCCTCGCGCTCTGTAAGCGGGGGCTTGCTGCGGAACACAGACAGGGGGGATTGCGGGCCGGCATCGGTCGCAGCGTCGTCAGACCCTTTGGCTTTCTTCTGCGCAGCCTTGGTTACGATACCCAAGACGACAAGAAACAGGGCGGCAATGATGAAAATTGTAAGTAGCGTCATGCCAAAAGAGTAACAAACAAGGCTGGCCGTAAGCAAACCGGAATGGGCGGCTTGCGCGGTGTGGGAATCTCAAATTGAGACTAAAGGCGGTTAGTTATCAGTGCACCGCCTAGGGATACTTAGCAAACGCTTTTATCGCGACAACTGCCACTGGCTACTATTCCATTTTGCATATCTGGTGGATGGCAAAATGAACGCTAACTTATCGACATGGGTAGTCTGGGGCTTGGCAATGCTTGGCGGGCTGGTTGCATGGCTTGTTATCTATGACTTTGCAAAGCAATGGTGGCGTACGGTACGTAACAGAAGAAACACGCGCTATCGCGTGAAGTCCGATGCTTTGTTCATGCAACTAGCCAGGCTATGCGGTGGCCGGACAGACCTGGCTCACCAGGTAGTCATGATGGAGATGGCCGACAACAGGAAGTTGAACGCCGACCTTGCGGCACAGTTCGCCATCAGCAAACTGGAAAGAGCAGGGGGCATTGGTCACCTTTCTGATAGGGACAGGCCAGATTGACAGGCACCAACAACGAAGCAGACTGTAGCAAAAGCAAAACCCCCGACCGTAGCGGCTCGGGGGTTTTTGTTGTGCGGGGTCGTTTCCGGCGGCCACGCTGCGCATGGCACGCCGGTCACGACACCTTTTGCACTTCCAGCACCAGGAGCAGCTGGGTTCGGCCATCGGTGCGCTTGGTGGTCTTCATGAAGTCGGGCAGGAAGCTGAAACCGGCATGGCTGGACGAGTCCTTGCTTTCTTCCAGGCCAGCCAGAACGATGATATCGCCGGACTCTAGCCCCACGGTGGTTTGCAGCTCGCGTTTCAGCAAAGTTGGGGAATCGATACTGCTGGTACTGGTGCGCTGGAAGTTCGACAGCTGTTGCCAGACTTCTACCTGTACGCGGTCGCGCATGATGACGGGCTTGAGCGAGAAGATCACGCCCGACTGCCGGTAGGTGATGGATTGCACAGGGTTGCCGTTCTTGTCGGTTTGCACCGAATCCAGCACCGGTACATCAGAGCCCACGGTAAAGCGGCCTTGTGCGCCGTTGGCTATGCGCAGGGTAGGCTGTGATACCAAGGCAAAGCGGGAATCTCCTTCCAGGGCGGATAGCACAGCTTCGATGGTGCTGTTCTTGAAGGTGATGAAGTTGCCCATGGGGCTGCCGCCGTAGGATAGCGACAACTTGCCGGCAAAGGCGCTAAACGCTGTCTTGAAGCTGAATCCCTGTTCGTTTTCTTCCGAGTACTCGATCACGGCCGCACGGGCGACGATTTCCAGAGGTTTGACGTCGTACTGTTCAAGCAAGGCTAGCGCGGCCTTGCGGCGCTTGTCCTGGGCAGCCAACACGACAAATTCGGCATCAGCAAAGCTGGTGCCCAAAAAACCATTGATGACGCGCTGTAGCTGCTCTACGGGGCGAAAGCGTGGGCGGTAAAGCTCTACGGCATCCAGCTGCATGGCCTGGGCTGTGGCGGCTCTTTCAGCTGCAAGCGTTGGGGCAAGGGTGGCCTGGCCACCTTGCGCCGCACCTGGCACAGCCAAAGAGCCCGCTTGCACGGACTTGGCAGGGGTAAGCCAGTTAATGCCGTTGCGGCGTTCTACCTGTATGCCGGCATCGAGCAGCACACGTTCAAGCAAGGGGCGAATCTCGGCGCGCTCGATGTTGGCCACATTCACGGTGACGCGGCGGGAGTCTTCTACCAGCTGCGGGTCAACAATGAAATCTTCCTTGAGGATGGCTTTAAAGGTGGCCTCGCCAAATTGCACCAGGCCTATGCGATCAAACTGCAAGGCCAGCGGCTGGGCGGTAGCGTGAGCGGCGACAAACAGCAGGGCTAGCAACAGGCGTTTCATGGCTGTTCCTTTGGCTTGGGTGTGGTGCTGTACCAGGTACCGGCAATGCGCACCCGGGTTTCACCTGGCAAACGGTTGATGATGTCGGCGCGCAGGGTCTGGCCGTTATCAAGTGCGGCAAACACTTCATTGCCCTGGGTAAAGGTGCCGAGCAGGCGCACAGGGGACGTGGCGGCGTTGTTGAATTCGTCCAGGGAGAGAACGCGGGGCAGGTTGGCCGCAGCTGGGTTGGCCTGCTGCAACCTGGGCGCGTAGTAGTGGACGGCAGCGCCGCCAGCGAACAGGCCGACAAGGCCGGAAATCAGGGCGATTTTGGCGTACATGAGCGCGTATTGACCTAGTGAGAGGTAGCGGCCTTTCAGGTGCCAGGGCGGCAGCAGGGTGGACACGCCAGATACAGGGGAATTGCCCAGCACCTGGTTGGTGTCGTAGGCGCGGTAAAGGTCGTGGCCGCGGTACATCCAGCGGTCTGACACGGGGGAAAGCTCAGACATGCCATAGCGAATGATGGCGATATGCACCTTGGGCGGGCGCAGGGCAAAGCCGAGCTGTTTGGTGAACCAAGTCACAAAAGGGATGCTCAGACGGTCTAGCCGCTTGCACACGCCCCACATTTCAAACAAGGCCGAGCGGGTTTGTTTGTCGATGAGGTCTTCATGCTGCACCAGCATGAGAATGTCCCAGCCGTATTTACGGGAATGGCGCAGCCAGTCGTTGATGGCGTCGCGCTGGGCTTTCTTGTCGCGGTCGTTCCAGTCGCGTGCATTCAGGAAGCTGGCGACTTCATCCAGGCACAGCAGGCCGTTCTGCTCGTCGGTGTAGCCATCCAGCTGGCCGATGGTGCCATCTTCACGCCAGTAGAGCTTGGCGTTGCCCAGCGGCAGGTTTAGCAGGTCTGGGTGTGTGGGGTAGTCGGGCAGACGGTACACGCGCACCTTGCGCGCATCTGGCGGGAACATGCGCTCCAGGAACAAATCCAGATTGGTGGCCACGGCGCGGCCTTCGCGCAGGTAGTCGCGGATTTTGCCGACTGCGGCCAAGGTCTTGCCCTGGCCGCGCTTGCCGGTTAGCAGAATGCCGGTGCTCATTTAGGGAGGCTTGCCCAGTAAACGGCTTTTTTGTACCGGAAGACATATGCGGCGAGCTCAGCAGTAAGTATCGCTGTAATACAAGCTTCTGCATTGCTAGGCCACAGTATGCCCATGCCCATGAGTACCCATTCGTTCGTTATTGAGTAGGAAATACCTACAACTAAGCTTTTGAGGAAAACATAAAAGCCAACTGCGAGCGTTGACAGGACGCCAGCTGTGAAAATGGCCATTCCAATCGTCTTGGTAAACCGATTACTTAGATAGACGAGCAGGGCATTGAATGCCGACATCAGGAAACCTGCGAGAAAATTCATATCGGTTACTCCTTGGAGGTGTCAGTGAACAAACGGAACAAGTACCAAGCGGTGAATACGTAAAACAGGTATCCCATTACTACGGTCATCAGTGAGACGTAAGGACAAACATCCCAAGAAAATGACGCACCAAGGAACGCAATAGGAATAGGCTTGCACTGGCCGAAATCACGAGGTATGGGAACCCACTCATGGCCAAAGCTATCGAGAAATGCGAAATTGTCGGCCAAGCCATCTTTCAGAGATGCAAGTGCGCCATCATCCGCGCCGGAACCATCGGTACCGGCTTTGCCTGCCTTGTCACCCAGGCCTTGAAAACCGGAGTCATCCAGCGTGGTCTTGTTGTTGCCGGTACCTGTGCCACCATCTGTGCCGGAGCCGGAGCCGGAGCCGGAGCCGGAGCCGGAGCCGGAGCCGGAGCCGGAACCTTCACCGGAGCCTGTGCCAGTACCACCACCAGCAGCACCACCGCCTGTACCGCCGCCCGATGAATCGCCACCGCCAGTAGACCCACCGCCAGTAGACCCACCGCCAGTAGACCCACCACCACCAGTAGACCCACCACCACCAGTAGACCCACCACCACCAGTAGACCCACCACCACCAGTAGACCCACCACCACCAGTAGACCCACCGCCACCAGTAGACCCACCGCCACCGGTAGACCCACCACCGCCAGTAGACCCACCACCGCCAGTAGACCCACCACCGCCAGTAGACCCACCGCCAGAGCCAATACCAGCCGGAACACAAAGACCTTGTTGATCGCAGTTATAGGTGCCAAGCACATCGACGGTGACAGGCATAAACCCACCAGGAAACTGCATAGGCTTATCGGATGGAACGGAAATGGTCAGTGCCCCACCAACCACTGAAACGGGAACCGTTCCAGACCAATCTGGCGATTGGTAGGTAATCGCAGACGAAGAAACGTTTACCTGCACACCAACGCAATTAAGCTTGTACACACCTGCGGCCACTTCAGTTTCGCAACCGTTGGCCTCCTGGACTTTGGTTTTTCCATCGCAAGCTGGGTTATTTGGATCAAGTTCAAACTGACCATTCTTGAAAATGGCCTCGCACTTCACGCCGGAAGGCTTTTCAACTTGCGAGCTGTTGGAAAGAGCACAGCCACCAGAAGCAGCGGAATAACCAGTAGGGCACGAGGCCGGAACCGCCCCTTCGCCATCGTAATTATTCAAATTCACATTCTCGCGAAAACCCTTGCGCCAAGTAATGCACTCGCGCCCCTCAGGGGAAAGACCAGCTTTTGCGCATGACGAGGCATAAGCAGCATCAACTTGAGCTTGCGTGTAAGGCGCTGGTACAAATTCGGACGTCGCCGGATCCCACTGATAGTTAATGATTCGACCGTAAGCAGTTCGCCCTGGCGTTTTAGGTGCTGAAGTTGGAGGGGTCGAAACTGGCTTGCCATCAGCGCCTGGCTTTACGGGCCAGCCAGGCACAGGGGTACTGGTATTGCCATCTAATCTAATAATCATGCCTCCCGTGTCGTTGCCGCCACCGCCAGAACTGGACGAAGACGAACCGACAGAAAGACTGCTCAACTTGAGAAGTAGCAAGGAGGCATGCGCCGAAATGGAAAGAATGCCGGCATACACGACGGGCGGCGGGATGTAGGCATAGGCCCGCATGGGAAACGTGACCTGCAATATCAAAAAGACAATCAGGAAAAATCGGGAGAGGGCGTTTTTCATGGCGTGGGCTGCTCCTTGCAAACATGTACTTCACAAACGTCTTGCTGCCGCGCTGCGCTTGGCGGGTTGGCTTTTGCCGTTACTCCCGTTGGGAGTAACAACAAAAACCAACCTACAAAAAAAGGCGGCTTTCGCCGCCTTTTTGCCTGACGGCGTTAGCCGTTAAACCTTGTTGGTAAAGCGCTTGAACAGCTTAATGACAATGGCCAGACCGAGCATGAAGCCGATAACCGGAAAGACCAGGTCAAACATGGCTTGGCCATCGGCTTTAACACCATTCACTGTGGTGGCAACGGAGGCGGGCAGTTCGGCATGTGCGGCAGCAACCAGACCAAGCAGCAGGGCAGGGACGGCAAACAGCTTTTGTTTCAGGTTCATGGTGAACTCCTAGATTTGTTCAACGAAGCGACGAAAGGCCAGAATGGAAAGGCCACAAACATAGCCAGCTACCCAGGCAGAAAACAGGTAACCGACTAATTGGGCGGCATCTGCGGTACTCATCGTTTCAACCCCGCAGCAAAGCCGAGCGCCCACAGCACAACGAGGGCGGCGATAAAAATCAGATCCTGAACGGAATACTGGTCAAGCATGATTAGGCGGCCTCCTGTTGGGGCAGGGCGCGCAAGGTCATGCGGCGTTGGTGCTGCCAGTACCAATCCGGCACCGAGGCCACGGGCTGAATCTGCACAATGTTGATAACGGGGCTGAACTTGTGCAGCGTGGGCAGAGGCTCGCTGATATCCAGGCCGTAATCGCGCAGCGCCTTAAGGTGGCGGTAAAAGGTACGGCGGGAGAGCAGGGCGGCGACGTTCTCGCCACGTAGATAGGCCGAAGCAGTCATGCGCACAGGGGCAGGGAGGCTTTCCAGCTCCAGGCGGCTAATGTCTTCTTTCACACGGCCAAGCAGTGGCTGAACTTCGTCATCAAAGAGGCGGACGAGTTTTTGCATGGTGATTTCCCCCAAAAAGCGGCAATGGTTGTCACGCAGCAAAAGGCGCTTGGCTTCAAGCTCAAAGCGCAAAATTCCGTGACTGTGGGCGTATTGGTAAACGGGGTCTTGCTCGATTTCCTCTTTGTGCCTGCCATGCCGATGAACCAGCATTTCCGGCGCCTTGAGGTAGGCTTTCAGGTATTTGCGCCCTGCTTTGCGTCCCCATGAAACCGTGGTGTCATGAGCTCGGGTGCGCTTAACGTGGCTAACTGATTGGGTGGAAAGCCAATCAATGGCGGCTTGGGCGTTGCCAGCCGAGCCGGTAATGAAGTTCTGGGTAATGTGGACTTCTGAAACCGTTGCGCCTGTCCAATCGATCAACAAGCCATGCTTGAGATCATGGGCGCTGGGCTGGCTTTTCTCGTAGGGCTCACCAACGGAAAACGGCGGCAAACCATAGGTGGCCAGAATTTCGTTTACTTTCTGGATGGTGGCGTCAAAGTCCAGGTTAAACAGATTGTCAGGCCGACAGAAACGGCCAACATTGCCTTCAAATTCGACTTTGGTACCATCACAGCGGATAACATAAAGCGAGTCATACGAGCCGGTAATGAAGCGGCGGGAAACCGATTCGTAAACAGGAATCGGGTTTCCATCCTCATCGTGCGGGAATTCGCCGGTTTCATCACGCTGGAACTTGTAGACAATGCCATCTTCAACGACGGGCAAGCGCTCGCGGTATGTACCGTCGCCCATATGGCCAACGGCATGCGTTTGCTGAATGCGGATAAAGTCGATGAAGTGGCCGGACATGGTGATTAGCCAGCTTTTCCAGGTGCAGTAAGATCGATGTAAACAGGCGTGCCAGTAAAGCCAGCCACAACGGCTTCAACCTTGCCGCCGCGTGGTTCGTGATCCATGGTCAGCTCGATGCGGCACGGAAAAGAAACGGACTGAAATTTGGAAAAAGCAGACTCAGCAACGGCCAAATCCATGGGTTCGTAGCCCAAACCGATCTTGTTGAACTTGGCCGAGGTCACGCTTTTGTTCGGGATGATGATGGTTAGGCGGTGCATTTCGTACTGGTTGCCGGAACCCTTGGAGGTGCCGGACATTTTGGCTAGGCCGATGGCGATTGCTTGCATGATGTTTACCTCAGGAGTTGGCAGCGCTGGCTACCGGAATCACAACTGCATTACGGAAAAACACGGGTGAACGGGCCATAAACGCTTGTGCGGCTTCGGTATTTTCAAAACAGATAGGCTCATAGAAACGGCCGCTGTCTGGCGCTGTGGGCTTGCTGAACCAGCAAAGCACCGGCAGCAAACCGACACCACCAAATCGATAAAGCTGGCTGCCTTCGAGAGTGATCGTGTATCGCGTGGATTCCATTGGGCTTTGGCCTGCTAGAATTGGGGAATAAATGCGTATACGCACATGCGTATAGCCAAAATCGTATCTACTCAGCTGCGTAGAAACAAGGAAAAAGGAATGAAGCTGTCAACGGACTACTTGATTGAGGCGCTGGAAAAGCTCGGAAAAATGCCAGATGGGAAAAAAGCTGAGGCTCTCAAGATCAGCCCTCAGGCACTGAGTGGCTACAAATCTGGCGACAGGATCATGGATGACTTCGCGTGCATCATGGTGGCCAACCAACTGGGTATAGACCCGCTGGAAGTCATCGCCGCAGCGAACATGGAACGCGAGAAAACCCAAGCCAGACGGGACTTTTGGGCGGATTTTCGCAAAAAGATCGGCGCATTGGCCGTGGCCGGTCTGATGGTTCTGACGACGCTAATGAGCCCAGTTGACGCTCAAAAAGCCCCCTCAGGGGTTTAGTATTTACGTCGTATAATGTTTATTATGTCAAATTTACCGCAGAAAAAGCCGCCAAAATCCTCTCTCCCGCCTGTTTTATCGACTGTTGCACAACCGATACAATACCCACTTTGGTTATGCGTAGAGACTTCCCCATCCACACCAAGTGGAAACAGATAGAGCCTGACGAACTTGTCAGGCTCTTTTACTTTTCCATGCACGAAAACGACCTGGCCGCTGAGCTGGACGTAACCATTGCACAGATACAACGCTGGAAAAACGGCAAGGAAGCCGTGCCGGGCATTTATGTTAAATATCTGCAACGCTGGAAACGCCGGAACGTGATTGAGGCAGACAGCCCATGGAACGGTACGGTGGCCATTGGCGAACGCCTTGTGATCGACCCCGGCGTAAGCCTGTCCATCGAATTTGCCGAGTTGGAACGCTTGCCACGCTACCGGCAGCTTTACCACCTCTACAGCAAACAAGCAGATTTAATTGAACAATTATTAGTTGAACGAGACTACTTTAAAAACCAATGCCACAAACAGGCAAAATACGGGATGATTATAAATTCAATATTCCCCGATTGATTTGCTCCTGCCGAATACAATCAATCAAGTTCTTGGAAGTACTAAGATCGTGAAATGGTAACTTGTCGTATCGAATATAGCGGCTGTGGCGACGTAAATTTTTAAGTCTTGGCAAAAGCCCTGCAGTCGTTTTGCCGGAAACCCCATTTGGGTGCAGAAAATATAGCACCGCATACCTTCCAATGACGAATTGAAAAACTAGCAAATCATCCTGCGCATAAATCATGACAGGCTGAACAATCATGGCGCCTTGGGTTTCTCTGGAAATTTCTGGAAACAGAATCTTAATAATGCGAACGCTGAAGTAGTTATCCACCCTACTCTTTGATGCATTCGCGGTAATAAGTTGCAACCTGAGAATCTCCTCGAAAAATTCCGGTAGTTTAATGTGCTTATATGCCTCTATGTTAGATATTGATGCCCTCCACAGGATGCTCAACAAGCTGTCGAGGACTTTTGGCGATTGAGAGCTAAGCAAGACACCTCTGATCTTATCGATATCGGCACTTATGCTCAACAATTTCGAATTTTTGGCAGAGGGTTTTTTAAACAGTACATGTTTTAATGGAACCTCAAGATTTTCTGATAAATATGACTCACAGTCGCTGCAAAGCAATCTTTCATGCCAGTTAAATTGAGATTCCCGAGCGGAATGGGCTCCTTTGATTATCATTGATCGACCGCTTTTTTTTGATCGAACAAAAGAGAGTATAAAATTGGGTATAATATGTGATTTGGATAGCTGGGGAACGGATTTTTTGCAAAGTGAACAAGAAGGCATGAAAACCTCGCTCGCCGCTGGGCAGTTCCGGGGGTGTGCTTTGCAACTCCCCGAAACAGCCATGAGCTTATTGGTTGGTGGGCCGCGTCAAGGCTAAACCCTTCGGGCAGCTTTGCTGGCCTTGACTCGGTGTAGACGCCCTGCCGTTCAGTTAAGAGGCTTTCCGTTTGAAATGATAACAGTCCTGCACAAGTATTGAATTAGTTCAATCTCGTGTTTCATTTTGGATGTTTCATTAGATAAGTGATAAAGGACGTTTGCATTGTTTTCCGTACCTTTTGTGTGAACAATGCGGCATCTCATTTCGTAAACACGCTTTGCCACTGCATCCATCAACTCATCTCCTGACATGGTTGACTTCAAATCGACGCCAGCTATTTTGTCCGAACCCTTCTTTGATTCAAAGTGCTTAACTCGATCCTCATTGGAAATAAGCCATGCTTTAAGCTCATCCCTGTTAACGCACAAACTGAGCGTGGAGTGCAATTGGCTTAATTCATTGCCAAACGAATTGCTTGATCCGCTGTATTTAACAATATTGAGGATTTTTGATAGGTCCTTGTCATTCTCAATATCAAACATTGGATTTTTCAGCAGATTTTTAACCTGACGTTGCGCATCCATCTGAGAGTAAATAGTGAAATAGAATTCAATAGCCTGATAGTAAGAGAAATATTTCAGGAGTGGTGTATCTGTAATGTTTTCAGCAACCCAAAACATTGAAAGTGGCTCGGAATCATACTTATAATTTGGGATGGATAGCACAGCCTCCTGACCCCTTGAGGCTCGCCTCCCCTTGGGGTTCCGTTCGGAGCACAACTGAATTGGGACATCAGTTTTTATATTTATCTGGAAGCATACTGAAGAAAGAATATCTTTGATTAATTTTAATGCTTCAGCGTGAGTTGAAATATCTACATTCTTAATGATTAAGGTCGTTTGCTTGCCCTGATGAATCCTAATAAAGTTTGGGGCTGGTGCGTTCTTAAGATTCGATAGTGTATCAAATGCATCACTTGCTTGTGTCAATTCTATGACTGTGCCGGCTATGGGGCTTGGAATTCTTACCAACCATTCGTCATTTTGCAGTGTAAAACAAGAGGGATCTAATCTAGTAACAATGCGATCAGTAATCATCCCGATGACGCCAGTATCAACCTGGCACTCAAGCATTTTCTTCTGCATAGACCATATTGCATTAAAGCCCTTTACAAAGCGATAGCAATAAAAATCTGGCAGCTCATCAAGTAGTGCTGCGCCCCTTCTTTCGTCGATATAAATATGCGTAAAATCTCTTTCTTTTGGTATTTTTACGGCCAGATACGGCTTGCCTCCTTTGGTTTGTGACTTTTCGAAGGCTAGTTTGTTATCGCTGCAAAGTTTTTCAATCTGCTCTAAACTCATTTGGGATCCATATTAATTTTTGAAATTATGTCACGACAAGAACAGTACTGGGCAATTCAAAAAGCATGCAAACTCGTCATCTACCGCTGACGGTCAACATGCAATCTCTGAAGTGCCGACGAAACCGCAGCATCAAACGACATGCCCGGCTGGCGCCTTAATTCGTATAGCGCAAGACGCTTTGCTTTTTCGGCATCGCCAAGGCATGCCAAAACGAGCTTGGGCATTTGGTGTGAGTGCATTTCCTTTTCTGGTGGCTTCCATCCCTTGGGGGGCAACCAGTCGGAACGCTGGACAGGCGGGCGCACTTCTCTTGTGGCCTGAGCTCCCGGATTGGGCACATCGCCCTTCAATGTCTTGATGGTGTAGCCAGGAATGCGTGGCGCCTCTTCGGGCGGCAGCTTACGGCGAGTGAACAAGGAACGAAGAAATGACAACATAGCACCCCCATTGATCATGGCGATGCTATGCAAATATGATGTAACAATCAAGCAGGCTGATAAGGCGTGTTTCGCATGCTGGACGTAGCATCCGGTAGCGTGGTGATGGCTGGCGGGTATTCTGGCCGCTGGCTGGCCTGTCCTGATTGGCGGTCTGCAATGGATTCTCTAGGCACGTTCGCCCTGCCCCATTCATCTATCGGCCATGCCGTGACAATGATTGTGTCACGTACGCCAGAAGCGCCATCCCGCGTCATGAGTAGGTATCCGTCACGCTCTTCAAAGCCCCAGCCGAATTGCACTAGTTGAGCAATCCGCATCTGTTCGCGCACCTTGTAGGATTCATCGCGGAACTCAATAAGACCGTCAACGCGCCCTTTCATGGACATGAATGCGGCCAACCTAGGGCGATACTTTTTGGCTAGTGCGAGGATGTACTGATCTGGCGGAAGCGTGACAGGTTCGCGGACAGTTTGCCCCTCCTCGCCCTGCACTGCCGATTCGGTAACTACCCCGGCAATTCTTTCAGCTGATGGCGCAGAGGCCGGCTGTACTGCAGTAGCAATGCCCTGCCCGGTTATGTCGGTTTGCCCGGTGAAGAGCGAGGAGGCAAACCACGCGGCACCAAGGCCAATAGCCAGCACTAAGGGTATGCCGTAGCGCACGGCAGGACGGTTCCAGATTACCGCCCTTTCGTCCTGCAGGTTGCCTGTGTTCGTTGTGCCATCGGTATGGCTCTTGTAGACACCGAAATACTTTCGCTCATAGGAACGGACGCCGGTACCCATTTTTGCCCAAGAGTTGGGACCGGACTTTTCTTGCATCTGCCACTGATAGCGACTTTCAGAGCCCAAGGCGGAGAGCTTTTTGAAGTAGATCAGGCGCTGGATACGGTCACGCCAGAAAACGTGCACGTTCCGGTAGGACTGGCCGCAGAGAACAATATCAATACCACGCTGGCCGTGCTGGGTGATGAATTCTGTCTGGTCGGCATCAAGCTTGCAGTTAGGTGGAAAGAAGTCCTGCACTTCATCCAGTATCACCAGCCCGTCATTCTTGGCATAGGCGTGGATGTTCTTGGAGGAGTCCCAAGGGCAGATTGTTATCAGTGCCTCGATGGTGTCCTGATCCATTTCCAGCAGTTCAGCAATCTTGCCGAATGAAACGCCCTTGACGTTGGTTGTGACGTGGCGGCCTTTTTTCAGGGCTGGCAAAGCCATGTACATCATGGCTTCCCAAGTCTTACCCGCTCGGGGCAAACCTTCGTGAAAGACGATCATTTACCAAATCCCCAGCGTGGCTATCTTGCGAACAATCATGAAGGCATACCCTGCCCCAATGATGGACATGGCATAAGGCACGCCGCTCATGACCAGAAAGTAAAGGATGGCAGGGTCAATGGCGCTGATAACATCCTGCAGGCCGTTAGCCATAAAATCGGGCACGGGTATGGACGAAATGATTACCGAAAACAGCGCCAGCAATGATTTGAAGAGATAGACGGCAATGTCATTCAGTATTTCCCATACATCTTTGAATACCTGAATGACTATGTTGCTTATGAATCGCCCAAGCTTGACGATCATGTTAATGATTGACTGCAGGAAGCTCATCATTTTGATACGGCCACTCTAAAAGCCACGATAGAAGCGCCAAGAATCAGAATGGCGCTGCACAGTCGCAGCACGTTGGTAAACAATGGCTCGCATTGAACCGTGACAGGCCAAGGGCCAAGCGTAGCGAAGCCCACGGAAAACGCCGGGATAGTCCAATCTGGACAATCGCCAATCATCTGAACGTCAAAGAAGCCGCCAACGGACTTAACAAGGGGCGTTTTGTCGATCGTCTTGCTGAACTCTCGCCACTCATCAACAAACGTCCTGCCCCTGGACTCGTAGAAGTCAGGCACCTGCCAATCGCCCTCTTGTGGCTTTTGGCACTCGGGTAAATCCGGCTTTGTAGTGCAGTCTGGCTTTTCAGAACCGCCACCACCCGGAGGGGTTGCAGGGTCCGTGCCCTCACCGGAGCCAGTGCCTGTGCCTGTGCCAGTGCCTGTGCCAGTGCCTGTGCCAGTACCAGTGCCAGTACCAGTACCAGTGCCTGTGCCTGTGCCTGTGCCTGTGCCAGTACCAGTGCCTGTGCCTGTGCCAGTACCAGTACCAGTGCCTGTGCCAGTACCAGTGCCTGTGCCAGTACCAGTGCCTGTGCCAGTACCAGTACCAGTGCCTGTGCCAGTACCAGTGCCTGTACCAGTGCCAGTACCAGTGCCTGTACCAGTGCCTGTACCAGAGCCGCTACCAGAGCCGCTACCAGAGCCGGAGCCAGAGCCGGAGCCAGTGCCAGAACCGGTACCCGCACCAGAACCAGACTCACCAACAGACACAGAAGCACCGCCATTGCCTAGCACCGATATGCCGCCAGCGCGGTTAATGGTTATGGTGAACTGACTGCCACCGATTGTTTTAGGGGTAAGGTTTTCATAGCCGCCGCTGATGCTAAAAACTGGGTCTTTTGACAGCTCCTTAAGCACAGTAGCGCCGTCCTTTTCCACGACCCGCTCAGAAGCCTTGCCCAAATCCTCATCAGTCAGAGGTACTTTCTTCTCCTTCGGCCAGTCACAGCGGCCAACCCAGTTGCCCGGATATAAAGCATATTCACCGCCGTCCTTTGTACTGCAAATTTGATACTCTTGAATGTGCTGATCGTTATAGCCGCCGGGGCAGCGAGGCGCTCTAACATAGAGAATGCCCGATTCAAGGCCGGGGCAAACCTTTGCCCACAGTTCGTTTCGTGCGGCTACTTGCGCCAGAGTGTCACCACCGGGGCGAAGCAGCGAATCAGCACATACCCCCGTAGTTTGATTGCACGCCCTATAGGTAGGCGCTAGCGGGTCATCCTTAGGGACTTCCCGCTTCATGTAGTTTTTCTGTTCCTCCATCCACTCGTAGCCCATCTGGACAAGTTCGTTGGCTACCATGCTGCCAACAATGCCCCATAGGTTCGGAGAGCGTATAACGCGGGATGCAAGACTTTTAACGGGGGGAACAACGGACTTTTTACTAACGCGGATTGCCTCGATGGTTTCACCGACAGGCACGTCACGGTGAGAGCCGTTGACGATAATTGGCACCGATGCAGAACCGGAGCGCCTTACGATCAAGTCAGTACCAGCCTCGGCAACCGTGACGCTTACGCGTGAGTACGTCGTGGTAGCCGCGCCGCACGTGGAAAAACGCCCCGCCTGCACACAGCGAGAACCGCCCGGCTGCAATGGCCCCGCCTGTGCTGTCGCAGCAAGCGTGATAGCTAAGAAGGCCAGATAGCGTTTCATCCTCGCAACCCCGCCTTGACGGCCAAGGCGCAGGCAATGCCAAGGCAAAAGAACAGTACATTCCAGATCATGTAGCACCCCTGATAAGAAAAAAGCCGGCAAAAGCCGGCCCGAAAATCACCCGGCGACAGGCGATTACTTCAGGAAGGACATGACCTGACGGTAGCCCCAACGAGCAACCTTAGGCAGCATCATTACGCCAGCAATAGCGGTGATACCGGCAACAATAGTGGTGGCGTCAACCGAAGCTGCAATAGTGGAGTAGTCCGGACCTGCCGCCATGGCAGCAGGAGCAACAGCGGTAGCCAGTACTGCAGCAGCGGCCAGAACGATAGATTTGATTTTCATGGTATTTCCCTTTCAGGTTGAATTAACGCCGCACAAAGTCGAGCAATTGCCCGTAACCCCATGCGACGAGGTAAACGCTCAGAATGAGCGTGAAACTAAAGCCAAAAAACTTGCCGGATTGCACCGGATCAAAAGCCCAAATATCGCCAACTTGAATGGCGGTATATTCAGCAGGCGTGACTAGCATGTACGTTGAGCAGCTGGCCAAATCCTGCGGAGAAAGCACCAAGACGGGTTTTGAGAGGTTGGTAGCGCCAACCTTGATCGTTTCAAATCGGACGCATTGAGGCATTAAATACTTTCCTCATCGCGCAGACGTTGACGCTCGAAAGTGTCTTCAACCTCAAGCCTATTTGTTAGATTCAACAAATAAACGTCCTGATAAGTTACTTTGCCCCCGCTGCTGGCAATTGACCTTAACTCTTCGGCATCCTCGTCATTTATGTATTCAAAGCCTGACAAGTCGCGCAAATCAAAAGAAGGTGCGGATTCGCTTTCCGAGCGAGGCGCAAGAAAAGACATGATTTGATCGTATGCGTAGCGTGAAAAGCGAACCGCAAACATGGAAAGAGCAATCAGCGTAATCCCCCCGACAATTGGCGGAATAGCTGCGGATAGCCCCTCTGTGATAGCTGCAAAATTCATGATGCCAGCCCATTCAAAAAGCCATGCCAATCAGGATGCAATCGACCAGCAGGTATAGTTAACGGGGGAATGGGTGTAATGGGTGTGTCCTGGGGGGGTACTTCCGGCATCCTGCCGGTGTAAGTAATCGGAGCCGTACAGTTATTGACACGAGTCCAAGGCGAGGACTTCGGGCTGTGCTCGCTGGCGCTCGCATCAGCCCGAGCCCTCGCGCTTTCAATGCGCCATTCGTGAACACGGGTAATGATGGCTTCGCCATTGAAGGTGATACCGCGCACAACCTTTACCGGCTCTTCATAGCGGTTTGTGCGTTCTTCGCGGTATGGCAGCACGTCAGCGGTAAGCGACAGGCGCATGAATTGCGCCCAATCAGAGGCGTCAGCAGCTGCAAAGAGATCCCGCAAGCCCTCTTGCACCTGATCTGCAGTAAGGCGGCGAAGCTCACGCCAAACAGTGACAGAGGCAGTGCCGAAGAACTGGAATTGACGAGCGCGATTTGTGGAAGCCCACGAGCCAACACGGGCTGCAGATTCCACCAGTGAGGATTTGCCGGACTCATGGTCTACGCCAGTCAAGGTGGAACCGTCAGCGCAGCCGCCATCAATGTTTTTACTGATGTACTTGGCGAGGTAGCCAACAGCCGAGCCCTTAGCCGGGTCAATTCGCTTGAAGGTAAAGCGACGCAGCCAAGCGCCCTTTTCGTTCGGGCTGTCCTGCAGGGAGTAAGCGCGGAAAGTGCGGAGCGCGGTCTTTATCTGGCCGGGCTGAACGAAAAGCAGCATGTGCCAATGGGGCGTTCCATCGTGGTGCGGCTCAACGGTGCGGACGCCGAAGAACTGGACGCCATCACGCGCCCACTGCGCACGGGTGCGACGCCATACAGTGTTCAGGTACTCATGCACCTGGCGGCCATCCTCGCCCGTGTAATTTGGGTTCTCCCCGCCGCCTTTGCTCAGGCGTGGGTGCATGTGACCGGGAGCCGTGAGCGTCACGAAAACGGCGGCACAGCCCTGTTCTTTTGCATACTCTTCAAGGCCACGTGCCCGCACCATGAGTTCAGCGCGTTTTATCACCGGGTTGGCCGGGGACTTGTCGGCCAGTTCCTGCAGGGTGAACTGGTCGCCCTGTTCGTTGGTGGCAACGAGGTTAGCCAGAATGTCAGCGGAACGGCGGCGCCGCGCCTGTACTACGGCGTGGGTTCTATCGGAGACGTACAAAGCTCTATTGCGGCTGACGAGTCCGGCATTGACAGCGAGACGCTCGAAAGCGCTACCGTGTACCGCCCTAATCTGACGCTTCCAATAGACGGGGTCGCATCCGCGGAGCCTTGCGGCTTTTCTGATGGCAACGATTTTGTCCCGGTCGCACTCGCCGGTTTCCTTGTCGATTGCCCTTGAGATGTCGGAGGACGGCAAAGGAAGTAGCGCGGCAGCTGCCAGCTCATCGACCTCAGGCGCTGGGTGATAGGGCCAGCTGCTACGCATGACAGCATCAGCAAGTTTTTCCGCGGCCGCGCTGATTTCGTCGTGATCAAGGTACACATGGCGTTTTCTAGCTGCTGTGCAAATATCACGGGGCAGCCCGGCCACAGTTCCGCCATGGACGAATCGTTTAAGCCAGTCATTGGCATCAATCCAAGAACGGCCAGCACCGCTACCATGTTTGCGTGACCATGCACGGAGCAGGACGGACGACATATCCGGGGACAGGTCAGCCGACTTGATACGGCGCATTGCCCACTGCTGATCGGCCAGCGCGGGAGCGTGGAGACCCTTCACAGGCGCAAACAATGGGGTAACGGTGCGAAGCGGGTTCATCGCACCAGACCTTTTTCAGCAGTCAGGGGCGACAGGAAAGTAATACCTTCCGGGCAGCGGTAGATAGACAGCTGCTCAACGGTATATTCCGGCATGTGTTCCGCCCCGAGCTTGCGGAGGTGGTGCTTTTCCGACAGGGTCAAATCGTCAAACGCCACGCGCTTATAGCCGGGGAATTGTGACGGGATGAGTTCGGGCAGGTTCGGGGCGAACATGATCAGGCAGCCTTTTTAAGAGCGGCCATAGCCGGGGCAATCGTGGCCATGAACTCTTCGACCGAAATCAGCTTCGGGGCAAGCGTCATGGCGTCATACTCGCCAACGTAGACAGACACCGGGGAAAGGACATACATACCCGGCGCATAAGGCACCTGATCAGCAGCAAGGCGAATGCGAGTTTCAACCGGGTAACGTTTCAGCTTGCCGGTTTCCTGATCGTAGGTGGCGGCGTAGGCGGTCTGGCTACGGCTTACACCGGAACGGCCATCACGCTGCCATGGCTTTTCCGTGACGGGCTTGTCTTCAACTTCGATAACGATCATGTGGCGCACTCCGAATAAAAAGCCGACGTCAGGCGGCAAAAAGACGGAGCAGGAGGACGGCAACAGCGCGACCAAGAAGCGGAGACAGGGCAAGAAGCCCTACCACTATCGCGAGTTCGATATGCATCGCGTTCCCCTGCTAGAATCCGGTTATGAACAACATCCCTCGGGTGAGTGGATGCGGAATGGATTTTTCCCCTCATGTGAGGGAGTCGTCAAGGAGAAACGCGTGAAGGCGTCAAGGGACTACTTGCTAGAAGCGCTGGAGAAGACACCCGGCAGCTCAGGTGAGGAAAAGGCGAAAGCGCTTAAAATTTCAGGGAACACGCTGTCGCAATACAAGCGAGGCGAGCGAATCATGGATGATTTCGCATGCATCATGGTCGGCAGGATGCTAGGCATTGACCCCATGAAGATCATTGCCGCATGCCAAGAAGAACGTGAGAAAAATCAAGAACGTAAAGAGTTTTGGCGGGATTTCAGAAGCACCCTCAGCGGCCTAGCGATAGCGGCAGCACTGGGGGTAACGACGATGGCAGCGCCTAGCCCTGCGCACGCCTCTGTCGTTAAAAATGCGGTTTATGACAAATGTTTATTATGTCAAATTTGCTGCAGAAAAAGCCGCCTTTCTCGCCCCTTTTCTCATTATTTCCACATTGTCGCTGCTGCGCACAGGTTGCCATAAGCGCTGAATGGCGACGCGCTTGCACCGCCATGCAGCTTCATACTTACGCCCAGCGCTACGGCGCAACGTGCTGCAGGTAAATCTGCAACTCTTTGCGGCCTTGCCATTCGTTGGCTGCTAGCTGATAGACGGCATGAATTTCATCGGGCAGCCACTCTGTGCGGTTGAAAATCATGCCATCACATTGCACGCCGTCTTTGGCTAGACGCAGCTTCAGGTGTTTGTCGCCTACCATGCGCTGGCTGATGACCTGGAAGCGGTCCTGAAATGTGGGTGGCGCAAAGCCCTGACCCCATACTTCTGCGGCCAACGTTTCGGCCATGGGCAGGCTCAATTCCCTGGCGCTGAGGCTGCCATCGGTTTCCAGTGTGCGCGTCAAGGCGCTTTCATCCAGCAGGCTGTGCGCCACCTCCTCGAATGCCTGCTGAAATGCCGGCAATGCCTGCTCGGCGATGGTGAGCCCTGCTGCCATGGCGTGGCCGCCAAATTTCAGGATCATGCCCGGATGGCGCTTGTACACCAGGTCCAGCGCATCACGCAGGTGAAAACCGGGTATGGAGCGCCCTGACCCTTTGATTTCGCCCTCGTCGCCCGGGGCAAAAACAATGGTTGGCCGGTGGTATTTTTCTTTCAGACGGGAGGCCACGATACCCACTACGCCCTGATGCCAGTCATCACGATAGAGCGCCAGTGTGTAACATTTGTCGGCATCGATGGCAGTGAGTGCCGCCAGTGCTTCGTCTTGCATGCCGTGTTCTATCTGGCGGCGTTCGCGGTTGAGGCGGTCCAGCTCTTGCGCCAGGCGCATGGCTTCGTCTTCGCTGCTGGCCAAGAGGCAGGCGATGCCCAGGCTCATGTCGTCCAGGCGCCCTGCTGCGTTTAGTCTGGGGCCCAGGGTGAAGCCCAGATCAAAGGTGTTGGCTTTGTGCGCTGCGCGCCCGGCAACGCGAAACAACGCGCCAATACCGGGGGCCATGCGCCCTGCCCGCATTCTGCGCAAGCCGTTATCGACCAGGATGCGGTTGTTTCTATCCAGCCGGACAACGTCGGCTACTGTGCCCAGGGCGACGATGTCGAGTAGCTCGCCCAGGTTGGGTTCGGGGTTGGCCGCAAAGTGGCCGCGCTGGCGCAGCTCGGCACGCAGGGCCATCAGCACGTAAAACATGACCCCGACACCGGCCAGATTTTTGGAGGGAAAATCACAGCCCGGTTGATTGGGGTTGACGATGAGTGCGTCGGGCAAGGTGTCGCCGGGCAAGTGGTGGTCGGTGATCAGCACCTCTATGCCCAGGGCTTTGGCGGCATCCACACCCGCCACGCTGGCGATGCCATTATCGACAGTGAGGATGATGTCTGGCTGGCTTTGTGCGGCCAACTCGACGATTTCCGGTGTTAGCCCGTAGCCGTACTCGAAACGGTTTGGCACGATAAAGTCAATCACGCCACCCATGGCCGCCAGGCCTTTTACCGCCACCGTGCAGGCGGTGGCGCCGTCGGCGTCGTAATCGGCCACGACCAGCATGCGCTGCCGTTGGCTGATGGCATCGGCCAGCCTGGCTGCCATCGCCAGGATGTTTTTCATGCTGTGGTATGGCAACAGGCCTTTGAGTGCGTAGTCTACATCGCCAGCATTATCGATGCCGCGGGCGGCGTACAGGCGTGCCATCAGCGGGTGGATGCCCTGCTCGCACAGGGTTTGTTGCCGGCTGGCCGGGTAGCTGCGGGTGGTGATCTGGGTCATTGCGGGTACAAAGTGGCGAGAGGTTGGCCGGACTGCCAGAATTTCCACAGCTGGCGCGGGGTGATGCGCAGGGTGAAGCCGGCATCGCCATCGCAGCTGAGTTCGAGCACCTGTAGTTTGCCGGCCTTGAGTGCGGCCAACATGGGGGCGAACCAGTCTTGCTCCAGCCGCTTCAGTGTTTCGCGCCAACCCCAGGCGTCGCGGAACTGTGCTGCCGCTTCCAGCGAGTCCAGCACCAGGTGCACTTGCTCGCCCTGCAGGCTGGCAAACTGATACGGGGCAGCTTCAATAGCCATGCCGCACTCTGCTGCCAGTGCCTGATAAAGCGGGTTGTCACTATATAGCAGCGGGGCAAAGGCTTGCGGCGCGGGGCTGCTGGCACCCTGCTCTCCCCATAACCACACACTGTTAACCGGCGTATCGCCACGCAGCTCACGCGCATCGTTGGCCGCATGGGTGTAGAGCAGCATCTGCATTTCGTTCAGATAACGGCTCCAGCGCATACCGTTTTGCCCGCTTGGCAGATGGTGGTTGATGTCCTGGCCAATGACATCGGGCAAGGGGGTGAAGCTGGCGCCGGTGGCTGCCGGTAATGAAATGAACCAGCGCGCCGGTGTCGGGGCGTGGAACGTAAAACCATCTTCGGCAAAGAGCTGGTTCAGGCTGGCGACAAGCTGGTCAGCTTCGCTTTGCGCCAGGTTCATGATGCCTACATCGCCCAGCAACGCGCGATCGCGGTCTACCCGCAAATTGACCGGGTCGGCAATCAGCCAGTGCCGGCCGGTAGTATCCAGCCCGGCCTGGCGAGCCAGGGTGGCGGCGATGGCCAATGCGGGCACGTTAAAACTTTGCAGCAGGTGCTGGCTTGGCAGAGCCGGGCGGGCGCTACGTTGGCCGCGGGCTAGCATCAGCGACAGTGCCGGGGTGGCGAGGTCACGGCAGACGTCTGCGCCATCATAAGCGTCGTACCAGGCCAGGCCGGGCAAGTGCAGGGTGAGTTTCATAAAAGTGCCAGGCTGTTTTTGTTTTTAACAAAACAATTTTGGGGTGTGTAGAACCATCCGCCCCTGCGCGCTGTCTTTTGGTTCAGGATGCCCTGTCCGTTTGACTAGTAGGTTGATTTGGCAGGAGTTTCTGGTTTGCAGTGGCACCGTGTTTTTGCTAGCATGCCCTGCTTCGTTATTTATTGCTGTCAAAGCAGCCCTTTGGCAGCACAGTATTTAAGCTGATTCGTTCTGCGATGAAGGCTTATGCCACACGAGTCATCAGAATATGGATTATCGCAAACTGCTGGCCTTCCCGCAAAAGTGGGTAGCACGGCTGATCAACAACCCTATGACCTGGCTGGGTGCTGCTGCCTGCCTGCCGTTTATGGGTGCCGTGACGGCGCTGGCGATTACCCAGGAGCAGGCGCTGCCCAAGCCTGCGGCGCCACTGGCGCAGCAAGTTACCGAACAACTGGCCCTGCCCCCACCGGCAGCCACGCAGCCCTCTGGCCTGCGTTACTGGCGTGACGAAGCGGTGCAGCGTGGCGACACCATCGCCCGCCTGCTGAACCGGCTGGGCGTAGACGACGGCGAAGCCACGCGCTTTATCCATGCCAGCCCGCTGTCACGCGACCTGCTGAAACTGCGTACCGGTGCCACCTTGTCGGTAGAACTTAACGACCAAGGCGAGCTGTTTGGCCTGCGTTTTCTGAATGATGATGAAAACGGCGAAAAAGTGCTGGTGGTGATCGAGAAAAACGGTGACCAGTGGCAAGCCAGCGCCGATGCGCCCGAAATGCAAACCGTGCAAACGGTCAGGTCCGTACTGGTCAAAACCAGCGCCACCGGCGCGCTGGCACAAGCACAAGTGCCGGTAGAGATTCGCACCAGCTTGTCCGAGATTTTTGCCGACCAGCTGCCATTGGCCGCACTGCGGCCTGGCGACAAGATTAGCCTGGTGTACGAAACCCTGCAGTACAAGGGCACGCCACTGGCCAGTGGCAATATCCTGGGGGCGGAAATCGTGCGTGCAGGCAAAACCTACCAGGCCTTTTACTTTGAGCATGATAGCGAGTTTGGTGGCTATTACGACGCAGCCGGCAAGCCACTGAAAAAGGGCTTTACCATGCAGCCGGTTAACGCCCGTATCAGCTCCGGTTTTGGCATGCGCTTCCATCCTATTTTGCGCTCATTGCGCATGCATGAGGGGGTGGATTACGCAGCCGCCAGCGGTACGCCCATTGTGGCGCCATCGGATGCCACGGTGGCCACCGTGGCGCAGCAAAGCGGCTATGGCAATGTAGTGGTGCTGAAGCACAGCAACAAGCTGTCCACCCTGTACGCCCACATGAGCAGCTTTCAGCCAGATCTGCGCCCTGGCGACAAGGTAAAAGCCGGCGACGTCATCGGCTTTGTTGGCAGCACTGGCCGCTCCACCGGCCCGCACCTGCATATGGAGGTGCTGATCGACGGCCAGCCAGTCGACCCGGCCACCACCGCACTGCCAGTACCGGGCCTGGCGCCAAGCCAGCGCTTGGCCTTCCGTCAGGCTAGCGTTAAGCTGGCGGCCAACCTTCGGCTGCTCAGGGATATTCCGGTCAGCGTGGCGCAGCTGGACTAAACCGGCCCCACCTATGTACCGCCCTGGCAGCCCTCTTTGCCAGGGCTTTTTTATGTCTGAGATTTATATCGGTTTAATGTCTGGCACCAGTCTGGATGGTGTCGACGCCCTTGTGGTGGACTTTGCCACGCAGCCCATGCGCGTACGGGGCGAAGCTTTTGTACCCTACCCCGCCGCCGTGCGCGAGCAGGTGCTTACCCTGCAGCCGGTTGGCCATGATGAGCTGGCGCGCAGTGTCGTGCTGGGCAATGCGCTAGCCACCTTGTATGCCCAGGCTGTGCAGCAGGCACTGCAGGCCAGCGGCCTGGCTGCTGGTGACATACGGGCGGTGCTTTGCCACGGCCAGACCATCCGCCACGCCCCGCAGCATGGCTATACCTTGCAAATCGGCAACCATGCCTTGCTGGCGGAGCTATGCGGTATCGATGTCATAGGCGATGTGCGCAGCCGTGATGTCGCCGCCGGTGGTCAGGGCGCACCATTGGTGCCCGCTTTTCATCAGGCCGTGTTTGCCAGCGCCAGCGTATCGCGCGTCATTCTGAATATTGGCGGTATCGCCAACCTGACCCGCCTGAGCCCGGGCTTGCCGGTGATCGGCTTTGATACCGGCCCTGGCAATATGCTGCTGGACGCGTGGATACGCCGCCATCGCGGCCTGGATTACGACGCAGGTGGGGCATGGGCGGCCAGTGGCCAAGTGCAGAGCGCACTGCTCGATCGCCTGCTGGCAGAGCCCTATTTTGCGGCCAACCTGCCCAAAAGCACCGGGCGGGACTTGTTTGACCTGCCTTGGCTGGATGCGCAGCTAGCCGCGCATACCAAGCTACACGGCCCGATGCGCGATGCCGATGTACAAGCCACGCTATTGGCACTCACCAGCCACAGCATTGCCGCGGCCGTGCAGCGCTTTGCCCCATGCTGCCGCGAGCTGTATGTCTGCGGCGGGGGCGCACAAAACCCGGTACTGATGGCGAGCCTTGCGGCCAACCTTGCAGGTATTCATATCGAAACTACTGAGGTTTTGGGCCTGGGCCCGCAGCAAGTCGAAGCGGCGGCGTTTGCCTGGCTGGGCTGGTGCTTCAGCCACCGCCACGCGGCCAACCTGCCAGAAGTGACCGGCGCACGCGGTTTGCGCGTACTCGGCGCACTTTATCCGCGGTAAATGTAATGTGATCGATAAAATACCGGGTAAATTGCCGATATAATGCATGGCTGACTTCATACATTAAATAACAATGCGCCTGTTCAAGCGTAAAGCTGCCGTACGAAATACCCAACCCCTACCACCCAAGCTCACCGCGCTGCTGCGCGAAGCGTGGTGGCTACTTATGGCCGTGACAGCTGTTTATCTGGTTATCACCCTGGCCAGCTTCAATCCGGCCGACCCTAGCTGGTCGCATAGCTCCGCCGATACCCAGGTGCGCAATTACGGCGGCACCTTTGGTGCCTGGCTGTCCGACATCCTGCTCTATCTGTTTGGCTATGCGGCATGGCTGCTGGTGGGTTTCTGCCTGTTTGCCATTGCCTGGGGCTACCGCAAGATCGAACAAGCCGATTTCCAAACCGGCCCCATGACCTGGGCGGCCCTACTGGGCTTTCTCGTCACGCTCACCAGCGTCGCCAGTATCGAAGCGCTGATACTGGGCAACAAGGTACTGGCACTGCCGGCCGGTGCTGGCGGCATGCTGGGCAAGTCGCTGGGCTATGCCGCCGCACATGCTTTTGGCGGTACCGGCGCGGGCCTGCTCTTGCTGGTGCTTGCGGCCATTGGCACCTCGCTCTTCACCGGTCTGTCCTGGTTAAATCTGATGGAAAGCCTGGGCGGCAAGATCGAAGATGCCACGGTAGGCGCCTGGCAAGCCTGGCAGGCTAGTAAGGATCGTGAGATCGGCCGAGAGGTGGCCAAGCAGCGCGAAGAAAAAGTGGTGCAGGAAAAGAAAAAGATCGACGAGAAGCCACCGGTACGCATAGAAGCCCCGGTGCTGGAAGTGCCGGTCTCCCCCAAAGCGGTGAAGCCGGTACAACAATCGCTGTTTGCTGCCCCGGGTGACGACGCCCTGCCAGGGCTGACCCTGCTTGCGCCGCCCAAAGAACAAGGCGAACCGGTGTCTGCCGAAACGGTGGAATACACCTCGCGTCTGATCGAACGCAAGTTGGCCGACTTTGGCGTGGATGTGAAGGTCATTGCCGCCTACCCCGGCCCGGTGATTACACGCTATGAAATCGAGCCCGCCATTGGGGTAAAAGGCGCGCAGATCGTCAACCTGATGAAAGACCTGGCCCGCGCCCTGAGCCTGGTATCCATCCGCGTGGTAGAAACCATCCCGGGCAAAACCTATATGGGCCTGGAGCTGCCGAACCCCAAACGCCAGATTGTACGCATGTCCGAAATCGTCGGATCGGAAAGCTATCAAAACATGCCGTCCAAGCTGGCCATGGCGCTGGGCAAGGATATTGCCGGGCAGCCTGTCTCGGCAGACCTGGCCAAGATGCCACACGTGCTGGTGGCAGGCACCACCGGTTCCGGTAAATCGGTAGCGATCAACGCCATGATTCTGTCGGTGCTATACAAGGCCACGCCAAAAGAAGCCCGCCTGATCATGGTGGACCCGAAAATGCTGGAATTGTCGGTATACGAAGGCATCCCGCATCTGCTGGCCCCCGTGGTAACCGACATGAAGCAAGCGGCCAACGCACTGAACTGGTGTGTGGGCGAAATGGAGCGCCGCTACCGGCTGATGTCCAAGCTGGGCGTGCGTAACCTGGCCGGTTTTAACCAGAAAATCCGTGATGCCGAAAAAGCCGGTGAAAAAATACCCAACCCGTTCAGCCTGACACCCGACATGCCAGAGCCACTGGAAACGCTGCCGCTGATTGTGGTGGTGATCGACGAGCTGGCCGACCTGATGATGGTGGCAGGTAAAAAAATCGAAGAGCTGATCGCCCGCCTGGCCCAAAAAGCGCGTGCGGCTGGCATCCACCTGATTCTGGCCACCCAGCGCCCGTCGGTGGATGTGATCACCGGCTTGATCAAGGCCAATATTCCCACCCGCATTGCCTTCCAGGTATCCAGCAAAATCGACAGCCGTACCATTCTGGACCAGATGGGCGCAGAAACCCTGCTTGGCCAGGGCGATATGCTGTACCAGCCCCCCGGCACCAACTACCCGCTGCGCGTACACGGCGCCTTTGTGGCCGACGAAGAAGTGCATCATGTAGTAGAGTTCCTGAAGACCACGGGTGAACCAGACTACGTAGACGGCATTCTCACCGGCACGCCCGAAGGCGATGAAGCGGGAGGCGATGCGGTGGCTGCTGGTGGCGGTGGCGATATGGAAGCCGACCCGCTGTACGACGAAGCCGTGGCGATCGTGATAAAAACCCGCAAAGCATCCATTTCATCGGTGCAGCGCCAGCTACGCATCGGCTATAACCGCGCGGCCCGGTTGATTGAACAAATGGAAGCCACGGGCATTGTCTCCGCCATGGAAACCAACGGCAACCGCAGCGTACTGGTACCCATGCGCGAAGAGTAAGCACCTGCCCTCTTTTCTCTACCATGGCCGCTCTGCGGCCATTGCTTTTTATCGCTAGCCGGTTAAGCTAAGCGCACTCGTTTTGTACTGGACAAATCATGCCCGCACTACTGAAAGAACCCGCGTTTCGCCACGATTACACCCCAAAGACAGGTATTCTGCTGATCAACCTGGGCACGCCAGCGGCGCCTACCGCGAAAGCACTACGCCCCTATTTAAAGCAGTTTTTGTCCGATAGCCGTGTCATTGAAATCCCCAAGGCGATCTGGTGGTTCATTCTTAACGGCATCATCCTGAATGTACGCCCGGCAAAAAGTGCGGCGAAATACGCCACGATCTGGACGCCAGATGGCTCCCCCCTGCTGGTGCACACCCAAAAGCAGGCCACGCTGCTGAAAGGCCTGCTGGGTGAGCAAGGCATGCGCAACCTGGTGGTGGAGTACGCCATGCGCTACGGGCAGCCATCTGTAGAGCAAACCATAATCAAGATGCGGGAAGCCGGCGTAGAGCGCCTATTGGTAATACCGCTGTACCCGCAATACGCAGGCTCGTCCAGTGCCACCGCGCTGGACGACGTGTTCCGCACCCTGCAAAAAATGCGCAACATGCCGGAAGTGCGCACTGTACGCCACTTTCACGACCACCCCGCCTATATACAGGCGCTGGCCGATAGCGTGCGCGAACACTGGCGCTTGAACGGCCGGGCAGAAAAACTGGTGATGAGCTTTCATGGTGTGCCGCGCTTCACGCTGGATAAAGGTGACCCCTACCACTGCGAATGCCTCAAAACTGGCCGTTTGCTGGCGGAAGAGCTGGGGCTGAGCAAGGCGGAATACGTGGTCAGCTTCCAGAGCCGGTTTGGTAAAGCAGAATGGATCAAACCCTACACTACCGAGGTTCTTAGCCAGCTGGCGCGCGATGGCGTGTCGAAAATTGACATCATGTGCCCGGGTTTTGTGGGTGATTGTCTGGAGACCCTGGAAGAAATTGCCATGGAAGGAAAAGAAGATTTTCTGACCCACGGCGGCAAGGAATACCGCTATATAGCCTGCCTGAACGAGCGTCCGGCATGGATTACCGCGCTGGCGGAGATCGCTGCGGCCAACCTGGGTGGCTGGATAACAACACCTGATGATGCAGAAATGCGACAGCTACGCGCCCGCAGCTGTGGCGCAAAAAGCTAGAAAAAGGCCAATTTTTTTCACAAAGGCGCACCGCAATGGTGCGCCTTTGTTCATTTGTGAAAACTTTGTTCAATAAGTGCATGGTGCAGCACACCATAAAGAGGCATGCGACAAATTTATGTCGAACAATATTCAAAACATTGTTTGCGACCTTCGTTGACACTGAAAGAAACGGCTCCGCATAATCCTTGCCATCTGCTCATCCAAAAGATGTAACGCAGGTTTTTCAAGTCACAGACTTAAGATCAGGGGAAACACAAGATGAATAAATTTGCTCGTCTGAGCCTTTTTGCGGCTGCCGCCATTGCACTCACTGCCTGCGGCAACAAGGAAGAAAAACCGGCTGGCGAAGCATCCGCCGCAGCTGCTGAAGCTGGCGGTGAAACCGTTGTCAAAATCGGTCAAGTGTCGCCGCTGACTGGCCCGATTGCCCACCTGGGTAAAGACAACGAGCTGGGCGCCAAGCTGGCTATCGAAGACCTGAACGCTGAAGGCGTTGAGATCGGTGGCAAGAAAATCAAATTCGAACTGGTATCCGAAGATGACCAGGCCGACCCGAAAATCGGCACCCAGGTTGCTCAGCGCCTGGTTGATGCCGGCGTAGTTGGCGTAGTAGGTCACCTGAACTCCGGCACTACCATCCCGGCTTCCAAGATCTACTCCGACGCTGGCATACCGCAAATCTCCCCATCGGCTACCAACCCTGACTACACCAAGCAGGGTTACAAAACTACCTTCCGTGTTATCGCTAACGATGTACAGCAAGGTAAAGCACTGGGCGAGTTTGCCGTTGATGGCCTGAAAGCCAAAAAAGTAGCCATCATCGATGACCGCACCGCTTACGGCCAGGGTCTGGCTGATGAATTCGAAAAAGCGATCAAAGCCAAAGGTGGCTCCATCGTTAAACGCGAATTTACCACCAACACTGCTACTGACTTCAACGCCATCCTGACCTCGATCAAAGGTTCTGCACCGGACGTAATCTTCTACGGCGGTATGGATGCACAAGCAGGCCCGCTGGCCAAGCAGATGCAGCGCCTGGGTATCAAAGCCAAGCTGATGGGTGGTGATGGCTGGCAGACTCCGGAGTTCATCAAGCTGGCAGGCGAAGCTTCCGAAGGCCAGTACTCCTCCAGCTGCGGTATGCCACGTGACAAGATGCCTGGCTTCGCTGCCTTCAATGACAAGTTCAAGGCCAAGTACAATACCGAAGTACAGATCTACGCACCATACGAGTACGATGCTGTTCGTGTACTGGTAGAAGCCATGAAACGTGCAGGCTCCACTGATCCGAAAACCTACCTGGCTGAAGTTGGCAAAACCAACTACACCGGCGTAACCGGCCCGATCGCCTTTGATGAGAAAGGTGACATCAAAGACGGCGCCGTGACCGTTTACCAGGTTAAAGGCGGCAAGTGGGAAGTAGTTTCCACTGTAGGCGGCCCGGCTTCTGCGGCCCCTGCTGCTAGCGCTGCTCAGTAATTCTTGCTGGCAACAGCATGAAACGGCGCCTTCGGGCGCCGTTTTTTATTTGCACTTGCACAACAATACATGGATAGCTAATATGTTGTGCTGCAGTGCCGATTGTATCCTTTCGCCACTTCCTGCTTTTCCTGCAGCCCGCCACCCATGGGCCTGCTGAAAACGCGCCTGCTGTATTACCCGCCCCACCAGGGCAGGTATCACGCCTGAAATCCACCTGCCATCACCTATAAAACAATGCCCCCGCGCAGGGGCAGGGACAAGCTTTACCATGAACAAAATCATTAATGTTTCGCTGGTAGCCGCTACGGCTGCCGCTTTGGCCGCATGCGGCGCTTCCGACAAAACCGCAACTGCCGAAGGCAGTGCGCCTGCAGCCAGTGCAGAGCAGCTGACCGTAAAAATCGGTTCGGCCAACCCGCTCACCGGCCCGTTTGCCCATTGGGGTCGTGACGCAGATAACGGCGTTCAGCTGGCGATCGAAGAAGCCAATGCTGCGGGTGTCACCCTGGGTGGCCAAAAAGTAAAATTCGAAGTGGTGTCAGAAGACGACCAAGCAGACCCCAAAGCCGCCACGCAAGTAGCGCAACGCTTCATCGACAGCGGTGTTGTGGCAGTGGTCGGCCACCTGACCTCTGGCGCAGCCATTCCCGCATCGCGCATCTACAACGATGCAGGCGTGCCAATGGTGGCGGGTTCGGTAACCAGCCCGAAATTCACCCAGCAAGGCTACAACAACACCTTCCGCATCATTGCAAACGACCTGCAACAAGGCCAGGCATTAGCCAAGTTTGCGGTTGGCCAGCTGAAAGCACAACGCGTCGCCGTCATTGACGACCGCACCACCTATGGCCAAGGTCTGGCAGACGATTTTGCCAAATCGGTAGAAGCCGCCGGTGGCAAAGTCGTAAAGCGCGAGTACACCACCAACAGTGCTACCGACTTCATGGCTATTCTGACTTCGCTCAAAGCACAGAACCCGGACCTGATTTTCTACGGCGGCATGGACGCCCAAGCCGGCCCAATGGTGAAACAGCTACGCAAGCTGGGCATGAAAGCTGCATTCATGGGTGCTGATGGCGTGAATACACCAGAGTTTGCCAAGCTGGCCGGTAAAGACGCAGAAGGTGCCTACGCCTCCAGCGCCGGGGCACCAAAAGAAGCCATGCCAGGCTACGCCAGCTTTAATGACAAATTCAAAGCCCGCTTCAAGACCGACATCCAGGCGTATGCCCCTTACACCTACGACGCAGCTCGCGTTCTGCTGGATGCCATGAAGCGCGCAGATTCAGCAGACCCGAAAAAATTCATGCCAGAAATTGCCAAAACCCAGCTGCAAGGGGTAACGGGCGAGATTGCATTCGAGCCAAATGGCGATATCAAAAATGGTGCAGTTAGTCTGTACCAGCTACAAGCCGGTAGCTGGAAAGGCCTGACGCCGGACACAGCCAAAACAGCCTCTGCTGCACAGTAATAAAAAAGTGCCCTAGGGCGCTTGTGATTGATGACAAACCCGGCCTGCAATGCAAGCCGGGTTTTTTTGTAAGCAGGGGTCCGCGTATTCAAATACTTAACATGAAGCGGCCCGGCGTTGCCGGGTCCGACCAAACCAGGGCCAGTACTTTGTCCGCAGCCAGAAGCGCCCCAGGGCGCTTTTTTATTACTGTCAGACTATCAAAATTGAGCCTGCAATCCCAAGGAGAGTAAACGGGACTTGATGGCAGTATCGCCTACCTTGCCTTTGCCAAACGCCTCAAACTCTGCCCGGATGGCCAAACCTTTTTGCAGTGCGTAGGTAATGCCAGCCCCGTAATGCACCACAGCTTTAGACTTTTTCTCGCTTAAATTTTCTGCATAGCCAGTCTGAGACCAGCTTTCGTTGTAATTCGTGTTGAGATTTGCCACGCCCAGCTTGGCAAATGCCGAAAAATCACCAGAAAGCGGTGCAATGGCAATGGCAGATAGCGATAATGCTTTCACCTTGATGGTGCCGGCACCACTTTCTGTTGCACTATATCGCCAGGCAAATTCCTCTTTGCCCACATCGGCATAAGCACCCTCTATCGCCAAATTGGGCAGAATCTGATACCCAGCGTAAAGTTTATAGCCTGTGACAGTGCTATCCCGTGTAACAGACAACCCCTTATCAGGCGCATTATCCTTGACATGAGCGCTACCTATTGCAGCGCCAGCGTACCATGTACCATCATTGGCCATTGCGGCGTGGCTAAATGTAAGACCAAGAATCTGCTCCAGATATTTTGAATACAGACGTCTACTCATTTTTACTCCAGCGCATTGGTTAATCGCACCAACAATTAATGCCGAAAAACTATCGCATGGAATAAAAGCACTCACATCAAGGATTGTTCATTTCAATTTCAACCTTATTGATAGGCTGCGCATCCTTACAAAATATACAAGTGAATCTGTGCTTATTTTGCAATCGATCCAGGTCTTGCCTTGCAGAGAGTTGTCTTGCAAGGGATTCTATTGAGCACGTCGGGGGCATGCCTTGCTCCGGTGAAATAGCCATCAGCATCCGACATGCAGGAGCATTACGTGGTTGGCCGTAGCTGGTGACGCATTGCACACTGGCGACGGCTGCCTTGCAGCGTGGTATCGCTGCCGCTGCTCAGCGTGAGTTGCTGGCCGACATTGACGTGGGTGATGCTGGGAAGCTTACGGTGAAGGGGCTATCACTTCGACTGCCAGCCCCCGGCTTTGTGCCGTAGTCACAATCTCTGCAAAAGCGTTGGCATCACCGACAATCACCAACTTGCCTCTGCTTGGCAAGTTGGTGCCAGCATCGTTGATGGCCCGACGAATGGTGGCTGCCGTAACGCGCTCTGATTGCCCCGCTACCACCACCGGTTTTTGATTACTACATTGCAGCAGCGTCACCAGCGCGGTAGAGCTAGTCGAGGCTGACGTGCCCAAGGCAGCCACCATCAGGGCATTGGTCAGCTCATTGCTGGATGCCTCCACATACAACACGTTGCTGTCTGCGTACCTGGCCTGAGCCGTTCGGATGGCCTGCTCTGGCGAGATGCTTGCACACGCTGTTAATAGCAAGGCTAATGCAAGACACACCGTATATTTCACTTTGGTTTTCATAGGAAAATCCTTACCAGATATTGAAACAAGCTCACTTTGCCAAGACTGCACCCGCTTTACAGCCTGCCATCATTTCTTCACGCTCGGCACCACCACAGGCTGACACTGCGGGTATTTTCTGGCCCATTCTGTCTTGCAATAAGGACTATTAAGCCGCCTTTCAACACTAGGCTCTGGTGGCGGTGTATTGGGATCACAAGCATGCTCTATTGCTTTAATCTGTTCTATTGTCTTGCGCTGCCTGAACTGCTCAGCCAAGCCTTGCCTGCAAGAATACCGACTTCCGTAATGACTACTATAACCCTGCTTCTCCATACATCGCTCAACCATAATGATCGATGCTTCATCATTATCACCCCAATACTCGTATGTACGAAAATCTTTGGTTGAAGGCCATGGATAGCCGCACTCCAATAAAGCAGCCATAACCTGCTGTATGTGTACAGGCTTGCTTTTCTGCCATATTTCAAAATCATCAGGAGGTGGCTGAAATGCGCTCCTGCAGCCAGCAAGCATAGAAAAAGCTACCGCTACTGAAATTAGCAACTGACTATTCATGGCGCAGCTCCTTGATTTAGCAACTCTGGCCGTGCCGGCTTCGCAATCGGTTTTCTTATCTTATTATCCCCCCAAAATGGATTGCACTTGGCATCGCCACTGCCATAACAGTTGTGTACCGTATTCTCCTGCCCGGTCACCGCTTTTATCTGCTCCAGCAAGATATTAGAACCATGAGGAATACTACCGCCCGTCCCCGCATTATTACCAACAACCGACCAACTGCCTACCGGGTCGACATCGTGATTCTGGAACATCAGCATGGCTTTGTTTTTTTCTTCCGGACTCATGCTGTCCCGATTTTGTAGCCAGGCCAGCAGTTCATCGGCATGGCGCACGTTATAGGCAGGCCCATAGAAATTGACGGTAGTCTTGCTTAATGTGCCTTGCGCCGCCGGCTCTTTGGTCAAGGACGTCATGGCATTACCCACTGTCATGCTGCCCCGACTATGACCGTCTAGCTGCAAGCCGCTTTGCCCGTATTGCTGCATCGCGTTCTTTACCTCCTGCGTAGCATTGGTCAGGCCAAACACATCCCCTTCCAGATGCTTTTGATACGCGGCGATCAACAGCTCTGACACTATGTTATTGGCCTCGGGAAAATGAATAAAATACGTCGCGCCATTGTTTTGATCGGCATATTTCGCTGCAGCCGACGGGTCCAGCTCACTGCCGTTAAAGATACCATTATTGGCAATATGCACTTTGCCATCCGCACCTGGTTTCAGATTGGCTTTTTCCTCATTGCTTAGCTCTCTGAATTGGGGTTTGCCCTGTTCATCTTTCAGCACAGCGCCATCTTCTCCCCTGGCCACGGTATACATCTTCGCTTCGGTCAAAAACATCTTCTTGAAAGCGCCATCGGTAAACGCCACCGCTGTTTTGAACAGCAGCATATTGTCTGCCTGCTTTTGCTGTGCCTGTTGCTCCAGCGCGACCACGTCCGGCTTAGCCAGCGCACGGTGTGCGTCGGCGGTATCCGTACTCACCGTCTGGCCCTGGCTATCCAGCAGTGTGGCCTGGCTGCTATCGGTAGTCTTGCCCGCTACGCTGATCTGCGCTGCACTAATGGCACTGTGCGTCGTGCTGTTATCGCTCTGGCTGGCGCCCCCTTGGTTAAGCAGGTTGCCGGCAATGGCTTTGCTGGCTGCGTATTTACCATCCAGCATGCCCGTGCCCACGCTCAACCCGCTGCTGCTAGCACTGGCGCTCATGCTGTTGCTGATATGGCTGGTGGTGAGCGTGGCCGTTTGTAGCGTGTTGCGGCTAGCGTCGGCCTGGCTGGCGATAACTGCACCCTTAAGGTCGGTATTACCCTGTACCGTTATATGGAAGCCACCATCGCCTGCCTGAATACCGCTTTGCTCAAACACGCTGCGGTATTGGCTATCACTGTTCTGCTTGGCCAGATTGATGCTGGCATTACCACCGCTACCCACCAGTGGCACGCTGGCGGTGATGCCTGTCGAACGTTGTGTTGCCTGGCTGGTGGCGGTGTCTTGCAGGCTTTCTACGTTGAGGTTGCGGCCAACGTTGGCCACCACTTGCGGTGCACTGATGGTGGCGCCACGCACGGTGGTATCGCTGCCGCTATCGAGGGTGAGCTGCTGGCCTGCGCTGATATGGCTGTTGTTATAGGTGGTGCTGTCAGCATTAGACTGGCCCTTGCCACGGCTGGCGGCCACGTCTGCGCTCAAACCCGCACTACCTTCCCCTATCCCCACACTGACACCCAGGCTGGCGGCGCTACTGCTATTGCTGCTACGGTTGCTTTCCGTGGATGCACTGGCTGTCAGGTTGATGGCCTGTGCGGCCTTCAACGCCAGCACTTGTGCAGCCTGCACCGAGCTGCCCTGCACGGTAAGGTCGGCTTGCGTGGCATTCAGCCTGATATCACCCCCTGCTTTGAGCATGGACGCTGCGGCAGTATCACTATTGCTCAGACTGTGACTCTGACTCTGGCTTGATCCTACGCTTACGCTGACTTTGATACCGCTGGCAGCCGCTGCGCCGGGCTGGCCATCACTCCCCATCACGCCATTGCGGCCTGCAGCTTGCGACACTGCCTTACCTTGTTCAATCAGATCTGCACCTGCGGCATAAGTCATTAGTGCATTCAATGCCTGATTGCGTTGGTTGCCGGCGCTGGCTGCTGCTTTACCAGCCTGCAATGTGTTCTGCGCCATATCCAGCACCCCGCCCCCCAAGCCTACAGTCAAGCCGCTTTGCTTGCTGTAGCTGCTGCTGTCAACGCGGGTTTGCTGGTGCGCTTCTTCGATGGTGAGGCTTTGCGCCTGTACGTCGATGTCGCCCTGCGGCGTCAGTACGCTGGAACCGGTCTGGCGGTAGGCCTGGCCGGCCTGTATCGACACATCGCCCTGCACGCTGCCGATAGTGCTGCCCACCGCTTGGGTGGTGGTGACGGTGTTGGCGTTGCCTTGCTGCGCTTTGCCGACGGTAAAGCCCAAGCCGCCGCTGCTCGTCAGGCCGGATTTTTTCTCGTCGCGGCTGTGGCTTTCGCTGCTGCTGTTCTGTGCGGCGGCGAGGGTGACGTTGCCTGTCGCTTTTAGGGTGGTGGCCTGGTCGCTGGCGATGCTGCTGCCGGTGACATTGATGTCCTTGTCGGCGTTGATGGTGACTGTCTGGCCGGAGAGCTGGCTGCCTATGGCCTGGGTTTGGTCCAGCGTGTCGCGGGTGGTGGTGGTTTTACGGGACAGCGCGCCGTTGCTGCCACTGTACTGGTGGCTTTCGTCTACTTGCACGCGGCTCTGGCCGGCGTCCAGCTGTACATTGCCGGTGGCTTGCAGGCTGATGGCGCCGGCCTGGCTGCCCAGGTTGGCCGCGGTGCTGTGTACGTTGCCGCCGGCTTTCAGCGTGATGTCACCCGCGCTGGCAATGCTGCTGCCAACGTCCTGGCTTTGGCTATCGCTGCGGGCGTTGTTGCCTTGCCATTGCAGCTGGTTGCTGCTGCCGGTCTGGACGGTGGCCAGGGTGAAGTTTTGCCCAGCTTGCAGCTGGGCAAGGCCGCCGGCAGCATCGTTTTGCAAGTTGGTCGCGGTAAGGGTGAAGTGGCGCCCGGCGCTGGCCCAGTGTATGCGGCCAACCTTGGCAGGCAGCTGCGCCTGACGCATTCGCTTAGCCGCTCCGGCTACCGAACAGCCGGGTAAGCCAGCCTGCTTTCGGCGCTTCCCGCTGCGGGTGGGTGCTGGGGCCATCCGGCCGCAGCAAGTCGCCGGGATAGTGCTCGTGCCCCAGGCACAGGCTGTCGTCCAGCCCAAAGGCCTTAACCGTCGCCACAGCCTCGATGCACCAGCGACCAAAGTAGCTGCCCATCTCCAGCGGGTTCAATACCGGGTCGCCATAGATGTACCAGAACGGCTCGATGGTGGGCGCCTTTTTGTTCCTGGGCGCGGGGCGCTTGAGCTCGGGATACCAATGGTCAACGAAGTCTCGCAGCAAGCCAGCCTGCTGATCTGCCGAGGCATCCACTGCCTTGAGCAGCCGCGCGTAGGGCTTGGCGTGCAGCAGTTTGGTGCCGACACGCCGCGTCGGCGTCCGGGTGGCGATCACCCGGTCGAGCAACACATCGTCCCCTTCGCCGCCAATCAGCGTGATCAAGCGCTGCCACTGTGCTTCGGGTATCTCCAGCGCCAGCGCCAAACCCACCAGCCAGAAGCACCAGTTGTAGTGGTTGAGATTTGACAGGGAGAAGTCCCAGTCGCGGCAGGTTTGCCAGCCGTGCTCTTTACAGACCTCGTCACTCAAGCGGTTGGACAGTTCCCAAGCATCGAGTAGACCAGGGAAGTGCTGGGACAAGTCGCGGATGGGGGCGCCGGAGGAGTAAAGCCTTAACAAAAGTCGGAGGCGATCATTGACACCACCCCACACAAACTCCGGTCTATAAGTCGGATTCTCTGATGGTGACGAAAGTTTTTTTCCAACATCTTTCAGCCATGAGTGGTCTTTCTCAATCCATTCATTCCAGTATTCATAGCTCCCTATTGGCGCACGGATCATGGCCTTGCTCCTGATAGATTCAACCTCGGAAGAACAATCTTCGAGGTGTCTATCGGTTTGGGTTTGCCTACCGCATCCAAAACTTGCAACGCCGTTGAACCATCAGGGCGTACGGTGACTACCCAGCTTTCCGCTCGGCCAGATTCAATGGATGCCTTCACGCTCCTTGCTTCGGCCAACGAACCCACCGCTTTCTCAATCCGCCCACTCCCTAGCATCCACGACAAACTCCCCTGCTTACCATCGTTGGTCGGCTTCAGGTAATCCGCCCCGGTTTTATTATCCGGCCCCACAAACTTGTATTCGATCATCACGTAGTCCACATCACGGCGGTTTACCTTGTACAAATCATCGATACCGGTCTCGCCCACGCCCGGTATCCGCGCCAGCTTTTCACCACCCGGCACAATAGCTTGTACCGTCTTCGGCCCGAACAGCTCGCCCATTAGGCCTTTTTGCTGATTACTGAGCTGCTTCATGTCCAGCAGCGCATGGCCTTGCATATCGAGTACGCCACCACTTTTCAGCAAAGCGTTGCGTGCTGCTATTTCAAGGCTCTCATCCAGTTTCTTCTCCAGCGCCAGCGCTGCTTCTCTGGATAACTGCCCGCCAGCCTTACCCAGCGTGGCGACGGTTTGCTCACCGACCTTCAGCGCCACACGAGCACTACCTACCACGGGTGCCACCAAGTTAGCCAGTTTGACAAACTCGACACCGGCTGCTGTCGCGCCATCCGGCCCGGCGTGCTCTAGTGCCTGCAAGTATGCCGAGTAAGTGCTTTCCAGTTGGGCCGCATAGCCCGCTGGCAGATTTTTCAGAATGGACGGGTTATCCAGTATGGCATTCACCACGCCGGGTATCTCCGGCAAGGCTTTAACCAGATCATTAAGCTCCAGCATCGCCCCCAAAGCCATACCAGATACCAAACGGGCATCCTGGCTGACATTGATAGACAGGTACTTGCCATGCACCCGTGCCTGACAGGTCAGGCTGCTTTTACACGCGTCGAGCTCTCTGCGGTATTGGTCTTTTTGCCAAGCCGCCAAGTAGTTGTTCTCCACCTCATTCTTCGCCCCCTGCCCACCCGCTAGCGCCGAGGCGGTGTTGCCGCCGGCCAACCCGCCCGCCAGGCTGCCGGCCAGTGTGGTGAGCGCGGCCACGGTGTCTTTCTGGCTTTCGCTCAGGTTGGCCGCATCGCTGCCGTACAGGTTTTGTGCCAAGGTGGCGGCGATGAGCGGGGCGCTGCCGGCGCCGTGAAGTTACGGCTCCATCTCAGGGAAGAGAGACCAGTCAATAGAACGACTTCCACCAGAAACGAGCCATACAAAATATTTCGCTGCAGAGTGGCTACTTTTGAAAATAGCAATCGCAGACTTGTTTCCTCTTTCAGATGCATAAATATAAAATTTATCATCCACCCATTCAAACCCATATGGCTCAACATTTACTTTTGAACCATAGCAAGTTGAATCCACCGTCCAATTAGGATTCTCGATTCCGACCAAAGCCGTATCTATTAATCTATAGACACGACCAATACTCTTCCTGACTGCATCGGCATGTGGATTCGAATGCCTCAATGGCGCATTGAATTCATCCGCAACATAGCCTGGAACAACAATAGTCTTCACAAGGCACCCTCTCAATATCAAAAAACACAGAACGACTCACAAGAAGCACACCCGAGAAAAATACAGCCCACCCAAATCAGGAAGTAGCGACAGACAAATCCAAAACAACCGCACCCACAGAGACATAATTGACAAAAATTTTAACCGCTCTAGAAATTTCACAGCACGGCACAATCAACAGCACATATTTCCCCCCGCGCTGAGCACCATAAATTACCACGACACCCTCCGAGTAATGAACATCAATCCCATAGTAAGTTCCAATTTCATAATCACCACCACCCATATTAAACACTTGATTACCAATTCGGAATTCGCAATCAACCCCTGCTTGCAATAGCGACTGTGCAGCTACAGCGAGATACCTTTCAACCGAAACACCATCGAAACCTCTTCGAAAATTATTCACATCATAGCCACCAATAGCATTAATTTTATCCATAATCATTTCAATCAACCCTCCTCAAATATCCATGCTCAATCAACTCACCTACCGTCATCCGCAATGCGCCTGCAGTAGTCTGATATTGAACACCCATGCCTGGCTCACCAAACCATGGCATGACCAGACTTTTCTCGACGGGGAGTGGCTTTAACACCACCAGCGTCACCAAAGGTCTAGAGTTACTACCTAATGGCAATGCGCGATTTGCATAGGGAACACCTTTCGGCGCAATGAAATCCGTATTACTCCCAATTAAGCCATAACGGTCAAGCTCTGTACCAATTGGCAACTTTATCTGCTCTTCCGTCCCCGGCACCTTACCATTTTCAGGCGGCCAAATTGTGTGGCCATTTTTATCTTTCCAGCCAGCCGCCTTGGCTTCGGCCATTTTCTCTGCCACTGCGTCAAAGCGATGGTCGTCCTTATGGATGGCAACTTCAACCAATCTGGCTTTAATTTTGATGGCATCGGCTTCTATGGCGGCACGTGAAAGCCTCAATGCAACTGCGGCATCACGGACTTCGCCGATGACTTTTGCCCCGCCCACACCGCCAGCCAACAGCTCGGTCAGCGCCCGGCCTTGTACTTCCGGGTTGTCACTTTGCAGACCGTCAATCAGCCTGGCAGGCAAGCCTGCCAGGCCCTCTGCCAACGCATTCGCCGTGGCAGACAAACCGTAGCGGTCGATGCTGGCAATCAATTCCACCGGCACGGTAACGGGTGACATCAGCAACTCGGTCAGCGCCTGGGTCATGCCTTTGTAACGGGTACCGTCATTTGCCTGCTCACGCTGCGTATCCAGTTTGCGCAGTAGCTGCACAACGGTACAGGCATTGTTATTGCCATCTGCACATTGCCGTTCAGCTTTTTTCTTCAGCTCGATTTCTTGTGGCCGAAGCCAGTTGTTCTCCACCTCATTCTTCGCCCCCTGCCCACCCGCTAGCGCCGAGGCGGCGTTGCCGCCGGCCAACCCGCCCGCCAGGCTGCCGGCCAGTGTGGTGAGCGCGGCCACGGTGTCTTTCTGGCTTTCGCTCAGGTTGGCCGCGTCGCTGCCGTACAGGTTTTGTGCCAAGGTGGCGGCGATGAGCGGGGCGCTGCCCGCGCCGGCCGCACCGGCCACGGCGTTGTCGCCTTTGGCGGCGGCCAGGGTGGCGCCCAGCAGGGCGTGCGCCATGGCGTTGGCGGCGGTGTTGACCTGGCCGGTGGCGGGTTCGGTGGTGAGCTGCTTGATCTGGCTGGCCAGGTAGGGTGCGGCAGCCCCAGCGATGGCAGCGCTGGCGTCCCCCCGGCCAGGCCTTGCAGCGCGGCGGTGACGGCGGTGATGGCTTGCTGCACGCTGCCGCCTTTGCCCCAGGTGGCTTGCAGTTGCTGGTAGTCGGCACTGTTGGCGTAGAGCGGGTCGGCTTTGGCGCGCTCGGTGGCGGCGTTCAGCTCGGCGCGTTTGTGGCTGTTGGCGATCTGCAGGGTTTGCTGGCCGATGTCGCCGATGAGCTGGATGGCTTGCAGGCGGTCGAGCTCGGCTTGTTTGTTGAAGATGGGGCTCAGGCCGTTGGCGGTGCCGCTGGCGTCGCGGCGCAGGGTGGCGGTGTCTTGCTGCTGCGCGGCGCTGTCGTGCACGGCAAGGCTGCCGGCGCTGATGGCGGCCAGCGTGGTGCTGCTGGCGCTGCCCTGGGTGTGGCCGCCGTTCAGGAGGGTGCTGGCGTTGCCCAGCGCGTTGGCGGCGAGGTTGCCGCTGGCACTGGCGCTGCTGCTGGCGCCAATGCTCTGGCTTTCCACGCGGTATTCGGCGCGGTTTTGCAGGTCTTGCCAGCCGAGGGTGGCGGTGCTGAGCTGGTTTTGCTCGGGGCTGGCGCTGCTGGCGATGACGGCGCCGTCTAGCTGGGTGTGGCTGCCCACTTGCACATTAAAGCCGCCCTGCCCGGCGTACAGCCCTGTTTGCTCGGCCACGCTCTGGTACTGGCTATCGATGCGCTGGCGGCTGAGGCTGGCGTTGACGCCGCCACCAGTACCGATGATGGCCACGCTGCCGCCGGCGCTGATGCTGCGCTGCTGGCTGGCGTAGTGGTCCTGGTCTTGCTGGCTGGTGAGGGTAAGGTTGCGGCCAACGTTGGCCGCGATGGTGTCGCCACTGGCCTGCGCAC
>NZ_CEETRO010000007.1:0-208993 GCF_979366545.1 Vogesella perlucida
AAGAAACATCGTTTCTCTAAATCTTTGCAGTGCAAGTATTTGGCTTAGCCAGACACTTACACCTATCGGTTATTTGGTCTGTTAAAGAGCGGTGCTGACTGCTTGTTTCGTTTGCGTCGTCAGCTGATGGTGTGAACTATACGCTTGCGATTTCGACTCGTCAACAGCGTTTTTTAAAAAAATCAGCCATTCAGCAATCAAAATGCGGCAAGCCTATGATCTTAAAAGATTTTAAATTGAAAAAACATCAATAAACTTTTCATAATGTCGCTACAGCAGGCCATGTGCGGGTAACTTCACATCTGCAAATATGATTTTCATGCTGTTTACTGCTGTATTTACTGGATAAAGCCGTTTTAACAAGATAGCTCCAGCTTGGTGCATGACAATCCGGATAGCGCACCATGTAAAAGAGCCATGCTTGCGCATGGCTCTGACGGGACTACCTGGGGTGATCTGGCTTAGCTGCGATAGTCGGCGTTGATCTTGACGTAGTCGTAGGAGAAGTCGCAGGTCCACACGGTGGCGCTGGACAGGCCGCGGTTGAGTACGACTCTGACGGTGATTTCGTCTTGCTTCATCACACGTTGGCCGTCCTCTTCTTTATAGAGCGGGTTGCGGCCACCGTCTTTGGCTACCAGCACGTCGTCCAGGTACATTTCCAGGCGGTCTACGTCCAGGTCGTGAATGCCGGCGTAGCCGATGGCGGCCAACAGGCGGCCCAGGTTCGGGTCGGAGGCGAAGAAGGCGGTTTTCACCAGCGGCGAACGGCCGATGGCGTAGCCAACTGCTTTGCACTCGGCGACGGTACGGCCACCTTCTACTTGCACGGTGATGAATTTGGTGGCGCCTTCGCCATCGCGGACGATGGCTTGTGCCAGCTCGATGGACACTTCCAGCAGTGCGGCCTTCAGCTGTTCGTAGGCCGGGTGCGTCACGCTGTCGATACGCGGTGCGCTGCTCTGGCCGGTGGAGATCAGGATGAAACTATCGTTGGTGGATGTGTCGCCATCGATGGTGATGCTGTTGAAGCTAAGGTCGGCCACCTCTTTTACCAGCTGGGTCAGTACCGGGCGGGTAACGGGTGCGTCGGTGGCGATGAAGCCCAGCATGGTGGCCATATTAGGGTGAATCATGCCGGCGCCTTTGGCGATACCGGTGATGTTGACGGTCTGACCGTCGATCTGGATGGTGCGGCTGGTGGCTTTCGGTGCCACGTCAGTAGTCATGATGGCTTCTGCTGCATCGGCCCAGGTGGCGGGCTGGCGGGTTGGCAGGGCCGTGATGATTTTGTCGACTGGCAGTGGCTCCAGGATAACGCCGGTGGAGAACGGCAGGATTTGCTCGGGCAGGCAGCCTAGCTCGGTGGCCAGCGCGGCACACACTTCACGGGCGTGCTGGCGGCCACTTTCGCCGGTTCCGGCGTTGGCATTACCGGTATTTACCACCAGGGCGCGGATTTGCACGCCGGCGTCCAGGTTCTGTTTGCAGATCTGTACCGGGGCGGCGCAGAAGCGGTTTTGGGTGAAGACGCCCGCTACGGTATTGCCTTTATCGATACGAATGACCAGCACATCTTTGCGACCAGGCTTTTTGATACCGGCTTCGGCATAGGCCAGATCCAGGCCGGCAATGGGGGCCAGCTGAGCATTATCGATGGGCTTGAGATTCACGGGCATGACGTTTCTCCGAAATTTGATGTCGCGCTATTGTAACTGCGTAGGTGCAGCAATGCCATGTGCAGGCCGGCGGGCTTAATGTGCCAGCGCGTCTTGCAGGATTTCCAGTAGCGGCTGGCCATAACGTGCCACTTTCAGCTCGCCCAAGCCGTAAATCTTGCGCAGGGCGGCCAGGCTTTGCGGCTTTTGCAGAACAAGCTCTTGCAGGCTCTTGTCGGAAAACACTGCATAAGCTGGCACGTTATGTTCGTCGGCCATGGCTTTACGCCAGCGGCGCAGCGCTTGCCACAGTCGTTCTTCGCGCTCGGTACGCAGCCAGCGTTCGGCGTGCACGCTCTGACGTTTTTTGTCGTCGGCCAGCGGGCGCAGTGCGATGGTTTCCTGGCCTTTGAGTAGCGGGCGGCAAGCATCGGTAAGCAGTAAGGATTGGCCGCGCACGATATCGACTACCAGCAGCTTGCGCGCTACCAGCTGGCGAATGATGGAGCGCCAGCCTTTCTGGTTCAGCTCGCGGCCAATGCCGAAGGTAGACAGCTTGTCGTGGCCAAAGTGGGTGACGCTGGCGTTGGGCCGCCCCAGCAAGACATCAATCACGTGGCTGGCGGCAAAGCGCTGGCCAACGCGATAAATGCAGGACAGCAGCTTTTGTACCTGCACGGTGGCATCGAAGGTGGTGGGCGGGCGCTGGCAGTTGTCGCACTGGCCGCAGGGTTGGGAGGCTTCGCCAAAATAGCCCAGGATTTGCTGGCGGCGGCAGCTGGCGGTTTCGCAGTAGCCCAGCATGGCATCGAGCTTGCTGAGCTCTACCTGCTTTTGCTGTTCCGGGCTGTCGCCGGACTCGATCATCTGCGTTAGCTGCACCATATCGTTCAGGCCGTAGCATAGCCAGCTGGTAGACGGCAGGCCGTCGCGGCCGGCACGGCCGGATTCCTGATAGAAGTTTTCCGGGCTTTTGGGCAAGTCGATATGGGCAACAAAGCGCACGTCTGGCTTATCGATCCCCATACCAAAAGCAATGGTGGCCACCATGACCAGGCCGTCTTCGCGCAGGAAGGCACGCTGGTTGGCCTCGCGCTCGGCATGGCTCATGCCGGCGTGGTAAGGCAAGGCACGGATGCCGTTTTCGCATAGCCACTGTGCGGTATCGTCCACACGCTTGCGCGACAGACAATAGACAATACCGGAAGCACCCGGATAGTCGTTTTCTATAAAGGCGAGCAACTGCTTCTTGGCGCTGTCTTTTTCGACTACCTGATAAAACAGGTTGGGCCGGTCGAAGCTGGTAACAAACTGGCGTGCATCTTGTAGCTGCAGGAAATGCAGCATGTCGGCGCGGGTTTCCGCGTCGGCGGTAGCCGTCAGCGCGATGCGCGGCACCTGCGGCCAACGTTGGAACAACACACCCAGCTGCTGGTATTCGGGACGGAAGTCATGGCCCCACTGGCTGACACAATGCGCTTCGTCTATGGCGAACAGGCTGATTTGCGGCAGGCTGGCCAGAAAGTCGAGAAAGCGTGGGCTAAGCAAGCGCTCTGGTGCTACGTACAGCAAGTCCAGGTCGCCATAACGGGCTGCGTAGGCGATATCGCGGGCATCGTCCTGGCTGGTGGCCGAGTTCAGGCAAGCAGCTTTTACCCCGGCTTCGCGCAGGGCAGCGACCTGGTCTTGCATCAGGGCGATCAGCGGGGAGACCACCACCGCCACGCCCGGCCGCAGCAGGGCAGGAATCTGGAAACACAAGCTTTTGCCGCCACCGGTAGGCATGAGTACCAGCGCATGGCCGCCCTGCGACACGTGGTCGATGATATCGGCCTGCATGCCGCGAAAGGCGGGGTAGCCAAAGGTGTTCTGGAGTAGGTTAAGTGCGTCCTGCATCGGCGTTCCTGCTAGAAGACCGCCATTGTACGCAAAAAAAGCGGCCACCCGAGGATGGCCGCGCACAATAAATACCTGGAGACAAAGTGAAACAATGAAGCGCGATGGCACTCGAAAGCTTCGAATACCGCACGGCAGCCAAGTTCCCGCCACTTTGGCTTTACCGGCGAGTATGCGAGACTTCTTGTCATTTATTGCCCAGCGAGCCACACCATGAAGCCATACCTGATTCCCGCCCTCTTGCTTGCCAGCGTCCTGGCAGGCTGTGCCACGGCACCCCGCCCTGCCTCTCCCGCCCCGCGGCCAAGTGCAGGCGGCGTGACCGGCCAGCCTGCCCCTGCTGGCAAACCGGTGGCCATTCCCAACGCTGAATGGGTGATCATGGGGGTGACGCCCAACGGGAATATCCTGCACGAAGTCGACAAGCTGAGCCTGCAACGCAGGGGCACACTGGTGCAGTTTCGCGACCGCAAAACCATCTTCAACCCCAAAAAAGAAAACTTCCTGAATACGCCGCGCCACAAACAGTCGATAAACCACTGGGAGGTAGACTGCGCCGCCGCCACATTCCGCCTGACCCGCATGATTTTGCTGGATGATAATGGCCGGGAAATCATTAACCGCACCTATAATGACAACGAAATTCGTGCCATGCCGGTGGTTCGCCAGTCGGCTGGTTTCCAGCAAGTCGACTATGTATGCAAACAACAGGGCTAATACCCCTGGCAAAACAGGCTAGCTGGCAAACTTGCGGCCAACCCCGTGTCAGGCGGTAACCGCTTCTATGTAAAGGGTGATCATGCGTCGTGTGGTATTCAATCAGAAAGGCGGGGTGGGCAAATCCACCATTACCGTCAACCTGGCGGCAGCCGCCGCAAAAGCGGGCAAACGGGTTTTGCTTATCGACCTGGACCCGCAAGGAAACGCCAGCCACTACCTGACCGGCAGCCACACCCCGCCGGCGGGTAATGCGGCCGGCTTTTTCAACCAAATGCTAACCATCAGCATGTTTGAAAAAGCCCCGGCAGAATTCATCACCCCTACTGCGCATGCGGGCCTGGACCTGCTGGCGTCCCACCCGGAGCTGACCGAGCTGATGGTCAAGCTGGAGGCGCGCTACAAGATGTTCAAACTGCGCGAGGTGCTGCTGCAGCTGAACACCAGCTACGACGAAATCTGGATAGACACCCCCCCTGCGCTGAACTTCTACACCCGCTCGGCCCTGATTGCCGCGCAGCGCTGCCTGATCCCTTTCGACTGCGATACTTTTTCTCGCCACGCACTGCTGGGTCTGCTGGACAGCGCTGCAGAGATCCGTGCCGACCACAATCCCGAGCTACAGATAGAAGGCATCATCGTGAACCAGTACCAGCCGCGAGCCAGCCTGCCAGCCCGTATGGTGCAAGCCTTGCGCGACGAAGGCCACCCGGTACTGTCACCACCGCTGTCGGCCTCGGTAAAGATCCGTGAATCGCACGAGCGCAGCCTGCCCATGGTCTACCTGGACCCGAAGCACAAGCTGGCGCAGGAGTTCACCCAGCTGTACCAGAACCTGGCAACAGCCTGATACGCTGCGCCTGGTGGCTGCGCCATGATACCCAACCAGAAAACCCGGCTCACCTGGCTTGGCAGCATCGTGCTGGCGCTGGGTGTCTGGTTGCTGGCCACCGTGCTGCAAGAGCGCGAAAACCAGAATGCCTACCGCAAGCAGCAACTGACTCAAGCCACGCTGCAACTGGAGCATCTGACGCAGCGGATACAACAGCTTACCCAAGCCGGGCAGACCGCCACCGAACTGCTGGTCAGCACCAACGACCGCACCGTACACAATAGCTTTGAGCATTACGCCCCCTATGTACTGGCCTCTAGCGAAGCGTTCGACTTTGTTGCGCTGATAGAACGCATCTCGCCGGCCCAGCGCCAGACCATAGAAGAACAGCAGAGCCTGAGCATTCGCGAATTTCAAGGCGGCCAACTGAGCAATGCAGGCCAGCGTGCCATGCACTTTGTCGCCACCTTGCAGCACCCGGACGATGGCAAGGCGCTGCCGTCACGGCTCGACCTCGGCGCCGAGCCCGCTGTCTATCGCACCCTGATGCAAGCCAGTGCCAGCGGGCAACCTGTTATCGCACGCATTCGTGCCGGCAACCTGCAGCGCATGGCCATTTTTTTCAACCCCAAGGCCAAATCCCAAGCCATCATGGTGATGTTCGGCCTGAATAACGATGCACTACTGGCCAGGCTCAACAAAGACACCCCCCCCGCCCTGCAGCTGCGGCTGCGCCTGCTGCTGAACGATGACCCGCCGCAGCTGATCGCAGACAGCCACCCCGGCCAGGCCAGCCCGGCGCTGCCGTTGCTCAGTGCCACCCGCATCATCGGCGGCCAACGTATCCGTTTTGAGCTCAGCCCGCTCAATGACAGCCCCCAACCTGGCGACCAACAGCTGCCGTTGGCGCTGGGTACACTGTTGGCGCTAGGCATCCTGGTGCTGGGTGGGCGCTACTACAACCGGGGCAACCTGCAAGAGATCGACAAGCAAAACAGCGCCCTGTCGATGCTGCAACAAAGCAACCAGACACTGCGCCTGCAACAAGCGGAACTGCAGCAGCATATCAAGCCGCTACAAGAGGCTGAAGAACGCTACCGCCATGTGCTGCACGATGCGGCCGATGGCATGCTGCTGCTGTCTGCACAGGGCGAAGTACTGGAAGTGAACCCCGCCGCCGCCGCCCTGATAGGCCAGCCACGCGATGCCCTGCTGCAGCTACCGGCCGGCGCGCTGATTAGCGAGCTGCACTGCCGCAACGGCCAGCGCTTCGAGCAGCACGCCAGCCCCCTGCTGGGGCTGCCGTTTGAAGCCATGCTGATCTGCGACCAATCCTTCATGCTGCAAGTCGAACTCAGCCTGAGCCTGATCCGCCCGCAGCTATCCGAGCCGGTGTACCTGGTGGTGTGCCGCAACATTGCCGCCCGCAAAGAGCGCGAGGCAGCGCTGATACGCCTGAAAGACTCGCTAGCCGAACAGGTAGAAACCCAGAACCGCCAGCTGACCGCCCTGCTGGATGCCAGCCCCATGGCCATGGCGTATATCGTGGACCGCCAGTTCAAACAGGTAAACAAAGCGTTCCTGGAGCTGTTTGCCCGCGAAGAAAGCAGCACCGTCGACCACTCTACCCGCTTGATCTACGACAGTGACGAGCACTATTTGCGCACCGGCCGCTTGATTTACCCCCTGCTATACGAAGGCCAGGTCACCCAGAACACCCTGCGCCTGCAGCGGGGCGACGGCAGCACCCTGTGGGTAAACATGTATGGCCGTGCCGTGAAGCCGGATACCCCCGGCCTGGGCTCGGTCTGGCTGTATCAGGATATTTCCACCCAGCGCAATACCGAAGAAGCGCTGCGCCAGGCGCGCGACCTGGCAGAAGAAACCAGCCGCGCCAAAACCGAGTTCCTGGCCAATATGTCGCACGAGCTGCGCACCCCGCTACACGCCATCCTGGGGTTTGCCGAAATGGGCGAAGCACGCAGCCACGGCGGCGACGGCAACAAGATCGCCCACTGCTTCGAACGCATCCACAATAGCGGCAGCCGGCTGCTATCACTGCTGAACGACCTGCTGGACCTGGCCAAAATGGAAGTGGGCAAGATGGATTACCAGTTCTCGCGCAGCGACCTGGAGCAAGTCGTACGCGAGGCAGTAGAAGATTTGCGGGGCCAGGCCAGCAAGTGCCATGTCACCCTGGTACAACACCCCTCGCCTTCACGGCTACAGGCCGAGATGGACCCGTTCCGCATTGGCCAGGTCGTGCGCAACCTGCTATCCAACGCCATCAAGTTCAGCCCTGGCGGCAGCCGGGTAGAAATCGGTTTCAGCCTGACACCCGGCCAGCCCGCCCTGCTGAATGTGTCCGTCCGCGACCACGGCCCCGGCGTGCCCCAGGGCGAGCAGGAGCGTATTTTCGACAAGTTCATCCAGAGCAGCCTCACCAAGACCGGTGCAGGCGGCACCGGTTTGGGCCTGGCCATCAGCCGCGAAATCATCAGCGCCCACCATGGCCTGATATCTGTTCATAATGCCGCCGACGGTGGCGCCATTTTCAGCTTCACACTGCCGCAAACGCATAGCGACAGCGCGTCGCACAAGGAGAGCTAAGCATGGGCAAGCGCCTGCTATTGGTAGACGATGAGCCATTCAACCTGGAACTGATGACCGAGCTGCTGCAAGACGCAGGCTACGACACAGTGCAGGCCGAAGACGGCGAGAGTGCGTGGCAGATACTGCAGCAAGAAGGCGAAACATTCTCTGCCGTCCTGCTGGACAAAATGATGCCGGGGATCAGTGGCTTCGACCTGCTGCGCCGCATGAAATCCTCAGGCAAGCTGGCTTTTGTGCCCGCCATCATGCAAACCGCCGTGGGTGCGGCCGCCAGCGTGCAGGAAGGTTTGTCGTCCGGTGCCTTTTACTACCTGACCAAGCCCTTCTCGCGCGACATGCTGTTGGCCGTGGTGGCTGCCGCCGCGGTGCACTGGGACCGCCACCAGCACTTTAAGGAACTGGCCAGCCAGCAAGCCGGTGCCCTGCGGCACATGAACAGCGCCAGTTTCAGCTTTCATAATCTGCAAGAAGCCCAACATGTTACCTCGCTGCTGGCCAAAGCCAGCCCACAGCCAGAGAAGGTCGCCACCGGCTTGTTCGAGCTTATCGTCAATGCCATCGAACACGGCAACCTGGAAGTGAGCTACCAGGAAAAAACCCGGCTGCAGAGCCTGGAACAATGGGAAAGCGAGCTGGAAAAACGCCTGGCCGACCCGCGCATGGGCCAGCGCCGCGTGTATGTCGACATGACGCGCGACGCGCAGGCACTGCGCTTTACCATCCGCGACGAAGGACAAGGCTTTGACTGGCAAAACTTTCAGGACAGCGCACCGGATACCCTGCTGGCCAGCCATGGCCGCGGCATCCTGATTGCCCGCAAGCTGTCATTCGACCAGCTGGACTACCTGGGCAATGGCAATACCGTGGTGGCCACCAGCTACCTGGCTGCCCAGTAAGGCCGCCAGTCCTGGCGCAGGGTGGTCAGCTGCACATCCTGCCCCAGCTTCAGTTGCACCGCGCCCTGGGTATCGGTACGCCATAGCACGATGCCCGCCGCGCTCAGGCTGGCCAGCACTTCGGCATGCGGGTGGCGATAGCGGTTCTGGTAGCCGGCACTCACGATACCGTGCAGCGGCCGTACTGTGTCCAGCCAGGCCTGCCCGCTGGCGGTACGGCTGCCATGGTGGCCCAGTACCAGCACCTGGCTGCGCAGCGCAGCGCCGTATTGCCGTACCAAGGTTTCCTCTACGGCCAAAGTAGCATCGCCGGTCAGCATCAGCGCCTGGGTGGGGGTGGCTACCCGCAGAACACAGCTCAGGGCGTTGTCTTCGCCCTGGCTAGCCGGCCTAGGCCACAGCACGTCAAAGCGTATGCCATCCCACGCCCAGCTTTGCCCAGCCAGACAAGGTTGGCCGCGCCAGCCGGCCGCACTGCCTGGCTGCCCCCGGAAAAGCTGCCGCACCGGCAGCTGGGGCAACAGGGTCTCGGCCGCACCATCGTGGTCGTTATCGTGATGCGACAGCAGCACGGCATCCAGCTGGGCCACACCGCGCGCGTGCAGTACCGGTAGTAGCACCCGCCCGGCATCCCCCGCACCCGTATCAAACAGCACATCGTGCTGGGCGGTACGCAGCAACACCGCCAGGCCCTGCCCCACGTCGATCACCTCGGCCCACAGCTCGCCCGCAGGCGGGCGTGGCGCGCGGTACAGCAGCAGCGGCAATAGCAGCACCACGCCCCAGCTACGCCAGGCACGGCCCAAGGGCAGTAGCCACACCAGGCTGCCCAGCAAGCCCGCCGGCAACAGCTGCCACGGGAGTAATGGCCGGCGATACGGCGGCCACTGCGCCAGCCAGTCCACGCCCCACCAGAAGGCATGCGCTACCCAGCCGGCCAGCCAGGCAAGGCTGTCCAATGGCAAGGCTGCGGCCAACAATACCAGCGGGGTCAGCACGAAAGACACCAGCGGAATGGCCAGCGCATTGGCCAGCGGCGACAACCAGGGAAAGCTGCCAAACAGCCACAACAGCGGCACGAATGATGCGAGCGTAGCGCGCCACTGCGCCCACAACGCCGTTTGCCAGGCTGGCTGGCGCTGGCGCAAGCCTACCTCGCCAGCAATCAATGCCCCCACCAGGCCAAACGACAACCAGAAGCCCACTGCCAGCACCGCAAACGGGTCCAGTAGCAAAACAACCGTTAGCGCCGCCAGCCACACCTGCAAGGCCGACAGGCCACGCTGCAGCGCCAGGGCCACGCACACGGTGAGCAGCATCCATACGGTGCGCTGTGTCGGTACCGAAAAACCCGCCAGCAGCGCATAAAACACCGCCACACTCGCCCCCGCCCACAGCGGCAAGCTGGCCGGAACCTGCGGCCAACGCCGCCGTAGCAGCGTGGCACCCCCGGCCACCAGCGCGGCCACCAGGGTGATGTGCAAACCCGATACGCTGACAATATGCGTCAGGCCGGTAGCCGCCAGTGCGCCCCATTCTGTGCGGTCTATACCCTGCTGCGCCCCCACTGCCAGCGCTGCCAGCAAGGCACCGTCACGCAGCGCCCCCTGCCGGGCCAGGCGTAGGGCAATGTGCTCGCGCAGTGCATCCAACCGCGCTATCCCGTCCAACCCGGTAACGGGCAGCGCATGCCGCGCCTTACCCACCGTGCCGGTGGCCAGCACCCCCTCGCCCCAGTACCAGCGCTCGGCATCGAAGCCTGCGACGTTGGCCGCACCGTGCGGCTGGCGCAGCCGTACCGACAGCGCCCAGCGGCTGCCAGCCGGCCAGGGCCGCTGGCGGTAATCGTTCAGCAGCAGTAGCGACGGCACCGCCACCTCGGCCTGCTGTACCTCAAAACGCAAGCGCGTACCAAACTCACCCGGGTCGGCCAGGCCGCGTACCACCCCCTGTACCTGTAGCACGCTACCCGCCAGCGCCGGGTCCAGCCGCTGCGCCAGGCGCAGCTCGGCACGCCAGCTGGCGTAGCTCAACCCCAGGCTGAACCACAGCAAGGCACACAGCCAGGCGCGGCGGCTGCGCCACCACAGCGGCCACAGCATCAGCCAGAGCGCGGGCAGCAAAAACCACGGCGGCAGCACAGGGAGCAGCGCACACAGCACCACCCCGGCGCACAGGAAAACAAGCTTGTACATGGCGCCATCCTAGCCAGCGCATTTATCGACAGGCAAAGCAGTTGCCGCGCACGGTGCGATACCGTATCTTCGCCGCGTCAAAAAAGGAAAAACCATGCAAGCCACGCCCCTGTACTGCGCCGAAAGCGCCCGCCGCGACACCGCCGAAAGGTTGGCCGCACGCTTTGCCCTGCCGCTGGTAAAACAGCGCCCGGACAGTGGCTACTGGCTGGAGCTGGGGCCGGAAAGGCTAGAGCTGGTCACCACCGGCAAGCACGGCGCGGTGTACGCCGAGTTTGTCGAAGGTGCCGCCAAACACCGCCGCGAGCAAGGCGGCGGCCGCGGCCAACCGGTGGCCAAGGCGGTGGGGCTGAAAGGCGCCAAGGACCTGCCGCGCATTGTGGACGCCACCGCAGGCCTGGGCGGCGATAGCTTTGTGCTGGCCACGCTGGGCTGCCAGGTCACGCTGCTGGAGCGCTCGCCGGTGGCGGCAGCGTTGCTATTCGACGCGCTGGAGCGCGCCAGCGTGCATCCGGACACCCAGGACATCGTGGCACGCATGACGCTGATTCACACCAACGCCATCACCTGGCTGGCGGAGCAAGCCGAGCTGCCGTGGTCACAACGCCCGGATGTGGTGTTTGTCGACCCCATGTTCCCCGACACCGACAAGAAAAGCGCCGCCGCCAAGAAAGGCATGCAGGCCTTCCAGCACGTGATTGGCGACGACATGGACAGCGCCGCGTTGCTGGAGGCTGCCATCGCCGCCGCCACTGGCCGTGTGGTGGTGAAGCGCCCACAGCGCGGTGTGCCGATCGAAGGCGTGAAACCGTCGGTGGTGCTGGATGGCAAATCCACCCGCTTCGACCTGTACGTCATCAAGGCACTGCGCCCGCAGGACTTTGTCGGCCGCGAGTAACACAACAGATTCACCCGGCCCTGCCCGTGCAGGCCCAACCCTGTTTTATCGACAACCACGCACATGGCAGCATGCGGTTTACCTTGACCGTCACGGAGTGATCGCTGCCATGAGCCACCCCATCAAACAGATTGTACTGATCGAGACCCTGCCCGGCCGTGCAGAAGAACAAGTACAGGCTTTTGCCTGGCTGGCACCGCAAGTACGCGCAGAAGCCGGCTGCCTGAGCTATCAGCTACACCGCGTCAGCGGCCAGGAAAACAGCTTTGTCCTCACCGAAACCTGGGCCAGCGCCGCCGCATTGGCCGCGCACGACGCCAGCGAGCACATGCAGGATGCCGCGCCATGGCTGGCCAGCTTTCGCGCCGGCCCCGCACGCGTACTCACCCTGGGCGAGCTGCACCCCGCCCCGCTCACACCGCCTGTCAGCCATCGCTCGCCACTCCCCTACCTCGGCGCAGGCCTGCTGCTGGGCTTGATGCTTGTAGCACTCATGACTGGCCAGTGGCCGGCCATCCAACTGTGCCTGGCGGGATTCGGTATGCTCGCGCTGACCCGCTACATACTGACCACCGTGAAACGCCGAGGCTCTATGCCGTACTGAGCACGGCGGCGATACCCTCACTCACACCAGCACCGGCATGGCAGCAACACACCGCCCCCACCCCATCATGATGCGGCCAACCCTCCCGGCCTGACGCGCGCTGCGCTACACTGCCCACCCCGTGTCTGGCGAACAGGCGGCACAGACCGCCACGCCACCTTGTCATCCCGCTGATGGAGCCTGCCGATGTCTGTTTTTACCCTGGAAATGAAAGTACGCGATTACGAATGCGATATGCAGGGCATCGTTAACAATGGCGTGTACTTCAACTACCTGGAACACGCCCGCCACGAGTTTTTGCTGGAAAAAGGCATCGACTTTGCCCAGCTGGCGCGCGAGGAAGTGAACCTGGTAGTAGTACGCGCCGAGCTGGACTACAAAGGCTCGCTCACCAGCGGCGACCGCTTTGCCGTGACCGTGGCCTTCGAAGCCGTGTCCAAGGTGCGCTTCGGCTTCCGCCAGCAGGTCATCCGCCTGGCCGATAACAAAGTCGTACTGGAAGGCCTGATCGTGGGCACCGCCATCAACGAGCGCGGCCGCCCGGCCATCCCGGCAGACTTCGCCGCCCGTTTGGCAGGCGAGTAGGGCTAGCCGCGGTGCCACGCCTGCGCGCCACAACATGCGCAGAGCACATCACGCCTTATGGCACGCTATGGCTGACTGGCTATCGTGATAGCACCCGCTGTCCGTTGGAACCTGCAGTTGGTAACCAGCCCCTCTGCCCGTGCTGTCATCAACCGTCACAAAGCGTTACCCTGTTAGTGCAAACGCTTGGCCGCAAACGTGGTCAAATAGCGGCAATAAACGAATCATCAAGGGAGTACACACCATGAAATCCAGACAAATCCTGATCGCCGGCATGCTGACCATGGTGGCACTTACCGGCTGTGCCACCAGCTCCGACTCGGCCCAGGTGTACAGCAAAGGCCAGATGCGCCAGATTCACGAAGTGGAATACGGCAAGATTCTGGACATCAAGAACGTGAAGATGGAAGGCGATAAAAACGACCTGCTGACCCTGGGCGGTACCGCGCTGGGTGGCCTGGCCGGCAGCAATATCGGTAAAGGTAGCGGCTCGGTAGCCGGTGCCATCGTGGGTGCCATGGCTGGCGGCCTGGCCAGCGAGGCCGTGCAGCGCAATAACACCAAAAACGCCTATGAGCTGACGGTGCAAATGGAAAAAGGCCGCACCGTGTCCATCGTGCAGGAAGCCGATGTGGTCCTGAGCGTAGGCCAGCGCGTGAAGGTGATTACCGGCGGCGGCACTGCCCGCGTACTGCCACTGTAAGCGCCCCCGCCAGCCACCCCAACGGTGGCGGTTTTATCACCCCGGTTAGCCCAGGCTACCGGGGTTTTGCTTTATGGCGTGGGCCAGCGTGCTGGACAGCCAGCCTGCGACGGGGTAGGCTGCCGCCCTTTTTTCCTTATAAAACAACAAGTTTGTATATACAAATGTTTGCCATCCCTGTCGCTATTACCCTGATGCTGGCCCTGTCGCTGGCGCGTACCCATGTTGTCATCAGCCTGATTGTCGCCTCGCTGGTGGGCGGCCTGCTCGGCGGGCTGGACCTGCCGCAAACCCTGGCAGCATTCAACAAAGGCATTACCGGCGGCGCCTCGGTGGCGCTGTCTTACGCCCTGCTGGGCGCGTTTGCCGTAGCTATTGCCAAATCCGGCCTGCCGCATGCCCTGGCCGACGCCGCCGTGCGCCAGCTGCAAAACAACAGCAGCCAGCAACGGCTGAAGTGGCTGATGATCGCCCTACTGGCCGTGGTAAGCGTGATGAGCCAGAACCTGGTGCCCATTCATATTGCCTTTATCCCCTTGCTGGTGCCGCCGCTGCTGTACGTGATGGCGCGCCTGCAGCTGGACCGCCGCCTGGTAGCCTGCGTGATTACCTTTGGCCTCACCACGCCCTATATGCTGTTTCCGGTGGGCTTTGGCGAAATCTTCTTGAAGCAGATTCTGCTGGGCAATATCGAAAAAGCCGGCATGCACGTGGCGGATGTGAACGTGATGCACGCCATGGCCATTCCTGCCGTAGGCATGCTGGCCGGCCTGCTGCTGGCGGTGTTTGTCAGCTACCGTAAGCCGCGCCAGTACAGCCTGGGCAAGATCGAACACACCGAGCGCACCCATGCCAAGGTTGGCCGCAAGTCGCTACTGACCTCGCTGTTTGCCATTACCGCCGCGTTTGGCGTGCAGCTGTACAGCGACTCGATGATGCTGGGCGCGCTGGCCGGCTTTCTGCTGTTCATCGCCAGCGGTGTGGTGAAGTGGGGCGACGCCGATGGCGTGTTCAGCGACGGCATGAAAATGATGGCCATGATCGGTTTCATCATGATCACCGCCCAGGGCTTTGCCGAAGTGCTGCAAGCCACCGGCCAGATTGGCGAGCTGGTGAAGGTATCGGCCGATCTGTTTGGCCATAGCCGTGGTGCAGCGGCGTTTGCCATGTTGTTTGTCGGCCTGCTGGTGACCATGGGCATCGGCTCGTCGTTTTCCACCGTGCCTATTCTCACCGCCATCTATGTGCCGCTGTGCCTGCACCTGGGCTTCTCGCCGCTGGCCACCGTGTCGATTATCGGCACCGCCGGGGCGCTGGGCGATGCTGGCTCGCCGGCATCCGACTCCACACTGGGGCCAACATCGGGCCTGAACGTGGACGGCCAACACGACCACATGCGCGATACCGTCATCCCCACTTTCATCCATTACAACCTGCCGCTGTTGGCCGCAGGCTGGGTAGCCGCGATGGTGCTGTAAGCGATAAACGGTGGGGCTGCGCTACAATGCGGGTCAAACATTGACGGAACACGCCATGGAATCGCGCCTCACCGAGCTGGAAATCAAGGTCGCCCTGCAGGACGACCTGCTGGACACGCTCAACCTCACCATCGCCCGCCAGCAGCAGCAGATCGACCTGCTACAAGAGCAGCTGCGCCACCTGTACCGCATGCAGCAAGCCGGCAACCAGCCGGAAGAGCAGCGCTCGCTGCGCGACGAGATTCCGCCGCACTACTAAGCCGGCACACCGCTCCCCTGAAGGATTCTGCATGAGCACTCCCCTGCAACTGGCACAGACGCTGGCACCGCTACTGGCCGGCCACTGCTGGGCCATTGGTGGCAGCACCTTGCTGCAACACCTGGACCTGGTAGAGCAGCCACGTGACCTCGACATCGTCACCACCGCCACCGACTTTGCCGCCGTGCGCGCCGTGCTGGCCGCCCATGGCCAGGACATTACCCCGCCGCCGCACCCGCAATACGCTACCCGCCACTTTGCCCGCTTCGATATGGGCAACGGGCTGACCGCCGACCTGATCGCCGACATGGCCATCAAGCTGGAAAAAGGCAGCTACCGTTGGCCATTTGACGCCAGTGCGCGCTTCGAGGCCGACGGCCTGCCGTGGTGCTGCCCGGAAGACTGGGCGCTGCTATACCGCCTGATGGGGCGCGAGGAACAAACCGAAGCGCTGGACGAATGGTTGAACGAACACGGCATCCAGCACCCGCAGCGGCTTGCGGCCAACCTGTTTGCCCAGTACCCGGCCAGTGCCATGCAGCCGGCACCGGACTGGTGGCCGTGGGACGAATGATCCACCGCCTTGCTGCCTGGCTGGTAGTGTTCACCACCCTGCTGTGCGGTAACGCGCATGCCGGGCGCGTGGTCAATCTGGCCAGTACCGACTACCCGCCCTACTTCTCGCCGCAGCTGCCCGGCGATGGCGTGGTGGCAGCCATCACCCGTGCCGCCCTGGCCAAGCACGGCCATACGCTGAAACTACACTACCGGCCATGGGCCAGACTGATGGCCGAGGTGCAGGCCGGGCAGTTTGATGGTGTCATGGCGGTGTGGTACGAACCGGCGCGCGCCGAATACCTGCATTACAGCCAGCCACTGGTGAATACCGTGATGGGGTTTTACGGACGCGTGGACAAGCCGCTGGCCACCCAGCCACTGTCCGGCTTGCGCACCCGGGTTATCGGTACCGTGCGCGGCTACAAGAACCCGGATGTGTTCGAGCGCGCAGGACTCAAACAGGAGCTGGCGGCCGACGACCAGACCAACCTGCGCAAGCTGGCCGCAGGGCGGCTGGATCTGGTACTGATAGACAAAGTGCTGGCGCAGCACCTGCTGGCCAGCCTGAGCCCGAAAGAACGCCTGTCGATCCGCTGGCAAGACCCGCCACTGGCTGTGATGCCGCTGCATGTTGGCCTGCGCCAGCAGCTAGCCGATGGCGAACAGCTGCTGGCCGACTTCAATGATGGCCTGCAAACCCTGCGCAAGACTGGCCAGCTGGCCGCGCTGATACGCCAGTACCAGCTAGCGCAGTAGTACGCCTAGCTGCGGCGCTTGCGGTCGCGCGAAACGATGGCTTCGATATTCTTGCGGCCGATCAGCAAACCATTACGCACAGGCGGTGGTTCGGTCGCCGCCAGTAAGGCGTGCGCGGCAGGGTTGGCCGCAAACACGCCGTCGCTGACCAGCAACAAGCCCGCCGCCTGCATGGTGCTCAGCTGCGCCTGCACCGCCTCGCCGTCTTGCTTGCATGCCTCGCCCAACTGGCCAGCCGTCTGGCCGCGGCTACCGGCAGCCAGCAGCTGCCACAGTTGCTGTGCCAATGCTGGCGCCAGGGCCGCGCGCAAGCTTGTCATATCCGGTGTTGTCATAGTGTTTGCCTGAGAAAAAGTGGCCGGATTATGGCAGCAACAGCACGCTGTGCAAGCCCTGCCCCATAACGCGCACTAGGCACTGGCCACCGCGGGCTGCACCCGCGGCTTGGCCACGATGCGGCCAGACAGCAGGCTGGCACTGGCAATCAGCGCGCCGCCAATATACTCCTGCAGCTGCATGTGTTCGCCAGCCAGCAGCCAGGCCGATACGGCAGCAAACACCAGCTCCATCAACATCAGCGTCATCACTTGGGTAGCCGGCAGTATGCTGAGCCCGTGCATGGAGATAATACTGGTAGACAACAGCGTCACGCCCAGTACCAGGATCATCAGCAGAATAGGCCAGTCGATCAGCGCCAGCTCGGCACCCAGTTGGCCGCGCCACAGCAGCGAGACCAGCCCACAGCCGGCCACACCCAGCCACACCGACGCCGACTTCACCGGCACCGGCAGGCTGCTGGCACGCTTGGACAGCACATTGCCCAGCGCAAAGCTGATGCCGCCAGACAGCGCCAGCCAGTCAGCACGGCTTTGCAGCAGACCACCTTGCAGCATGTCGGGGCGGTACAGGATGGTGACACAGCCCAGCAGCGACAGCGCCACTACCGCCCAGCCCACCGGGCTGAGCCGCTCGCGCAACAGCAGGCGCGAAAACAGTACCGTCCACAAGGGCGACAAATAGAACAGCAGCAGCACGCGCATGACCTGGCCTTCCGACACCGCCCAGGTATAGCTGAAATTGCACCAGCCATAGAGCAAAGTCAGCGGAATCAGCACACGGTCAAAGCGAAACTGCCGCCGGAACACCTCGCGAAACACGAATGCACCCAGGGAAGCCGACACCATATATACCGTCAGCGAAGTAGCCGCCGTGGAAAACCCCGCCTCGTGCAGTACGCGAAACGGGTACCACATTAGCCCCCACACCAGTGCCGTGGTCAGGGCACAGCTCACGGCCAACAGCTTTTGTTTTACAAAATCCATATTGTTTTCTTACTATTGTCCTTTTGTTGCATTGCAAGGAAGCGGCGTTGAACCCCCACCTCGATCTGTTGCAGCCCTACCCGTTCCAGCGCTTGCGCGGCCTGTTGGCCGGCGTCACGCCCCCAGCCGAGCTGGCCCATATCAACCTGTCCATCGGCGAGCCCAAACACCCTACGCCCGACGTGGTAAAAAATGCGCTGATCGCCAACCTGGACGGCCTGGCCGCCTACCCGGCCACCCTGGGCAGCGATGCCCTGCGCCAGGCGTGCAGCAGCTGGCTGCAGCGCCGCTACGGCATTGCCGTCGACCCGGCCCGCGAGATTCTGCCGGTATGCGGCAGCCGCGAGGCGCTGTTTTCGTTTGTGCAGGCGGTGATCGACCCGCGCGGCAGCGACAAGCCGGTACTGATCTCGCCCAACCCCTTCTACCAGATCTACGAAGGCGCCGCGCTACTGGCCGGCGCCGAACCCTACTACGTGAACTGCCTGGCGGCCAACGGCTACCAGCCGGACTGGGCGGCGGTACCGGAAGCCGTCTGGCAGCGCACGCAGGTAGTCGTAGTGTGCAGCCCCGGCAACCCCACCGGTGCGGTGATGTCGCTGGATGACTGGAACACACTGTTCACCCTGTCCGACCGCTATGGTTTTATCATCGCCAGCGACGAATGCTACAGCGAGATCTATTTCGATACACCACCGCTGGGCGGGCTAGAGGCTGCACAGCAGCTGGGGCGTAGCTACGAGCGCCTGGTGATGTTTACCAGCCTGTCCAAGCGCAGCAATGCGCCGGGCCTGCGTTCCGGCTTTGTGGCGGGTGACGCGCGCATCCTGGAAAAATTCCTGCTGTACCGCACCTACCATGGCAGCGCCATGAGCCAGACCATCCAGCAGGCCAGTATTGCCGCCTGGCAGGACGAAGAACATGTCGCGGCCAACCGCGCAGCGTATACTGCCAAGTTCGACGCTGTCACCGCGCCTTTGGCACAGGTATTGAATGTGAGCCGCCCGGACGCAGGTTTCTACCTGTGGGCCGAAGTACCCGGTGGCGACGATGCCGCCTTTGCGCGCGCGTTGTTTGCCGAAGAACACATTACCGTGCTGCCCGGCAGCTACCTGGCCCGCGATGCCCACGGCGTGAACCCTGGCGCCGGCCGTATCCGCCTGGCGCTGGTGGCCCCGCTGGCCGAGTGCGAAGCCGCCGTGCCGCGCCTAATCCGCTTTGTGAAAAGCCGTACATAACAGACATCGAGATCATGACCACCATCCACATTGCCCAAGGACTGAACCATATGCACCCGATCCAGCCCATTATCGAACTGGCTTTTGAAAACCGCGCCGAGATCACCCCGGCCACCGTATCGCCCGAGCTGAAGGCCGCGGTAGAGCAGGTCATCGAAGAGCTGGACAACGGCCACCTGCGCGTTGCCGAAAAAATCGACGGCGACTGGGTGGTACACCAGTGGGTGAAGAAAGCCGTGTTGCTGTCGTTCCGCATCCGCGACAACGTGCTGCTGGACGACGGCGTGAGCCGCTATTTCGACAAGGTAGACACCAAGTTTGCCGACTGGAACCAGGAACGCTTCCAGCAAGCCGGCTTCCGCGCCGTACCGGGTGCCGTTGCACGCAAGGGTAGCTTCGTGGCCAAGAACACCGTCCTGATGCCGTCCTACGTGAACATTGGCGCCTACGTAGACGAAGGCACCATGGTAGACACCTGGGCCACCGTAGGCAGCTGCGCCCAGATCGGCAAAAACGTGCACCTGTCCGGCGGCGTCGGTATTGGTGGCGTACTGGAGCCACTGCAAGCCAACCCGACCATCATCGAAGACAACTGCTTTATCGGCGCACGCTCCGAAGTGGTAGAAGGCGTGATCGTGGGCGAAGGCTCGGTGATCTCCATGGGCGTGTACATTGGCCAATCCACCAAGATTTACGACCGTGAAACCGGCGAAATCAGCTACGGCCGCATCCCGCCGGGCTCGGTAGTGGTATCGGGCAACCTGCCATCGAAAGACGGCAGCCACAGCCTGTACTGCGCCGTGATCGTGAAAAAGGTAGACGCGCAAACCCGTAGCAAGACCAGCATCAACGAGCTGCTGCGCGGGGTGTAAAGCCTGACCGTAGCATTTTGTTTCTGTCGTGGTTTTCGATATAAATAATCACGTGCGGTAACAATTTCTACACAAAATAAGTGCGCTGGCATTTTGCGCAGTGCACACAAGGCAGATAAAATGCATACAGGGGGTCGGCAAGCCGGCTCCCTGTTTCTTCTTGATTTCACAGGACAATCCCTGACCGTGTCTTCCGACAGTTTCATAGAGCTCAAGAATGTCAGTTTTGCGTACGGCGACCGGCCGATACTGCAGGACATTTCGCTCACCATCCCCCGCGGCAAGCTGGTCGCCATCATGGGTGGCAGCGGTAGCGGTAAAACCACGCTGTTACGCTTGATATCCGGCCAGGTACTGGCACAAAAAGGCCAGGTACTGGTAGACGGGCAAGACGTTGGCCGCATGAGCAGCCGCGACCTGTACCAGCACCGCCGCCGCATGGGCATGCTGTTCCAGTTTGGCGCGCTGTTTACCGACCTGTCGGTATTCGACAACGTGGCCTTTCCCATCCGCGAACACACCCGCCTGCCGGAGAGCATGATCCGCGACCTGGTACTGATGAAGCTGAACGCGGTAGGCCTGCGGGGTACCGAAGCGCTGATGCCGGCCGAGCTGTCCGGCGGTATGGCGCGCCGTATTGCCCTGGCACGCGCCATTGCGCTAGACCCGCAGATCATGCTGTACGACGAGCCGTTTACCGGCCTGGATCCGATCTCGCTGGGCACCATCGCCCTGCTGATCAAAAAACTGAACGATGCACTGGGTACCTCCGCCGTGATGGTGACGCACGACGTGCACAAATCGCTGGAAATCGTGGACTACGTGTACTTTGTTGCCGGCGGCAAGATTGCCGCAGAAGGCACGCCTGACGAAGTCCGCCACTCGTCGTCCCCCTGGGTGCAGCAGTTTGTACGGGGCGAGGCAGACGGCCCGGTGCACTTTGCCTACCCCGCCACGCAGGGCCTGGCCGAGGCATTCGGCATCAAGGGGGAAACCGCATGAACGCCCTGCTCAACCCTATCCGCCGCCTGGGGGCGCTCAGCATCAACGCCATCTGGCGCCTGGGTTTCATCAGCCGCTTCTTTGTGGCCATCCTGCTGAACTCGGGCCAGAGCCTGCTGCGCTTCCGGCTCACCATCCGCGAAGTGTATTTCGCCGGTGTGCTGTCGCTGATCATCATCATCGTATCCGGCCTGTTTGTCGGCATGGTGCTGGGCCTGCAGGGCTACAACACCCTGGCACGCTTTGGCTCCGCCGACGCGCTGGGCGCGCTGGTCGCGCTGTCGCTGCTGCGCGAGCTGGGCCCGGTGTTGGCCGCACTGCTGTTCGCCAGCCGCTCCGGCAGCGCCATGACCGCCGAAATCGGCTTGATGAAAGCCACCGAACAGCTGGAAGCCATGAGCGTGATGGCGGTCAACCCCATCGCCCGCGTGGTCGCCCCGCGCTTCTGGGCCGGGGTGATTTCCATGCCCATCCTGGCGGCGCTGTTCAATGTCATGGGTATCCTGGGTGGCTACCTGGTCGGGGTCGAAATGATCGGCCTGGACGCCGGTACTTTCTGGTCGCAAATGCAGAATAACGTCGACTTGCACTACGACGTGGTGAACGGCCTGATCAAGAGCCTGTTCTTCGGCATGGCCGTGACGCTGGTCGCCGTATTCGAAGGCTACGACGCCACCCCGACAGCCGCTGGCGTGTCGTCCGCCACCACACGTACCGTGGTCACCTCGGCACTGGTCATTCTGGCGCTGGACTTTGTCCTGACCGCCTTCATGTTCTAGGAACTACACAATGAAACGCTCTACGATTGATTTATGGGTTGGCCTGTTTGTAGCCATCGGTATTGCTGCCGTGACTTTCCTGTCGCTGAAGGTCGCTAACCTGACGCCGCAAAGCGGCAGCGACACCTACACGCTGACAGCAGATTTCGACAATATCGGCGGCCTGAAAGTAAAAGCACCGGTGAAGTCGTCCGGTGTCGTGGTTGGCCGCGTGACCAAGATCGAGCTGGATACCAAGCGCTACGTAGCCCGTGCCACCCTGACACTGGACAAACAGTACCAGTTCAGCCGCGATACCAGCGCCGAGATCCTCACCGCCGGCCTGCTGGGCGAGCAATACATCGGCCTGGTACAAGGCGGTGACCCGGACAACCTGGCCAGTGGCGATAGCATCAGCCTCACCTCCTCCGCCCTGGTGCTGGAGCAGCTGATCGGCAAGTTCATGACCAGCTTTGCCGAAAAGGGCAGCCAAGACGCCCCGGCCAAAACAGAATAAACCAGACCTCTCCAGAGAAAGACGCACATCATGAAAAAACTGTTCACCACCCTGCTGCTGATGATTGGCCTGTCCACGCCGGCGCTGGCCGCTGGCGATAGCCCGGTAGACGTGATCAGCACCACCTCGCAAAATGCCCTGGACCTGCTGAAAAAAGAAAACGGCAAGAACACTGCCCAGGTTCGCAAGCAAGTAGAAGACATGGTCGTACCGCTATTCGACTTTACCCGCATGACCGCCCTGGCTGTGGGTAAAGACTGGCGCGCCGCCACCCCGGCACAGCAAAGCCAGCTGGCCGAGCAGTTCCAGACCCTGCTGGTACGCACCTACTCGTCTACCATGACCCGCTTCAAGAGCGCGCAAATCGACGTAAAACCCAACGCGCAGATCAACAACAACGGCCGTGAAGCCGTGGTGAAGTCCGAAGTTACCCTGCCAGGCAACGGCGACAAGAAAAACGTGATGGTGGACTACACCCTGTACAAAGGCGCACAGGGCTGGAAGATCTTTAATGTCAGCGTAGAAGGCGCCAGCCTGGTCACCATCTACCGCAACCAGTTTGGCGAAGAAATCCGCAAAAACGGCGTGGATGGCCTGATCAAACTGCTGAAAGACAAAAACCAGCCAGGCAAGCCGGCATGAGCGTGATCCGTACCGCCCCCGGCCAGCTTGCCCTGCAAGGTGACGTGGGCATGGACAGCGCCGCGGCCATCCAGGCCGAGTTGGCCGCAGCCTTGCAAGGCGGAGACATCACCCTGGACCTGGCAGCACTGGGCAAGGTGGACTCCGCCGCCATTGCCCTGCTGCTGAACGCCATGCGCCAACAACAGGCGCAAGGCGGCCAACTGCACCTGCGTAACGTACCCGATAGCATCCATGTGCTGGCCCAGCTGTACGAGCTGACACCGCTACTGGGCCAGACCCGGACGAACACACCATGAAACAGCCGCTGATTCTGGTGGCCTGCTGCGCACTGACTGCCTGTGCCAGCAGCGGTGGCCACCCGCAAGACCCGCTGGAACCCATGAACCGCGTGGTGTTCAGCTTTAACGACAAAGCCGACCAGTACGTGCTGAAGCCAGCAGCCGAAGGCTACCGCACTATCACGCCGCAGCCGGTACGCACTGCCGTAGGCAATGTGTTCGACAACCTGCGCGATGTCTACAGCCTGGCCAACCACGCCCTGCAGCTGGAAGGCAAAAAAACGGCGACCGACGTGCTACGCGTGTCGATCAACAGTACCTTCGGGCTGTTCGGCCTGATAGACCTGGCTACCCCCATGGGCCTGCCCAGCTATAAAGCCACCCTGGGTGATACCTTCGCCCACTACGGCTGGAAGCAAAGCAGCTATCTGGTTTTGCCGCTACTGGGCCCAAGCACTGTGCGCGATGGTGCCGGTGTCGGGCTATCGTTCGGCTACAGCAGCGGCTCGTGGGTATTCCAGGAAAACCGCGATGCCGTTGCGGCCACCGTGCTGTACGGCGTGGGTGCCCGTGAAAAACTGCTGGGCCTGGATGACACATTCAGCGAGGCTGCTCTGGACCGCTACAGCTATATGCGCGACGGCTATCTGCAGTACCGCAATGCCAAGGTGGGCTTCACCCCGCCCGCCAGCCAGCAAAACCCGGACGACGACAATATCGACGATCTGGTACCAGACGATGCACCTGCCTCGGCGCCTGCTACTGCCGTACCGCAGCAGCCAGAAGCCTCGGCCCCGCTGGCGGCTGCACCGGCCCCCTGAGCCCGCGCACCGGCTCAAACAAACGGCTACCCTCGGGTAGCCGTTTTGCCTGCGGGTCGCCATGCGGCCAACTTTTCCCCTCACGCCACGGGCCTAGCCCTGTGCTGCTTCGCTCTCCAGCTGCTGCAGCAGGTACAGGCGCTGATAGAGGCCGCCCTCGATCGCCATCAGGGCGTCGTGGCTGCCCTGCTCGGCAATGGCGCCGTGGTTCAGCACCACAATCCGGTCTGCATCACGGATGGTAGACAGCCGGTGCGCAATCGAAATCAACGTGACCTTGCCGTGCAAGCGCGCCAGCGCCTGCTGCACCAGCTGCTCGGTTTCGCTATCGATATGCGATGTCGCCTCGTCCAGTAGCAATATGCGCGGCTGGCCCGCCAGCGCCCGCGCAATGGCAATCAGCTGCTTTTGTCCGACTGACAGCCGGGTGCCGCTTTCGCCCATTTCCGTGTCGTAGCCCTGCTCCAGCGACATGATCAGCGCGTGCACACCGGCCGCCTGCGCAGCGGCCTCGATCGCAGCCTGGCTCAGGCCACGCCCCATATCGATGTTGTCGCGCGCGCTGGCCGCCAGCAGGAACGGCTCTTGCGGTACCAGGCCCACACCGGCACGGAAAGCCAGATCGCTCATCTCGGTTAGCGGCCGGCCATCGATGCAGATATCCCCCGCTTGGGGTGCATAAAAGCGCAGCAAGAGCGACAGCAGCGTGGATTTGCCACTGCCGGTATGGCCGACAATGCCGTAAAACGCACCGGCAGGGATGTGCAAGGACACGTCGTGCAGCACCGGGTGGGCAGCATCGTAGCCAAAGCGCACGCCGCGAAAGGCCACCTCGCCCGCCACAATACTGCGGCCCTCGCCCCCGGCTGCGGCCAACCCTTCACGTAGCAAACCATTGACCCGCGAGGCGGCGACCACCGCCTGCTGCAGCTGCGAAAACTGCATGGTGATCTGGATCAGCGGCTCCACCACGCGGGCAATGTAGCTGACAAAGGCGTACAGCACGCCCACCTCCAGCCCGCTCACGCGATGGCTGCCAAATACCCAGATGACGGTGGCCAGTAGCAGCACATTCAGCAGGTCCAGCGCCGGGCGCAGCAGCCAGGCGTTGGCGCGCAGCTCGGCCATGCGCGCGCCGTACAGCTGCTGGTTGGTATCGGCAAACCGTCGGGCAAAGCGCTGCTCCGCCCCGCTGGCCTGCAGCACGCTCATGCCGGCAATGGATTCGGCCACCTGGGCGTTGATATCGCTGCGCAGCTGGCGCGCCCGCGTGACCGACGGCGCACTCCAGCGCTGGTATAGCCACACAATCAAGAATACCGCCGGCAACAGCAGCATCACCACCAGCGCCAGCCGCCAGTTCAGCCACGCCATGGCCGCCAGCGCACCGCATACCACGATGATGCTGTCCAGCATCACAAACAGCACCTGCACGTACAGCTGCTTGACTGCCTCGGTATCGTTAGTCACGCGGCTAACCAGCTGGCCGGTGATGGCCTTGTCGAAAAACGCCATCGGCAGCGCCAGCACATGGCCGTATACCTCCTCGCGCAGGCGGCGTACCGAGCGCATGGCCACCCCGGCCAGACGCAGCAGCTGCAGGTAGCGCAGCAAGGTCGCCGCCAGGCCGCTTAGCAAAATACCCCCCAGCAGCAGGGCCACGTCCAGTGCTACCCAATGCCGTGGCAGCAGGTAGTTGTCGATAAAATATTTGCCCAGCAGCGGGCCGCACGCTTCCAGTAGCGCAGCCAGCAGCAGGCAGAGAAAGCCCAGCCACACGTGGTGGCGTTCGGGGGCGGCGGCGTGGCGCAGTAGCGCCATGGCTTGTTGTCGCTCAGCACTCATCCAGGCTGGCCTCCAGTTGCTGGTAGCGCCACTGGCTGGCGTACCAGCCGTCCAGGGCTAACAGCTGGCTATGTTGGCCGCGCTCGGTCACGCGGCCCTGTTTCAGTACCAGTATCTCGTCGGCGTCCACCACGGCAGACAGGCGGTGGCTCACGATCAGCAACGTGCGCCCCTGCCGCGCGGCGCGCAGGTGCTGCAGGATGGCAGTTTCGGTCTGGGTATCGACCGCAGACAGCGCATCGTCCAGTACCAGTAGCGGGGCATCTGACAGCAGCGCCCGGGCGATGGCTACCCGCTGGCGCTGGCCGCCAGACAGGCTGACGCCTTTCTCGCCCACCGGTGTGTCGTAGCCTTGCGGCAGGCGCAGGATATCGTCGTGCACGGCGGCCAGCTGTGCTACGCGCTCGATATCGGCGCGGCTGGCGTCGGGTTTCACCAGCGCGATATTGCCGGCCACGCTGGCCGAGAACAAAAACGCCTCTTGCGGTACCCAGCTGATCGCGCGGCGCAGCGCGTTGAGCGTGTAATCGTCCAGCGCCCGCCCCTGCCACAGGATGCGGCCAACGGTGGGGTGGTACTGGCGCAGCAGCAGCTTCAGCAGCGTGGACTTGCCGCTGCCGGTAGGCCCGACCAGGGCCAGCACACCGCCGGTGGGCAGGCTCAGGCTAACGCCAGCCAGCGCGGGCTGCGGCTGCTGCGGGTAGCTAAAGCCCACCTCATGCAGCTGCAGCGTGCCGGCGGGGCTGCCTGCTTCGCTGCCATGGTCGTCTATGGTCAGCGGGGCGGACAGGATAGGGTCCAGCCGCGCCCAGGCCGCCTTGCCACGCTCCAGCAGCGCCAGCACCCAGCCGGCCGCAAACATGGGCCAGATCAGCTGGCCCAGATACATGGAAAAACTGGTGAGCTGGCCAATGCTCAGGCCGCCGTGCCACACCAGATAGCCGCCCAGCGACAGCGTCAGCACGCTGGCGGCGGTCAGTGTCATGCCCACCGTGGGTTCGAACGCCGCCTCCCAGCGCTGGGCCGCCAGGCTGGCGTCGGCGGCGTTGGCCGCCAGCTGCGCCATCGTGCGGCGGTTGCGGTTTTCCAGCCCCAGCGCCCGCAGGGTGCGCACGCCGCTAAGGGTTTCCTGTACGTGGTCGTTCAGCGCCGAAAAGCGCTGTAGCGAATCGGTTGAGGCTTGGTGCACGTGGCGTGAAATGCGCCAGAAACCCAAGGCCATCAGCGGGAAAGGCAGCAGCGCTACCACCGCCAGCCGCCAGTCCACCCCCAGCGTCATCATGCCCAGCACCAACACCAGCGTGAGCGCGCCGTCAAAACCGGCCAGCATGGCCTCGCCGGCGGCCATCTCTACCGCGTCGATATCGTTGGTGGCGCGGGCCATCAGGTCGCCAGTGCGCTGGTGCTGGTAAAAACCCGGCCCCTGCGCCGCCAGCTTGCGGTACAGCGCCACGCGCAGGTCTCCCCCCAGCCGGTAGCTGGCGGCAAACAGCTGCAGGCGCCAACCCACGCGCAAAAAGTAAATGGCCAGCCCCATGCCCAATAATGCGGCCAGCTGCCAGTGCAAGGCGCTACCGCTCAGGCTGCCAGCCACCAGGCCATCGATAATGCGGCCAACCTGGCGCGGAATGCTGACCGTCAGTACCGCCACGCAGGCCAGCATGGTGGCCGCCGCCAGGTAACGCGGCCAATGCTGGCGGATAAACTGTTTCAGAAAGCCGAACAGGCTCATGCCTTTCTCCTGGGCCGGTCTGCTGCCAACCAAGCTGGCCGGGCCGTAAAAAACGTTGCACAGACGCTAGCCAGTGTGCAGAAAAAAAGCCCGCCAGGCACCTGACCTGACGGGCGGCAAGACAACGCACAACGCGGCTTAGCCGGGCTGCCAGCCACCCCCCAGCGCGCTATACAAGCTCACCACGGCACGCAGGCGCGACAGGCGTGCATCGGACTGTGCTTGCTCCAGCTGGAACACGCTGCGCTCGGCGTCCAGTACCTCCAGATAGCTGCTGTAGCCCGCGTCGTAGCGCAGGCGTGCCAGGCGCAGGGCGTCGCGCATGGCTGCCAACTGCTGGGCTTGGGCCGCTTCGGTATCGCGTGAGGTCCCCACTGCAGACAAGGCGTCCAGTGTGTCGGCAAACGCTGCCTGCACCGCTTTTTCGTAGGCGGCCAGCGCCTGCTTCTGGCGGGCGTTGGCGGCGTCTACCCCGGCGGCAATCTGGCCATTATTGAAAATGGGCGCAGCCAGGTTGGCCGCAAAGTTCCAGGTTTGTGCCGGGCCGGTAAACAGCTTGGACAGCTCAAGGCTGGCACTGCCCAGGCCGGCCGACAGGCCGATGCTGGGAAAGTAGGCCGAGCGCGCTACGCCAATGCGGGCGTTGGCCGCCACCAGCTGCGCTTCTGCCGCCGCAATATCCGGGCGGCGCAGCAGCAGGTCCGATGGCAGGTCGGCCGGGATGTCCAGCGGCACGGCCAGGGCGTTCAGCGCCTTGCCGCGCGCCAGCGGCGTAATCAGCTCGCGCGGGTTCACGCCGGTCAGCACCGCCAGGGCGTGCTCGGTCTGGCGTACGGCCTGCTGCAGGCGCGGTACGGCAGCGCGGGCGGAGGCGGCCTCGGCTTCGGCTTGCTTGAGCTCCAGCTCGGAGGTCATGCCGCCGTTAAAGCGCTTCTTGCGCAGCACCAGGCTTTCTTCGCGCCCCTTCAGCGTGGCTTGCACGGCAGACAGCTGGGCGTCGTAGCTCAGCAGCTGGAAGTAGGTGCTGGCTACCTGGGCGCTCAGCGACTGGCGTGCACCGTCCAGCAGGCGTTCGGTTTGCGCCAGGTCAGCGTTGGCCGCTTCGCGTTTGCGCGCTTCCTTGCCCCACAGGTCGAATTCCCAGCTGGCCGACAGGCCGCCGCTGTAGTTTTCGCCGATCGCTCCGGCGCCACTGCTGTAGCGCGAGGTCTGCGCACGGGCACCGCCTAGGCTGGCCGTGACCTGCGGCAGCTGGCTGGCACGGGCGGCACCGGCCGCTGCAGCAGCTTCTTCTACGCGGGCGGCGGTTTGCTGCAGATCGCGGTTGTATTGCTGGGCATCAGCAATCAGGCGGTTCAGCGTGGCGTCGCCAAACTGGCGCCACCAGTGTGCGTCTACCTGCGCCTGCTGGCTACCCTGCGGCAGTGGCAGGCTGGGGCGCTGGTAATCCGGGCCGACTGCAGCGCAAGCCGACAGCGCGGCGGCAACCAGCAGCGGCATCAGGGCTTGCTTAAACTTCATGTTTTTCTCCTTGTTTGGCGGCCTTGCCCTGCGACAGCTGCATGATCAGCTTGAAGAACAGCGGGATGAACAGCGCCGCGATAAAGGTTGCGGCCAACATGCCGCCAATCACGCCGGTACCAATAGCGTGGCGGCTGGCCGAGCCGGCACCACTGGAAATAGCCAGCGGTACGCAACCCAGAATAAAGGCCAGCGAGGTCATGACGATGGGGCGGAAGCGCAGCTTGGCCGCATCAATGGCGGCGTCGGCCAGGCTCATGCCTTCGTCCATCTTGATCACGGCAAACTCCACAATCAGGATGGCGTTCTTGGCCGCCAGGCCAATCAGCGTCACCAGCGCTACCTGGAAGTACACATCGTTCGCCAAGCCACGCATCCAGGTGGCCAGCAGCGCACCAAACACGGCAAACGGCACCGCGGTGAGCACGGCAAACGGCAGGGTCCAGCGTTCGTACTGCGCCGACAGGATCAGGAACACCATCAGCAGCGCCACCACAAACACCATGGACGACGAACCACCGGTGGATTTTTCCTGGAAGGCCGAGCCGGTCCACGCCAGGGTGTAGCCGTCTGGCAGCACTTCGCGGGCCAGCTGTTCCATGGCCGCCAGCGACTCGCCCGAACTGTAACCCGGTGCCGGGCCACCCACGAACTTGGCCGCCGGGAAGGCGTTGTAACGGTCTACCACCTCAGGGCCAGTACGCTGCTCGATTTTCACCAGGCTGGTCAGCGGGATCATCTGGCCGTTCTGGCCGCGTACAAACACATTGCGCAGGTCTTCCACGCTATCGCGGAAATCGGCTTCGGACTGCAGCTGCACGGTAAAGATGCGGCCGAACTTGCTGAAGTCGTTCACGTACAGCGAGCCAAAGGTACTGCTCATGGCATCGAACACGTCGCCTACCGCCACGCCCAGCGATTTGGCCTTGTCGCGGTCCAGCTGCACGTTCAGCTGCGGCACGTTGGCCGAGAAGGTGGTTTGCACCCCGGCCAGCTCGGGGCGTTTGGCCGCTGCCATCATCAGCTTCTGCGCCTGCTGTGCCAGCTCGGCACTGGTAGCGCCGTTACGGCTTTGCAGATAGGCCTCGAAACCACCGGTAGACGACATACCGGAAATCGGCGGCGGGTTGAACGCCAGCACCAAGCCCTCCGGCACCATCATGCCTTTCTGGAACACATCCCCTACCACGGCTTGTGCCGACAGGTTGGGTGCCTTGCGCTCGTCCCATGGCTTGAGGGTGATGAAGGTCACGCCGGTGTTGCTGCGGTTGGTACCGGACAGGATGTCAAAGCCGGCAAAGCTCATCACGTCTTTTACCGCCGGGTTGGCCGCAATCTGCTTGTCGAAGCGGTTCATCACGTCCTGGGTGCGGTTGATGGCAGCACCGTCGGGCAGGATGGTGGCAGCAATGATGTAGCCCTGGTCTTCTTCGGGGGCAAGCGACGACGGGATCAGCTTGAACAGCCATACCGAGGCGCCGATCAGCACGCCGAACATCACCAGCGCCAGCAGGCTGCGGCGAATCAGGAACGACACGCCGTTGCCGTAGCTAGCGGTCATGCGGTCGAAGAAGCGGTTGAAGCCATCAAAGAAGCGGTTGCTGTGCTGGTGCTCGGGTTTGAGCATCAGCGCGCACAGCGCCGGGGTCAGCGTGAGCGCCACAATGCCGGAGATGGTGACCGAGATGGCAATGGTGATCGCAAACTGCTTGTACATCTGGCCGGCAATACCGCCCAGGAACGCCACCGGAATGAACACCGAGCACAATACCAGCACGATGGCGACCACCGGGCCGCTCACTTCTTTCATCGCCTGCAGGGTCGCCTCGTACGGCGGCTTGCCCTCTTGCGACATGATGCGCTCGACGTTTTCCAGTACCACGATCGCATCATCCACCACGATACCGATGGCCAGCACCATGCCGAACAGCGTCAGCGTGTTGATGGAGTAGCCAAAGATATACATGCCGGCAAAGGTACCCACAATGGACACCGGCACCGCCAGGCCCGGAATCAGCGTAGCGCGCCAGTTCTGCAAGAACAGGTACACCACGGCAAACACCAGCACCATGGCTTCGGCCAGCGTGTGGATCACCTCCTCGATGGACACTTCCACAAAGCGGGTGGTGTCGTACGGAATCGCGTAGGACAGGCCCTGCGGGAAGCGTGCGGCCAACTCGTCCATGCGTTCTTGCACGGCTTTGGCAGTGTCCAGCTGGTTGGCACCCGGTGCCAGGTTGATACCGATAGGGATAGTGGGGCGGCCATTGTGCAGGCCGGAGAAGTCATACGACAGTGCCCCCAGCTCTACCCGCGCCACGTCTTTCAGGCGTACTTGCTGCCCGCCACTGCCGCTGCGCACGATGATGTTCTCGAACTCGGACACCTCGCTGAAACGGCCCTGAGTGGTAATGGTGTAGGTAAAGTCCGGCTGGGTACCCGCAGTCGGGGTACCACCGATCTTGCCGGCGGCAAACTGCGCGTTCTGCTCGCGAATGGCCCGCGCGACGTCGCCCGGAGTGAGACCAAGCTGCGACAGGCGGTCCGGACGCAGCCAGATACGCATGGCGTAGTCCTGGCCGGCAAAGTTGGTGACCTGGCCCACGCCCGGAATACGCTTCAGTTCGTCTACCACGTTCAACAGCGCGTAGTTGCTCATGAACAGGGTGTCAAAACGCTTGTCCGGCGAGTACAGCGAGATCACCTGCAGGAAGGTGGCCGCCTGCTTGCGTACGTTCACGCCCTGGCGGCGGACTTCTTCCGGCAGCGACGACAGCGCCGATTGCACGCGGTTGTTCACGTTGATGGTGGCCTGGTCGGGGTTGGTACCGATCTTGAAGGTCACCGTGACCGTGAGGCGGCCGTTACTGGCGCTGGTGGACTGCAGATACAGCATGTCGTCCACACCGTTAATGGCCTGCTCCAGTGGCGATGCCACGGTATCGGCAACGACCTCGGCAGAGGCGCCAGGGTAGTTGGCCGTCACCGCGACCGAAGGCGGCACGATCTGCGGGTATTGCTCCACCGGCAGCGCCCGCATGCCGAAAAAACCGGCCAGCAGGATGACGATGGAGATCACGCTGGCAAAAATCGGCCGGCGTACGAAAAAGGCTGAAAACATGGTGTGCTTCCCCCTGGTTAGCCGTTAGCCGGCGCAGAAGCAGGTTTAGCCGCTTGTGGTACCACCTTGGCACCCGGGCGCAGCTTGATCAGGTTATCCACGATCACCTGCTCGCCTGCCTTCAGGCCGCCTTCCACGATAAAACCGGCCGGCGTGGCGTCACCCAGCTGCAGCGGGCGCGGCTCGGCGGTGTTGTCCTTGCCCACCACCCACACCATTTTGCCTTGCTGGCTGGACAGCACGGCTTGCTGCGGTACCACCAGCGCGCCCAGACGGGTAGCGCCTTTGAGCTGTACACGCACAAACTGGCCCGGGCGCAGCTGGCCTTGCGGGTTGGCAAAGGTGGCACGGGCAGCAGACGTGCCGGTAGCCGGGTCGATCACGCGGTCGGCAAAGTCGATCACCCCGTCACGGCCATACTGGCTACCGTCCGGCAGTTTCAGGCTCACGGTGTAGCGGTTACCGGCGGGCAGGCGCAGTTTGCCCTCTGCTGCCAGTTTCTGGGCTTTCAGCACGTCGTTATCCGACAGCGAGAACTTTACATGGATGGGGTCCAGCTGCGAAATGCGGGTCAGCAAGCCGCCCTCGCCCGGCTGCACCAGGCTGCCTTCAGAGCGCACTTCGGCGCTGGTCACTCCGCCGATCGGCGCCGTCACGCGGGTGTAGTCCAGGTTGATCTGCGCACTTTTCAGCCCGGCACGCGCGGCAGCAACCGATGCTTTGGCGCTGGCCAGCGCCGCCACGGCGTCGTCACGGTCTTTCTGGCTGACGGCGTTTTCCTTGAACAGCGGAATCACGCGGTCGTGGTCTTGCTGGGCGCGAATCAGGCCGGCTTCCTGCAGCTTCAGCGCGGCCGCTGCCTGGTCTACCGCGGCCTGGTAAGGTGCCGGGTCAATCTGGAACAACAGCTCGCCCGCCTTCACGGTGCTGCCTTCCGTATAAGCACGGTTCTGCAAAATGCCGGACACGCGGGCACGCACTTCTACCTCGCGCGAGCCGCTGGTTTGCGCAACATATTCGCTGACCAGCGCCACATCGGCTGCCTGCATGGTTTTTACCGATACCGGCATGGGGGGCATCTGGCCGCCGTGGCCGCCTGCCTGGCCAGCAGGTTGGCCGCAAGCAGCCAGCAGGATCGCCAGGGGCAGGAGGGCGGCATGGTTCAGTTTGGTGGGTATCACGGAACGCTCCTTGATAAGAGAAGGGTTTGGCCTGAATGCAATGCAGGCGTGTTCAATGCTAATGAGCCAAGCGGGTGGCACAGCCCCACCCGGCAGTGTGTGATGGTTTTCAGTGTAGCTGCTGGCAGCACAATACAAGTGGCATGGCGGCAAGCTGTGCCGACCGGCTTGCGGCGATGCAACATACATTCAGGCAGCACATTGGCTATTTTGGTGCGATAATACATACATTCACGTATGTATGTAAACAAACAGTGCTGCAGACACCACCGTTTGTCGCTATCCTTACGCCCGCTTTGATACCCCTTTTATCGACATGGCCAGAAAAACCCGCGAAGAAGCCGAACAAACCCGCCAGCTGCTACTGGATACCGCCGAAAAGGTATTCTGGGAGCAAGGCGTGGCCGCCACCTCGCTGACCGACATTGCTGCGGCAGCGGGGCTGACGCGTGGCGCCATCTACTGGCACTTCGCCAACAAGCTGGACCTGTTCAACGCGCTGTGCGACCGCATCGTGCCGGCGCTGGAAATCATTGACGGCATCTTGCTGGATACCCATTACAACCCTGCAGCACGGCTGTGGCACCACGTGCACGCCATGTTCGACCTGCTCTATCACGACCAACGCATGCGCCGTATCTGCGCCATTCACCATATTGGCTGCGAGCAGGTGGGCGAAATGGCCCCGCTTCTGCTGGAACAACTTAGCTGGACGCAAGAAAAACAAGCCCAGCTCACCCGTGTACTGGAAGAGGCCGGGCAGCAAGGTCTGCTACGCCCGGGCGTGGTACCGGCGCTCGCCGCCATCGGCCTGCACTCCTTGTACGGCGGCTTGTGCCATAGCTGGATGATTGCCATCGAAAACGACACCATCCACCGCCATCTATCTGCCATGTTAAGCCCTTATTTTGTCGGGGTTTTCCGTGACGATTGCTGGCTACAGGGCGCTGCACCGGCGGCCTGATTGGCGTATACTCCGCGCTTTCCCGCAGACAACACCGCATTTGGCCATGACCCACGCGATCAGCATCGAGTCCGTCAGCAAGCGTTTTGGCAGCTTGCAGGCACTGGATAGCGTCAGTTTCACCGTAGCGCAGGGCGAATTCTTTGCCTTGCTCGGCCCCAACGGCGCCGGCAAAACCACCCTGATTTCGGCCATGGCCGGCCTGTCGCGCCCGGATAGCGGCCATATCCGCATCATGGGGCACGATACGGTAGGCAGCGCCCGCCAGGCACGCATGACCTTGGGCGTGGTACCGCAAGAACTGGTGTTCGACCCGTTTTTCAGCGTACGCGAAGCCCTGGTATTCCAGTCCGGCTACTTTGGCATTCGCCGCAACGATGCCTGGATAGACGAGTTGCTGCACAAGCTGGGGCTGACCGACAAAGCCGGCACCAATATGCGCGCGCTGTCCGGCGGCATGAAACGCCGTGTCATGGTGGCGCAGGCACTGGTACACCGCCCGCCGGTGATCGTGCTGGACGAGCCCACTGCCGGGGTAGACGTAGAGCTGCGCCAGAGCCTGTGGGCCTTTGTGCAGGAACTGAACCAGGCCGGCCACACCATCGTACTGACCACACACTATCTGGAAGAAGCCGAAACCCTGTGCAGCCGCATCGCCATGCTGAAAAAAGGCAAACTGCTGGCGCTGGAAAACAAGGACAAGCTGCTGGCGCATAGCGCTACCCGCGAGATCTCGCTGAAGTTGGCCGCAGCGCTGCCCGCCAGCCTGCAGCCGCTGAAAGTGCGCGAGGCGGATGGCCGCCACATCCTGCAGCTGGCCGATATTGCCCGCCTGGAAGACGTCCTGCGCGAGCTAAGGTTGGCCGCAGTGGAGGTGCGCGAGCTGTCTATCCACGAAACGGACCTGGAGCAGGTGTTTGTGAAAATGATGCATGGGGGGCGAGTGTGATGCACGGCTTCATGACGCTGTTCAAAAAAGAGATCCTGCGTTTCTGGAAAGTCGCCTTCCAGACCGTCATGGCCCCGGTGCTGACCGCCCTGCTGTACCAGCTGATTTTTTCGCACGTGCTGTCGCAGCACGTTGAAGCCTACCCCGGCGTGAGCTATACCGCTTTCCTGATACCCGGCTTGGTGATGATGTCGATGGCGCAAAACGCCTTTGCCAACAGCTCGTCCAGCCTGATACAGAGCAAGATCACCGGCAATATCGTGTTCCTGCTGCTGCCACCGCTTACCGCGCTGGAGTTTTTTGGCGCCTACCTGCTGGCCGCGATCGTACGGGGCCTGGTGGTGGGTGCTGGCGTACTGGCTGTCACCGCCTGGTTTGGCCTGCCGCTACCCAGCCACCCGCTGTGGATTCTGGCGTTTGCCGCGCTGGGCTGTGGCGTACTGGGTACACTGGGCATTGTGGCAGGCATCTGGGCCGATAAATTCGACCAGCTGGCAGCCTTCCAGAACTTTATCATCATGCCGCTGACTTTCCTGTCAGGGGTGTTTTACTCCATCAACAGCCTGCCACCCCTGTGGAAAACCGTGTCCCACCTAAACCCGGTGTTCTACATGATTGACGGCTTCCGCTACGGCTTCTTTGGCCAGGGTGATGTCTCCCCCTGGCTTTCGCTGGCGGTAGTGGGGGGCAGCTTTGCCGCACTGGCAAGCTGGTCCTTGTATTTGATCGGTAGCGGCTACAAATTACGCCAGTAAGCCCGCACCGTTTTTTGACAGCTTTCCTACAGGATTTACCATGGTTAGTGCAGACTATATCCAGAACGTCATCACCTCCACCCTTGCCTGTGAGCATATCCAGGTACTGGGTGACGATGGTACCCACTTTGAAGCAGTCATCGTCAGCCCCGAGTTTTCCGGCCGCAACCGTGTACAGCGTCACCAGCTGGTCTACAACGCACTGGGTGACCGCATGCGTGCCGAAATCCACGCGCTGTCGATGAAGACACTCAGCCCGGAAGAATGGGCGCAGCAACAAGGCTAAAAAAAACATAATGGAAAAACTGGTCATTCAAGGCGGCAACGGCCCGCTCAATGGTGAAATCCGCGTTTCCGGCGCCAAAAATGCCGCCCTGCCCATCCTGTGTGCAGGCCTGCTGACCGCCGACACGCTGAAGCTCAGCAACGTACCCATGCTGCGCGATGTGTCTACCACGCAAAAACTGCTGCAAGGCATGGGCGTGCGCGTGATGACCGACAACGTGCATGAGGTCGAAATCACTGCCTCGCAGCTGGACACCCTGGTTGCACCGTACGAGCTGGTGAAAACCATGCGTGCGTCCATTCTGGTGCTGGGCCCCATGCTGGCCCGCTACGGCGAAGCCACCGTCTCGCTGCCAGGCGGCTGCGCCATCGGTAGCCGCCCGGTAGACCAGCACATCAAGGGTATGGTCGCCATGGGGGCGGAAATCTCCATCGAGCACGGCTATGTCAAAGCCCGCGCCAAGCGCCTGCGCGGCGCGCACATCATGATGGACATGGTGACCGTAGGCGGTACCGAAAACCTGATGATGGCCGCCACGCTGGCCGAGGGCATCACCATTCTGGAAAACGCCGCGCGCGAGCCGGAAGTCGTCGACCTGGCCAACTGCCTGGTGGCCATGGGTGCCAAGATCCAGGGCATCGGCACCGACCGCCTGGTGATCGAAGGCGTCGAGCGCCTGCACGGCGCACAACACGCCATCATGCCGGACCGTATCGAAGCCGGTACCTTCCTGGTGGCCGGTGCCATGACCCAGGGCCACGTGGTGCTGCGCAATGCTGCCCCGCGTGCCATGGACGTGATCCTGGACAAGCTGGCCGAAACGGGTGCCGTGATCGAATGCGGTGACGACTGGATCTCGCTGGACATGAAGCGCCGCCCGAAAGCCGTCAACGTACGCACCCTGCCGCACCCAGCCTTCCCTACCGATATGCAGGCGCAGATGATGACGCTGAACACCATCGCGGAAGGCACTGCCGTGATGACGGAAACCATCTTCGAAAACCGCTTCATGCACGTACCCGAACTGAACCGCATGGGCGCCAATATCGAAGTGGAAGGCAACACCGCCATCGTGAAGGGGGTAGACAAGCTGTCCGGCGCCACCGTGATGGCTACCGACCTGCGCGCCTCTGCCAGCCTGGTGATTGCCGGCCTGGTCGCCGAAGGCGAAACCGTGGTGGACCGCATTTACCACCTGGACCGTGGCTACGAGCACATCGAAGACAAGCTCAACGCCGTAGGCGCCAACATTACCCGCAGCAACAGCTAAGCGCTGCTTGCTCCATAGCCCAAAGCCCCGTCAGGGGCTTTTTTGCTTTTCAGCCTGACCGGGCTGGCAAGCTGTGCGTGACAGTCTAGAGTTTAAGATAACCACATCGGTGGCAGCCGCGGGCTGTGATCAGGGTAAATTTATTGCTTGCTGCAGTGAAAAGCCTGAATAATGTTAAATATCTTAAACAAGGATAAGACATGCGCCACAGCATCAAAACCAAATTGCTGCTCGGTGCCGGGCTACTGGTCATGGTGGGGTTTGCCACCCTGATCGGGCTGAATAGCTGGCTCACCCTGCAGCATGCCGAAAACAGCGTCCTGGCGCATGCGCGCACCCAGGCACAGGGCGAGGCCGACAAGCTGCGCATCCTGCTGGAACGCAGCTACACCGCAGTCGAAGCCCTGGCCACCGGCATGCAAGCCCTGCCCGGCAGCGGCACACCCGACCTGCGCCAGCTGGCCAGCCAGCAAACCCGGGCGCTGCTGTCTCAACACCCCGATGCCGTGGGGATCTTCACCCTGTGGGAAGCCAATGCGCTGGACGGGCGCGACAGCGAGCTGGCCGGTAAACCGGAAAACGACGCCCAAGGCCGTGCCGGGGTGTACTGGTTTCGCAAAGACGGCAAAGAAGACACGGTCTGGGGCGCAGAAGATGTCGATGGCGACGAATACTACGCCAGCCCCAAAGCCAGCCGGCAGCCGGTGATGACCGAGCCCTACGAAGACCGCGACATCAAAGTACTGATGGCCACCCTGTCTTACCCTATCCTCCGCAACGGGCAGTTCCTGGGCGTAGCCGGTATCGACATGGGGCTGGGCAAACTGCAAGCCCTCGCCGCGCAGGTACAGCCCTACGGCACCGGCTTCATGACCATCTACTCCAGCCAGGCCATGGTGCTGGGTGCGGCGGATAAAGCGCTCATCGGCAAAAAAGACAGCACACTGCCCCCAGCTGCCAGCACCGCCATCCAGCAGGGCAAGGCCTTCGAATACAGCGCAGACAACATCCTGCACCTGATCCAGCCAGTCAACGTTGGCCGCACCAGCCAGCCGTGGGCAGTACGCATCTCCATCCCGCTGGCCAGTGCGTTTGCCGATACCCGTGCCGCCACCTTGCAAACAGCAGGCATCAGCCTGCTAGCCCTGCTGCTGATTCTGCTGGCGCTGGCCCTGCTGCTGGGCAAGCTGGTAGCCCCGCTAGGCCGCCTGCAAAGCGCACTGAGCGAGCTATCCGGTGGCGATGGCGACCTGACACGGCAACTGGCCATTAGCGGTAAAGACGAAATCGGCGCCTCAGCCGCGGCGTTCAACCACTTCAGCCAGGCCCTGCGCCACATGCTGCTGGATGTGCGCACGCGCACCAGCCAGGTCAACCACGCAGTAGCCGCACTGGCCAGCGAAACCACCGAGATCAGCCAACACTCCAGCCAGCAGGCGCAGGCCGCCACCCACACCGCCGGCGCGGTGAGCCAGCTATCCGGCAGCATCAGCCGTATTGCCGAATCGGCACGTGTAGCAGAGCACGCGGCACGCAGCGCAGGTAACGAAGCCGAGCAAGTCGCCGACAGCGTGCACAGCACCGCCAGCGAAATCGGCCGCATTGCCGACACCATCCGCAGCCTGGGTGGCGTACTGAACGGGCTGGAAAACCGCTCGGAACAAATCAGCAGCATCGTGCAGGTGATCAAGGATATTGCCGAGCAAACCAACCTGCTGGCGCTGAATGCCGCTATCGAGGCGGCACGGGCCGGCGAGCAAGGCCGCGGCTTTGCCGTCGTGGCCGACGAAGTACGCAAACTGGCCGAGCGCACCGCGTCGGCTACGGTAGAAATTGCCGCCAGTATCCGCCAGGTACAGGAAGCCACCGCAGGGGCTGCCGGCAGCATGGACAGCGCCATCCGCCAGGTAGAAAACGGGGTGATGCTGGCCGAACGCGCCGCCGGCGCCATTACCCAGATCCGCAGCCATAACCTAGGGGTGCTGGACACCGTGGGCCATATTGCCTCGGCGACTGCCGAGCAATCACTGGCCAGCCGCGATATCGCCAGCCATATCGAGGCGATTCACGCCATGACGGCCGATACCGATGCCTCGCTGGCCCACGCCAGCGGTGCGGTGGCCGATTTGCAGCGCCTGGCCGACGAGCTGCAGGACCTGCTGGCACGCTTCAAGCTGTAAGCGCCTACCAAGGTTGGCCGCAGCACTGCCCTGCGGCCAACCCCGACAAAAAAGCCCTGCTTGCGCAAGCAAGCAGGGCTTTTCATGGCCATGGCCGCAACGGCTAGTGGCCGTCGAACGAGCACACGGTAAACAGCGGAATATCCAGGCCGCGCATCAAGTCACCACCGCCCAGCTCGGGCAGCTCGATAATGCCGGCGGCTTCCACCACCTCGGCGCCCAGGCGCTGCAGCAGTTTGTAACCGGCCATCATGGTACCGCCGGTGGCGATCAGGTCGTCGATCAGCACCACACGGTCACCCGGCTTCACCGCATCGGTATGCATTTCCACCGTGGCGTTGCCGTATTCCAGCTCGTACTCTTCCGCCACCGTGGTGTAGGGCAGCTTGCCCTTTTTGCGGATAGGCACAAAGCCGACGTTCAGCTCGTAGGCCAGCACCGAACCGATGATGAAGCCGCGCGCGTCCAGGCCCGCCACCATATCGATCTTTTCGCCCATATAACGGTGCACGAAAATATCGATCAGCATGCGGAAGGTCTTGGGGTTCTGCAGCAGCGGGGTAATATCGCGGAACATCACCCCGTCACTCGGCCAGTTCGGCACGGTGCGGATCCAGCCCTTCAGGTAGCGCGAATAGTCCAGGTTACTCAGGTTTTCCATACTTTATGCCTTAGTGGAAGAACGCCAGCTTCACCACCCACAGGCCGGCAATCACCAGCACAGCCGGTTTCAGGTCGGCAAAGCGGCCAGCCAGAATCTTGATCACGGCGTAGCTGATAAAGCCAAAGGCGATACCGTCAGCAATGGAGAAGGTAAACGGCATGGCCACGGCAGTCATCACCGCCGGGGCGGATTCGGTCAGGTCATCCCAGTTGATCTCGGCCAGGCCACGGGTCATCAGCACGGCCACGTAGCACAGTGCCGGCGCGGTAGCGTAAGCCGGTACAGTCTTGGCCAGCGGGGAGATCCACAGGCAGGCCAGGAACAGGATGGCCACCACCAGCGCGGTCAGGCCGGTACGGCCACCCACGGCGGTACCCGCAGCCGATTCGATGTAGGCAGTAGTAGACGACGTACCCATGGCAGCACCGGCGGTAATGGCTACCGAGTCGGCCATCAGCGCACGCTTCAGGCGTGGCAGCTTGCCGTCTTTGTCCAGCAGGCCGGCACGGTGCGATACACCTACCAGGGTACCGGTGGTGTCAAACAGATCCACAAAGAAGAACACGAAAATCACGCCCAGCAGGCCAGCCGTCATGGCGCCTTGCAGGTCCATCTTCATGAAAGTCGGTTCGATGCTCGGCACCGGGGCGAAGATGCCTTCAAAGCTGGACAGGCCCAGCATGATGGACAGCGCGGTCACGGCCAGCACACCGATAATGATGGAGCCGTGCACCTTGCGGTACTCCAGCGCCACGATGATGAAGAAACCCAGGATAGCCAGCAGCACTTTCGGGTCGTGCATATTGCCCATGGTCAGCAGCGTAGCGGGGTGATCCACCACCACACCGGCGTTTTTCAGCGCGATGATGGCCAGGAACAAGCCCACACCTGCCGAGATGGCAAATTTCAGCGACTGGGGAATGGCGTTCACGATGGCTTCACGCACCTTGAACAGGCTCACCGCCAGGAACACGATACCGGAAATGAACACGGCACCCAGCGCCGCTTCCCACGGTACGCCCATGCCTTTTACCACGGTAAAGGTAAAGTAGGCGTTCAGGCCCATACCCGGCGCCAGCGCGATCGGGTAGTTGGCCACCAGCGCCATGATGGCGGTACCCAGCGCAGCAGCCAGGCAGGTGGCAACAAACACGGCGTTGAAATCCATGCCGGTAATCGACAGGATGGCCGGGTTCACGATAACAATGTAAGCCATTGTCAGGAACGTGGTGAAACCGGCAATGACCTCGGTCTTGACGTCGGTGCCGTGCTCTTTAAGCTTGAAGAAGCTTTCTAGCATGATGACATGCCCTCCCCTCGTCTTTTGAGACGTAACTGTTTGAAAAACGCGCGATTTTAACCTGAAACGCTCGTTTGTTGCGCTGCAGTTTATCGGTGGCAAGCCCGGCTTAACCACAACAGCGCCTTGTGGTATCCTGAAATATTGCTCAAGTTCGTTAGGAAGCGCTTACATGACGTCAGCCCAAGGCTCGATTTTTATCGTGGTGGCCCCCTCCGGCGCCGGTAAAACCTCGCTGGTGGCCGCGCTGTTGCAAGCGGAGCCCGGTGTAGAGCTGTCGGTATCCTATACAACTCGCGCCCCGCGCGAAGGCGAGGTGGACGGCAAGAACTACCATTTTGTCGACCGCGCCGCCTTTGAAGGCATGATCGCCGCTGGCGACTTCCTGGAGTACGCCGAGGTCTACGGCAACTACTACGGCACCAGCGCGCGCTGGCTGCGTGAAAGGTTGGCCGCAGGCCACGATATCCTGCTGGAAATCGACTGGCAGGGGGCACGCCAGGTCCGCAAGGTCTTTGGCGAAGCCGTGGCCGTGTTCATCCTGCCGCCATCGCTGCCCGTACTGGAAGCCCGCCTGCGTGGCCGTGCTACCGATAGCGAAGAAGTGATCCAGCGCCGTCTGTCAGAGGCACGCATGGAAATCGATCAGGTCGCCGAGTACGACTACCTGATCGTGAACGATGATTTCGACCAGGCCCGCCTGGACCTGATCAGCGTGATCCGCAGCCAGCGCCTGCACACCGCACGCCAGCTGCAGCGCCACGGCAGCAGCATTGCCGGCATGCAAACGCCCCGCTAGGGCTTTATCCGGATCGCACAATCCCTTATCTTTTTGCTTCACCCTTTGTGAAAGAGACATACCATGGCCCGTATTACCGTTGACGATTGCCTCGACCGCATCCACAACCGCTTCGACCTGACCCTGGCAGCTGCCTACCGTGCCCGTCAGGTAGCCTCCGGTGCCACCGCTTTTGTAGAGCAAGGCCGTAACAAGCCTACCGTCGTTGCCCTGCGCGAGATCGCCGGTGGCCACGTTGGCCGCGAAATCCTCACCCGCCACAAAGGCTGATTCTGCCGATGACCGCGGATAACGCCTCCCCTATCGACTACAACGCCCTCGTTGACGCCGAGGCCGAGGCGTTATTCCTGGCCGCGTCGCGCTACCTGAAGCCCGAAGACGTACAGCTGCTGCGCCAGGCCTTCATCACCGCGCGCGACGCGCACGAAGGCCAGACCCGCAAAAGCGGCGAGCCCTACATCACCCACCCGCTAGCGGTCGCCACCATGCTCACCGACTGGCGGCTGGATGCCCAAGGGTTGGCCGCAGCGCTGATGCACGACGTCCTGGAAGACACTGGCGTCACCAAGCCCACGCTGTCCGACCAGTTTGGCCGCACCATTGCCGACCTGGTAGACGGGCTGTCCAAGCTGGAAAAGCTGGAATACCAGACCAAGGAAACCGCCCAGGCGGAAAACTTCCGCAAGATGGTACTGGCGATGGCGCGCGATATCCGCGTGATCATCGTGAAGCTGGCCGACCGCCTGCACAATATGCGCACGCTGGACGCCATGCGCGAAGACAAGCGCCAGCGCATAGCGCTGGAAACGCTGGAAATCTACGCCCCTATCGCCAACCGCATCGGCCTGAACAAGGTCTACCGCGAGCTGCAGGACCTGGCGTTCATGCACCTGCACCCGCACCGCTACCACGTGCTGTCCAAAGCCGTGCGTGCCGCACGCGGCAACCGGCGCGAGGTGGTGGACAAGATCCTGAAAGCCGTTAGCCAGAAGCTGGTGGAGGCCAATATCGAGGCCACCATCAAAGGCCGCGAGAAAAACCTGTACAGCATCTACAAGAAAATGCAGGAAAAAAGCCTGTCGTTTTCCGAAGTGCTGGATATCTACGGCTTTCGCATCATCGTCAAAGACAACCCCGGCTGCTACCTGGCACTGGGCGCGCTGCACAGCCTGTACAAGCCCATTCCGGGCAAGTTCAAGGACTACATCGCCATCCCCAAGGGCAACGGCTACCAGAGCCTGCACACCACCCTGTTCGGTCCCTACGGCACCCCTGTGGAAATGCAGATCCGCACCCGTGAAATGAACGCGGTGGCCGAAGCAGGCATTGCTTCGCACTGGATGTACAAATCCGGTCACGCCAGCATCGACGCGGCCAAGCAGCGCACACACCAGTGGCTGCAAAGCCTGCTGGACATGCAGGCCGAAAGCGACGACGCCGTCGAGTTCCTGGAACACATCAAGATCGACCTGTTCCCCGACGAGGTGTACGTGTTTACACCCAAGGGCAAGATCATCGTGCTGCCGCACGGCTCCACCCCGGTGGACTTTGCCTACGCGGTACACACCGACGTGGGCCACCGCTGTATCGCCGCCCGCGTGAACCACAACCTGGTACCGCTGCGCAGCGTGCTGCGTAACGGCGACACTGTGGACATCATTACCTCCACGCAAACCAAGCCCAACCCATCGTGGCTGAATTTCGTGCAAAGCGGCCGTGCACGCTCCGGCATTCGCAATTACCTGAAATCGCTACAGACACAAGACGCCATCCAGCTGGGGCAAAAGCTGCTGCGCCAGGCCGCCAGCGCGCTGTCGGCCTTTGAGCCGGACATCACGCCAGAGCTGGAAGACGCGCTGCTGGCCCGCCTGGGCGAGCGCAACCGCCGCTTTAGCGACATCCTGGCCGACATCGGTACCGGCAAACAGCTGGCCGCCGTGGTGGCGCGCAAGCTGCTGGAGCTATCCGGCCAGCAGGCACAGCAGGCCGCGCTGGGCCCGATTGCCATCCGTGGCAACGAAGGCGCCGCCATCCACCTGTCCAACTGTTGCAACCCGATACCGGGCGACCAGATTGTCGGCATCGCCAAAAAAGACCAAGGCTTGCTGATTCACCGCGGCAGCTGCCACAACGTGCAGCGCGTGGAGGCAGAAAAGCTGCTGGAAGTACGCTGGGAAGCAGTAAAAGACCGCATGTTCGGCGTGAACATCAGCATTCTGGCGTTTAACCAGCGCGGCGCGCTGGCCGATATCGCCGCCGCCATCTCGCACGCCTCGGCCAACATCGAAACCGTCGACACGCAAGACAACCACAGCCAGGACGGCTACATCCACATTCATTTCCGCCTGCAGGTAGACAACCTGCAGCATCTGGAAAAGGTGCTGGCACAGGTTCAGCAAGTGGAAGTCGTCCAGCGCGCAGAAAGACGCTAGCACCATGCCCCGCATTCGTATTAACGGTGAAGACCGCACGCTCTCCGGGCACGTAGACAGCCTGGCCGCCCTGATTGCCGAGCTGGGCCTCACCGGCAAGCGCATTGCCATAGAACGCAATGGCGAAATCGTACCGCGTAGCCAGCACGCCAACACCCCGCTTGCAGAGGGTGATGCGCTGGAAATCGTCGTCGCCGTGGGCGGCGGTTAACTTTAGCAAGGGACCAAGCGTGCAAGACCCATTGATCATCGCCGGAAAATCCTACCAATCGCGCCTGCTGGTTGGCACCGGCAAGTACCGCGACTTCCAGCAAACCGCCGACGCGCTGGACGCTTCCGGCTGCGAAATCGTTACCGTGGCCATCCGCCGCGTGAACCTGGGGCAAAACCCTAACGAGCCGAATTTGCTGGACTTTTTGCCAAAAAACCGGTATACACTGCTGCCCAACACGGCGGGCTGCTACACCGCAGACGACGCCGTGCGGACCTTGCGCCTCGCGCGTGAGCTGCTGGACGACCACCGCCTGGTGAAGCTGGAAGTACTGGGCGACCCGCATACCTTGTACCCCAACGTACGCGACACGCTCAAAGCCGCCGAAACCCTGGTGAAGGAAGGCTTCGACGTGATGGTTTACACCTCGGATGACCCCATCGTCGCCAAAGAGCTGGAACAGATAGGCTGCTGCGCCATCATGCCTCTGGCCAGCCTGATCGGTTCCGGCATGGGCATTCTGAACCCGTGGAACCTGCAGCTCATCATCGAGCAATCGAATGTCCCCGTGCTGGTTGACGCCGGCGTGGGTACCGCCTCGGACGCAACCATCGGCATGGAGCTGGGTTGCCACGGGGTACTGATGAATACTGCCATTGCCGCCGCACAAGACCCTGTGCGTATGGCACTGGCCATGAAACTGGGCGTCCAGGCCGGTCGCGAAGCGTACCTGGCCGGGCGTATGCCTAAACGCTTTTATTCGGCGACACCGAGTTCGCCACGTGAGGGGGTGATTTCTTCCCGTTCGGGATGATGCGCAGTGCACACTAATACCCGTTGCCACGCATCTGGCTTTTACAAAAGCTACAACGTTGTTTAGAATACTCATTTTCCTCGAGGCAGAAATGCCTCAAGCCAAAAGATTTAAGGACCTCAGCTAAATGCCGACTATCCGCGTTAAAGAGAACGAACCGTTTGAAGTTGCCATGCGTCGCTTCAAGCGCGCTATCGAAAAAACCGGTCTGCTGACCGAACTGCGCGCCCGTGAATTCTACGAGAAGCCAACTGCAGAACGTAAGCGTAAAAAAGCTGCTGCCGTGAAGCGCCACTACAAGCGCATCCGCAGCCAAATGCTGCCACCGAAGCTGTACTAAGCTTTACGGTAGCAAGCACAAGACCGCAGGCCCGCCCTGCGGTTTTGCCATTTATGCGCTGGCTGCAGCCCTGCTGCGGCCAACCTTACCCCACCCCGCACGGACACCATCATGAGCCTGAAAGCCCGCATCTCCGAAGACATGAAAACCGCGATGAAAGCTCGCGAAACCGACCGTCTGGCAGCCATTCGCCTGCTGATGGCGGCCATCAAGCAAAAAGAAGTGGACGAGCGCGTGGAGCTGGACGACGCCGGCATCACGGCCGTGGTGGACAAAATGCTGAAACAGCGCCGTGACTCCATCACCCAGTACGAAGCTGCCCAGCGCCAAGACCTGGCTGACAAAGAAAAAGCCGAAATGGCCGTGCTGAGCGCCTACCTGCCACAACAGCTGACTGCCGAAGAAATCGACACCATGATCGACGGCGCCATCGCCGCCAGCGGCGCTGCCGGCATGCAGGACATGGGCAAAGTGATGGCCCTGCTGAAACCGCACATGGCCGGCCGTGCCGACATGGGCGCCGTGTCTGCCCGCATCAAAGCCAAGCTGGCCGGCTAAGCCCGCCGGATGATCCCGCAGGACTTCATCGATCAGCTCCTGTCCCGCGTCGACATTGTCGACGTGGTGGATCGCTATGTTCCGCTGAAAAAGGCAGGCCAGAACTACATGGCCTGCTGCCCGTTCCACAAAGAAAAATCCCCCTCCTTCACCGTTAGCCCCACCAAGCAGTTCTACCATTGCTTTGGTTGTGGTGCGCATGGCTCCGCCATCGGCTTCGTGATGGAATACCAGGGGCTGCCCTTTGTGGACGCCGTCAAAAGCCTGGCCGAAGGCATCGGCCTGCAAGTACCGCAAGAACGTGCGGCCAACCCTGAAGCCAGCCGCGCCGCGCGCGAAAAACAGCTCTCGCTGGAAAGCGCACTCAGCCAGGCTGCTGCCTACTACAAGCAGCAGCTCAAAAGTGCCGTTAACGCCATCAGCTACCTGAAAGGCCGCGGCCTGACCGGCGAAATCGCCGCCCGCTTCGGCCTGGGCTACGCCCCCGGCGACTGGCAAAACCTGCAAGCCGTATTCAGCGACTACCTGAACCCTGCGCTGCTGGAGTCCGGCCTGGTGATCGAGGCCGAAGACACAGGCCGCCGCTACGACCGTTTCCGCGACCGCGTGATGTTCCCCATCCGCAACCAGCGTGGCGCCATCATCGGCTTTGGCGGCCGCGTGCTGGGCAAAGGCGAGCCCAAATACCTGAACTCGCCGGAAACCCCGCTATTCGAAAAGGGCCGCGAGCTGTACGGCCTGTACGAAGCCCGCCAGGCTATCCGCCACGCCAACGCCGTGCTGGTAGTAGAAGGCTATATGGACGTCGTCGCCCTGGCGCAATACGGCGTGGAATACGCCGTAGCCACGCTGGGCACGGCCACCACCGGCGAACACGTGCGCAAGCTACTGCGCCACGCCGACCAAGTGTACTTCTGCTTCGACGGTGACAAAGCCGGCCAGAAAGCCGCCTGGCGTGCGCTGGAAAACAGCCTGCCGCAGCTGGTAGACGGCAAGGCGCTGCATTTTCTGTTTCTGCCGCAAGAGCATGACCCGGACAGCTACATCCGCGAACACGGCCGCGAAGCCTTCGAAGCCGCGCTGCGCGAGCAGAGCATTCCGCTCTCGGCCTACTTCACCCGCGAGCTCACCGCCAGCGTCGATTTATCCAGCCCGGAAGGCCGCGCCGACCTGATCAAGCAAGCCAAGCCCTTGCTAGACCAGATAGCCGCCCCCATGTTGGGCTATATCATCAAGAAGCGCCTGGCCGAGCTGGCGCAGATGGAAGTCGACGAAATCGACATGCTGATGGGCCATAGCCGGCCCGAGCGCAAAGGCCGGCGCGAATACCGCCTGCCACGCGAATCCACCCGCCCGGCCAGCACCCCCATCATGCGCAAGCAGATCCGCGACGTACTGATGAACCCGGAATGGGCACTGGCCATACAGATACGCGAGAACGAAATCTACGAAGGCGAAATGGCCGCCCTGGTGGCCATCATCGAAAGAGTACAAGCCAGCGAACAGCTACCCAGCTGCGCCGTGCTGGCGGAAGGTTTCCGCCATACCGAGCACGAATCCATCATTGATTCGGTGCTGCAAGACTCACAACTCAGAAGTGAAGAATTCATCAACCCCAACGAGCTGGACCGGGAAAACTTCATACTGGGTTTTGACAAACTCATGGACCGCTACGATGACGAGCTGGTTTCGACACTGTCTAACAAAGGCTACGAGCACCTGTCGCAAGAAGAACTACAGCTTCTGCGCACCCTGCTAGCCCGCCGCATGCGGCCAACCCCAGCCAGCTGACCGAGCCCCGTACACGTAGTTGTGATATAATCAATTGTTTTTTTCGGCTTTTTCGAGCAGGAAACCAAATGGCGGCATCTCCCGACACCAAGAAACAGAACAACGAACCGGCAACCGAGCCAATGAGCCTGGAAGAGCAGCGTAAACGCTTGCGCCAGCTGATTGCTCTGGGCAAGGAACGTGGCTATCTCACGTATGCAGAGATCAACGACCACCTGCCCGAAGACGTCTCCGATGCCGAACAGATCGAAAACATCGTCACCATGATTGGTGGCCTGGGCATCCAGGTTTACGACGAAGCGCCCGATGCAGAAACCCTGCTGATGTCCGACGCCACCCCGGCCGTGGCAGACGAAGACGCAGTAGAAGAAGCCGAAGCCGCCCTGTCCTCGGTCGACTCCGAGTTCGGCCGCACCACCGACCCTGTGCGCATGTACATGCGCGAAATGGGCTCGGTAGAGCTGCTGACCCGCGAAGGCGAAATCGTGATCGCCAAGCGTATCGAAGAAGGCCTGAAGTTCATGATTCAGGCGCTGTCCGCCTGCCCGGGTTCCGTGGCAGAGGTCCTGGCGCTGATCAGCCGTGTCGAAGCCGGCGAGCTGCGCATCGATGAAGTCATCGATGGCATGATCGACCCCGAAGCCGACACCGCGGTCGCAGTAGAATTTGCCGAGCCGGTAGAAGTAGACGCCGAGTTGGCCGACGACGAAGCAGAAGAAGACGAAGAAGACGAAGCCGTCGACGAAGCTGCCGTGAGCGAAGCCAACCTCGAAGAGCTGAAACAAGAAGCCCTGGCCCACTTTGCCCAGGTACGCGAGCAATACGCCGCCCTGCTCAAAGCCCTGGAAAAACACGGTTTCGCCAGCAAACAGTACAACGAAGCCCAGGCGGCCATCACCGAGCTGTTCATGGGCGTGCGCTTCTCCACCCGCCAGATCGAAAGCCTGTGCGAAAGCCTGCGCAGCAGCGTCAACGGCATCCGCAAGCTGGAACGCGAAATCCTGGACATCTGCGTGACCCGCGTACGCATGGACCGCCAGTACTTCGTGAAAAACTTCCCCGGCAACGAATGCAAGCTGGAATGGGTTGAAAAAGAAATCGCCAGTGGCAAAGACTGGTCCGACGTACTGGGCCGCTTCAAATACGCCATTATCGAGAAGCAAACCAAGATCGCCGATATGCAGCAGAAGTCCATGCTGAGCATCAACGATCTGAAAGAAATCAACCGCCAGATGTCGTCGGGCGAATCCAAAGCCCGCCTGGCCAAGCGCGAAATGATCGAGGCCAACCTGCGCCTGGTGATCTCCATCGCCAAGAAATACACCAACCGCGGCCTGCAGTTCCTCGACCTGATCCAGGAAGGCAACATCGGCCTGATGAAGGCGGTGGACAAGTTCGAATACCGCCGTGGCTACAAGTTCTCCACCTACGCTACGTGGTGGATTCGTCAGGCCATTACCCGCTCCATTGCAGACCAGGCACGTACCATCCGTATTCCGGTACACATGATCGAAACCATCAACAAGATGAATCGCATCAGCCGCCAGATCCTGCAGGAAACCGGCCGCGAGCCGGACCCGGCCGAGCTAGCCGAAAAAATGGAGATGCCGGAAGACAAGATCCGCAAGATCATGAAGATTTCCAAAGAGCCCATCTCGATGGAAACCCCGATCGGCGACGACGACGACAGCCACCTGGGCGACTTCATCGAAGACTCGGTGACCGTAGCCCCGGCCGAAGCCGCCATGTACGCCAGCCTGCGCGACGCCACCAAAGAAGTACTGGACTCGCTCACCCCGCGCGAAGCCAAGGTACTGCGCATGCGTTTCGGTATCGACATGAACACCGACCACACGCTGGAAGAGGTAGGCAAACAGTTTGACGTAACGCGCGAGCGTATCCGCCAGATCGAAGCCAAGGCCCTGCGCAAGCTGCGCCACCCTACCCGCTCCGAGCGCCTGCGCAGCTTCCTGGACAACGAACCGGGTAACCAATAAGCAAATTATTTGCTATAATTGACCCCCTCTAGGGCCTCTAGCTCATGCCTGGTTAGAGCAGCGGACTCATAATCCGTTGGTGCCGGGTTCGACTCCCGGGGGGCCCACCAAGAAAGCAAGGACCTGCAGCACACGCTGCGGGTCCTTTTTCTTTGCGTTCAAGGTTGGCCGCAGGTGGCTTGCGGCGCTGCTGGGTAAACACAAATCCGCTAGCAGAAACCACATCACACCATGGTCCATTATTCGTACCAATCAGCCTGCGGGTAATCGCCTAGTCACCGACAGCGACCGGCAGCAATCTGCAGTACGGTAGCTTGGGCTGAATGAAATGAAGCCCAACGTTTACCGCGCTTTTGAAACTTGTAGCCAAACGCTCGGTAAACGTTGGGCTTCGCTGCGCTCAACCCAAGCTACGCCCTGACGCCCACACCCTGTGCCCACTACTTACCCACACCAGACTGGTGGACACGCTGCGCTTTACCCACCATACCGCTACCCAAGCCAACCCCAAGCCAAAGCCAAAGCCAAAGCCCAAGCCCAAGCCCAAGCCCCCAACTGTATCCCCGTTTTGTGCCACTGCTGCCACTGATGGCCACAGTTCCGGCCCGCTACAATGGTTTGTATCCAATAAGACGTTTGCGGCCAACCCGGGCCGGCGAGGAGACACCATGACAAGCTGGCTGATGCAGGCCATTCGCAAGATCGAGGCCGATTTCAACCGTAGCAGCGACACCCACCTGATTCCGCTGGTGCTACCGGCGGCACCCGGTATCCAGCTGTATTTCAAGGACGAGTCCACCCACCCTACCGGCAGCCTGAAGCACCGGCTGGCGCGTTCGCTGTTTTTGTACGCGCTGAGCAATGGCTGGATCAAGGAAGGCACGCCGGTGATCGAGGCGTCCAGCGGCAGCACAGCGGTGTCGGAAGCTTACTTTGCCCGCCTGCTGGGCTTGCCGTTTATTGCGGTGATGCCGGCCAGCACGTCTTGCGAGAAGATTCGCGCCATCGAGTTTTACGGCGGCCGCTGCCACCTGGTGGACGACCCGGCCACTATCTACGACGAATCGCAGCGCCTGGCGCGCGAGCTGAACGGCCACTATATGGACCAGTTCACCTACGCCGAGCGCGCCACCGACTGGCGCGGCAACAACAATATTGCCGATACCATCTTCCGCCAGATGGCGCTGGAGCCGCAGCCGGAGCCGCGCTGGATTGTGTGCGGCGCCGGCACCGGCGGCACCAGCGCCACCTTTGGCCGCTACGTGCGCTACCAGCAAAAGCAAACCCGCGTGTGCGTGGTGGACCCGGAAAACTCGGCCTTTTACGCCAGCTACGTTAGCGGCGACGCGCACTGTAGCTGCGAGGGCGGCTCCGGTGTGGAAGGCATCGGCCGCCCGCGGGTGGAGCCGTCGTTCATCCCCACGGTGATCGACCACATGATTCGCGTGCCCAATGTAGCCAGCTACGCCGCCATCCACTTTCTGGAAGAAGTGCTGGGCCGCAAGTGCGGTGGCTCTACCGGCACCAACTTTTACGGCGTGTGCCTGCTGATGGCCGACATGCTGCAGCGTGGCGAGCCAGGCAGCATCGTCACCATGATCTGCGACGACGGCAGCCGCTATCTGAACAGCTATTACAACGCAGACTGGCTGGCCGCCGGCGGCCACGATATCCAGCCGTGGCTGCACAGCTACCGCCGCTTCTTTTACGATGGCGTGTGGCAGCCGCCGCAGTAAACGCCCGCACTGTGCAGCAAAAAGCCGATGGCCCTCGCCATCGGCTTTTTGCTGCACAGTGCGGCCAACCTTAGCCCTGTTGGTACCAGCCGCGGCTGCCATTGACCACGCGCACCACCAGCAGCATCACCGGCACCTCGATCAGCACCCCCACCACCGTGGCCAGCGCGGCGCCGGAGTGCAGGCCGAACAGGCTGATGGCGGCGGCCACCGCCAGCTCGAAGAAATTGGACGCGCCAATCAGTGCCGACGGGCAGGCTACGCTGTGCTGCTCGCCCAGGCGCCGGTTCAGCCAGTAGGCCAGACCGGCGTTCAACAGCACCTGAATCAAAATGGGCACCGCCAGCAGCACGATCACCAGCGGCTGCGCCAGGATGGCCTGGCCCTGAAAGGCAAACAACAGCACCAGCGTGAGCAGCAGCGCCGCCATGGACCACGGCTGGATAGCAGCCATGGCGCGCTCGAACGCGGCGGGGCCGCGTGCCAGCAGCCACTTGCGCAGCGCCTGTGCCAGCAGTACCGGCAGCACGATGTACAACAGCACCGAGGTCAGCAGCGTAGCCCACGGCACGGCGATGCTGGACACGCCCAGCAGCAGCGCCACCAGCGGGGCAAAGGCAAACACCATGATCAGGTCGTTCAGCGCCACTTGCGACAGCGTAAAGTACGGGTCGCCCCCAGTAAGCCGGCTCCACACAAACACCATGGCGGTGCAGGGGGCAGCCGCCAGCAGGATCAGCCCGGCGATGTAGCTGTCCAGCTGGTCGGCCGGCAGCCACGGGGCAAACAGCTGCCGCACGAACAGCCAGCCCAGCAGGGCCATGGAAAACGGCTTCACCAGCCAGTTCACAAACAGGGTCACGCCGATGCCGCGCACGTGCTGGCGCACCTGGTGCAGCGCGCCAAAGTCGATTTTCAGCAGCATGGGGATGATCATCACCCACACCAGCACGCCCACCGGCAGGTTGACGCGGGCGATTTCCATGGCGGCCAGCGCGGCAAAGCCCTGCGGCCACAGCTGGCCCAGGCCGATGCCCACCACGATGCAGGCCGCTACCCAGGCGCTAAGGTAGCGCTCGAACAGGCTCATACCGTTGGCCGCAGACGGCGGCCGAGCGTCGCACGCACTGCTCATGCCAGCGCCTCGCTGCTCAGCGTGTCTGGCCGGCCGATATCGTGCACTGCATGCTGCAGCGCCAGACGGTCCAACTTGTGCAGGGGCAGGCTGAGGAACAGGCGCAGGCGGGTGGTGATATCGCGGTAGGTGCGCACAAAGGCTTTGTGCTGCGTGGCCTCGTCGCCGCTTACCGCGGCCGGGTCGGCAAAGCCCCAGTGCGCGGTCATCGGCTGGCCGGGCCAGGCCGGGCAGGCTTCACCGGCGGCGGCATCGCACACGGTAAACACAAAATCCATGGCCGGGGCATCGGGGCCGGCAAACTCGTCCCAGCTCTTGCAGCGCGCGCTGGCCGGGTCGTGCTGATGCTGTTGCAGCGTGGCCAGCGTGTGCGGGTGCACAAAGCCGCGCGGGTGGCTGCCCGCGCTAAAGGCACGGAAGCGGCCTTCGCCCAGCTGGTTGAGGATGGCTTCGGCCATGATGCTGCGGGCACTGTTGCCACTGCAGATGAACAGCACGTTGTAGACACGGTCGGACATGATGTCAGGCTCCAGGGTAGGCATAGCAAGCGGGGAAACCGGCGGCGGGCAGCACGGCAGCGCCAGCTCGGGGCACTGCTGCGGCTGGCCGGCGCAGCATTCGTCGGTCAGGTAGGCCAGCAGCTGCTGCATCAGCGCCAGGTTGGCGCGGTAACGCTGAAAGCGGCCTTCCTGCGCCACCGTTACCAGCCCGGCGTGGCTCATGCCTTTCAGGTGAAAGGACACATTATTGGCCGGCAGGTCCAGGTTGGCCGCAATCTGGCCGGCCACCATGCCTTCGTGGCCTTGGCGTACCAGCAGGCGGTAGATGTCCAGCCGCACGCCGGAGGCCAGCGCTTCAAACAGTTTCACGGCGCTTTCTTTGGGCAGGCTCATGCGTTTTCTCGGGCAGTGTTGGCCGCATGCTGCGGCAGGGCCAGCGACACCAGCGCAGCCACGGTAATAAACACGGTAGATATCCACAGGCAGGCGGCCAGGCCGTACTGCTGGTATACCCAGCCGGACAGCACGGTACCGACGAGGCGGCCCATGGCGTTGGACATATAGTAAAAGCCCACATCCAGCGACACGCCGTCGGCCTTGGCGTAGCTAACGATGAGGTAGCTATGCAGCGACGAGTTCACCGCAAACAGCACGCCAAACAGCGCCAGCCCGCCCAGTACCACCCAGCCAGCGGGCCAGCCTGCGGCCAACCCTAAGGCCATGACGGCAGGCAGGCCGGCCAGCATGGCCGCCCACACAAAGGCGCTGCGGCCATCCGGCACCCTGCCCTGCTTTTTGCCGGTAATGGCTGGCGCCAGCGTTTGCACCACGCCGTAGCCAATGACCCACGCGGCCAGAAAGCCGCCTACCTGCCAGAAATCCCAGCCAAACACGGTGCTGAGGTACACCGGCAGCGCCACCACAAACCATACGTCGCGTGCGCCAAACAGAAAAAGCCGCGCCGCCGACAACCCGTTGATGGCCGGGCTTTTCGACAGCAGCTCACGAAACTTCGGCTTGGCTTTGGCCTTGCCCAGGTCTTGCCGCAGCTGCCACAGGCTGAACAGCCAGATCACCGCCAATACCGCGGCCATGCCCAGCACCGCACCGCCAAAGCCCAGCGTGGCCAGCAGTGCGCCGCCCAGAAAGAAGCCCACACCTTTCAGCGCGTTTTTGGAGCCGGTCAGCAGCGCCACCCAGCGGTACAACTTGCCCTGCTCGCCATCGGGCACCAGCAGCTTGATGCTGCTTTTGGCCGACATTTTGTTCAGGTCTTTGGCAATGCCGGACAGCGCCTGGCTGGCCATCACGTACGGCACGGTCAGCATGGCGGCCGGTGCGGCCAACATCAGCAGCGCCAGCACCTGCAGCGCCAGGCCCAGGTTCATGGTGCGGTTCAGGCCCAGCCGCGCGCCCAGGTAGCCGCCCACCAGGTTGGTCACCACGCCGCATACCTCGTAGAACAGGAACAGCGCGGCAATCTGCAACGGTGCGTAGCCCAGCTGGTGAAAGTGCAGCACCACCAGCATGCGCAGCGCGCCGTCGGTCAAGGTGAACGCCCAATAGTTGGCCGTTACCAGCAGGTACTGGCGGATGGCCGGCGTTAGCGTGGACAGGGCTGGCATGGCTTAGCCCTGGTCGGCCAGGCCCACCAGCCGCGCCAGCTCTACGGTGCGGTTGGCGTAGCCCCATTCGTTGTCGTACCAGGCGTACAGCTTCACCTGCGTGCCGTTGATCACCATGGTGGACAGCGCGTCGATAATGGACGAGCGCGGGTCGGTGCGGTAATCGATGGACACCAGCGGGCGCGCCTCGTAGCCCAGAATGCCCTGCAGAGCATGGTTGGCCGCATGCTGCAGCGCGGCGTTCACTTCCTCGGCCGTGGTGGCGCGTTCTACTTCGAACACGCAGTCGGTAAGCGAGGCGTTGGCCAGCGGCACGCGCACGGCGTGGCCGTTCAGGCGGCCGCGCAGCTCGGGGAAGATCTCGGCAATGGCAGTGGCCGAGCCGGTGGTGGTGGGGATCAGGCTCATGCCGCTGGCGCGGGCGCGGCGCAGGTCTTTGTGCGGCTGGTCCAGAATGCTCTGCGTATTGGTCAGGTCGTGAATGGTGGTGATGCTGCCGTGGCGAATGCCAAAGGTTTCGTGAATCACCTTCACCACCGGCGCCAGACAGTTGGTAGTGCAGGAGGCGGCGGTAACGATGCGGTGCACGGCGGGGTCGAACAGCTGCTGGTTCACGCCCATCACCACGTTCAGCGCGCCCGGCTCTTTCACCGGCGCACTCACCACCACGCGCTTTACGCCCTGCGCCAGATACGCCTGCAATACGGCCACGGTTTTCATCTTGCCGCTGGCTTCGATCACCACATCACAGCCGCGCCAATCGGTATCGGCAATGGCTTTGTTGTGGCTCACGGTAATGCGCTTGCCGTCGATGACGATGGCGCCGTCTACCGCGCTGGCCTCGTGACCCCAGCGACCGTGCACCGAATCAAAATTCAGCAGATGGGCGTGGGTGTCTGCATCGCCGGCCGGGTCGTTGATGTGGACAAACTCGAACTCGGGCCAGGCCCAGGCGGCACGCAGTGCCAGGCGGCCGATGCGGCCAAAACCGTTGATACCGATCTTGATAGTCATGGTGGGGTGTCTCGCTAAAAAGTTAAACGGCGTCGTACTGGCCGATCCACGCCTGGTGCACCGGGTGCTGGATCGCCTTGGGCCGCAACGCCTGCACCTGCGCGATGGCATCGCTGCGCGGCACGCCCAGCGCAATCAGGATGCGGGCGGCAATCAGGCCGGTACGGCCAGACCCGCCCTTGCAATGAATGGCCAGACACTGGCCAGCACGCAGCCGCGCCAGCAGGTCGGGCGCGGCGGCTTGCCAGGCGCTATCGAAATCGGCCAGCGGTGCGCGGTCGTCCGCTACCGGCAGGTGAAACCAGGCCAGGCCAAGTTGGCCGCACGCATCGCCCAGGCCATCGGCGCCGTTTTGCTGCAGCTCGGCAGCCGGCATCAGGCTAATGACGCCGCTGGCACCGGCCTGCTGCAGGGTGGATAGCGCCTGGGCCAGGCTGGCGGCCTGGGTACCGGGGCACGGTGTCAGCAGTAATCGGCCATCCACAGCGGGGATGGCAAGTGTGTCGAAGGGGTGAGTCATGTCTGGGCTCCGGCAAAAATCAATATTACAAGAATAATTGAAATGAAGTCTAGGCCAGCCATGTGACAGAAAAATGAAGAGAGCGGGAAAGTGGCGCAGAAAGGGAACACACAGGCGGGATACGATGCCGGCAAGCAGAGCAGACGATGGCAAAAACCATAAAAAAAGGGGTACGGCCCACCACCGTACCCCCAAACACACACACATCAAGAGGAAATCACACACACATGCCGCGGCATGCATTTAAAGCTTATTTGTCGTCGTGCGTCTTTTTGATAAAGATGGCGATACAGGTCGACACGATGATGGTCGTCACCGTGATGGTGATAATGCTCAGCAAACCTACGTCGTCAGAGAGAAGTTGTTTCCACAGTTCCATGATATTGCTCCCCCGGCAGCCCGGTATTCGATCTGGATGCAGCCATCTTACCCCTGCCCTTCCTAGGGGCTTTGACCCAAGTCAAGCGAATCGCTCTATCAAAATGTAACGTATCGTATTTGTGCGCCCGGCAGACACCATGCGATTTAAGTCCATGATAAAAATAAAAAAAGAGCAGGAATAAACCCTGCTCTTTTGATTTGGCGCAATATTTTCTAGCTGTAACTGAGCTTGCCTGCTTTACCCCAGAACACGCGGTAGGCAAACACCGTGTAGGCAATAATGGTGGGCAGCACCACGGCTGCGCCGGCCAGAATCACCCACAGTGCTTCGGGGTCGCTGGCGGCCTGCCAGATATCCAGCTGGCCGATGACGATTTCCGGGAACACGCTGTACGCCAGGCCCCAGAACGCCAGCAGCACAATACCCACGGTGCACGCAAACGGCAGCCAACACAGGCTGTCTTGCCCCGCGCGCTGGCGTGCGGCCAACCTGGGCAGGCTGGCGGCCAGCAGGCCGAACAGCGCCAGGCTAATCAGCGGCAGCGGCAACAGCAGCAAGAAGTCCGGCAGCACAAACCACTTGGCGGCAATGCGGCTGCTGGTTAGCGGTGTGGCCACCGACACCAGCAATACCGCCAGCGCAGTACCGGCCAGCGCGTACTGCGCCCAGCGTGTAGCGCGCTGCTGCAAGGGGCCGCTACTTTTCATGATCAGCCAGCCAGCGCCCAGCAGTACGTAGGCGGCGGTCAGCCCCAGGCCGGTCAGCAGGGCAAAGCCCCAGGCTCCCGCCCCCGGCGCAAAGCCGGTCAGGTAGCGCCCCAGCATCACCCCCTGGCTGAGCGCAGCCAGCAGCGAGCCGGCAGCAAACGCCAGGTTCCACGCCGGCTGGTGGTGCGCCTGCGCTTTCACGCGGAAATCAAACGCCACGCCGCGCAGAATCAGCCCCAGCAACATGATGGCCACCGGCAGGTACAGCTCGCCCAGGATAATGCCGTGCGCCATGGGGAACGCCACCAGCAGCAGGCCCACGCCCAGCACCAGCCAGGTTTCGTTGGCGTCCCAGAACGGGCCGATACTGGCGATCATGGCGTCGCGCTCTTCGTCGTTACCCAGCGGCAGCAGCACGCCCACGCCCAGGTCGTAGCCGTCCAGCACCACATAAATCAGCATGGACAGCGCCATCAGCCCGGCAAAGATCACCGGCAACCACAGTTCGGCATTCATGGCTGTACTCCTTCAGGGTTGGCCGCAGGCGCTGCCTTGCGCGCCAGATAAAACACCACCGACACATAGCTGGCCAGCAGCACGGCGTACAGCAACAGGTACATCAGCAGGGTAGACAAAATCATGCCGCTACCTACGCTGGAGGCTGCATCGGCGGTGCGCAGGATGCCGGTCACCAGCCACGGCTGGCGGCCGATTTCGGTCACGTACCAGCCAGCCACCGTGGCCACCCAGCCCGAGAAGGTCATGGCCACCAGGCCACGCAGCAGCCATGGCGACAGTGCGCCACGGCGCAGCTGCCACCACGCCAGCCAGCTTACCGCCAGCATCAGCATGCCCACCCCCACCATCACGCGGAAGCTCCAGAACACCTTGGCGACCGGCGGGTGCGCGTTGGGGAACTCGTTCAGGCCGCGAATCTCGCCATTCAGGTCGTGGGTGATGATGAGGCTGGCCAGCTTTGGAATACCCACCTCGAAGCGGTTGCTTTGCGTGGTTTCATCCGGCAGGGCAAACAGCAGCAGCGGCGCGCCGCGCTCGGTGTGCCACACGCCTTCTATGGCGGCCAGCTTGGCCGGCTGGTGGTGGAAGGTATTCAGGCCGTGCATGTCGCCCACCAGTACCTGCAGCGGAATCAGCAGCGCGGCCAGCCCTACGCCGGTTTTCAGGGTGTGCGCCACGGCAGCGGCGCGGTCGCCGCGCAGCCAGCGGTAGGCCGAGACACCCGCTACCAGAAACGCCACGGTCAGACCGGACGCCAGCAGCATATGGCTAAGGCGGTAGGGCATGGACGGGTTGAAGATCACCGCCAGCCAGCTTTGCACGTGCACCTTGCCGGCGATGACCTCTACCCCGGCCGGGGTCTGCATCCATGAGTTCAGCACGATGATCCAGAACGCCGACACGGTGGTACCGAACGCCACCAGAAAGGTCGCCAGCGTGTGTACGCGGTTGGATACTTTTGAGCGGCCGAATAGCATGATGCCCAGGAAGGTGGCTTCCAGGAAAAACGCGGTCAGTACTTCGTAAGCCAGCAGTGGCCCCGCTACATTACCCACGTGCTGCATGAAGCCCGGCCAGTTGGTACCAAACTGAAAGCTCATGGTAATGCCGGACACCACGCCCAGCGCAAAGGTCAGCGCGAAGATCTTTACCCAGAAGCCATAGGCGTCCATCCACGCTTCGTCGCCACTACGGTTAAAGCGCGCCTTGAAGTACAGCAGCACCCAGCCCATGGCAATGCTGATGGTGGGGAACAGGATATGAAAAGTAATGTTGGCCGCAAACTGGATGCGCGCCAGTATGACCGGGTCCAGGCTGTCCATGGCTAATCCTCCTTGCCACTGTCACGGCCGGCCAGCCGGCCCAGGCTCTGGGTAAACTGCAGCACCTTGCCTACCTGACTACCCAGCTTCATCAGTTTTTCCAGTGTTTCCACATCCATGTCGCGGATGTCGGCAAACCACTTGGTCACCAGCTCGATCAGCTGGTACATCTCGTTCATGCGCGCCTGCGCGTGGCGCTCGGCCTCGCCGGCTGGCGTTTCCATGATGGCGCCGCGCAGCATGGTCAGCGTGGGCTCGACTTCTCGCTTCTGGCGCTCTTCCGCCAGGGTCTTGAAGATGGCCCACACGTCTTCCGGCGTGCTGAAGTACTCGCGGCGGTCGCCCGGCAGGTGTTGCAGTTTGACCAGTCGCCAGGCCTGCAGTTCTTTCAGCGCCATGCTGGTATTGGAGCGCGAACAGCCAATGGCTTCCACGATATCGTCGGCGTTCAGCGGGCGGTCGGAAACATAGAGCAGGGCGTAAATCTGCCCGACGGTACGGTTGATGCCCCAGTGGCTGCCCATTTCGCCAAAATGGAGCACAAAGGATTGAATCAGGGGTGGCAGGTTCATGTGTGTGGCCTTTTTGAATTTTCAGTATTTTCTGAAAGTTTGATATGGATCATAGTTTTAGAAAATAGGCCTTGTCAATGCGCACCTGCCAAGATAGACACCACACAAACAATGATGCTTTATCAAACGCTTGCAGTTGGACGATACTGATATGTATCGACACTCATCACCGTCCTTATGCCCACCCCGCCCTCGATACGCCATGCCCTGCTAGAAGACACCGCCGCCGCACTGGGTAAAGACTACCTGCAGCAGCTGGTTAACAGCTTGGCTCAACACAGCGGTGCCCAGCTGGTTTTTATCAGCCGGCCGCTGCCGTTGCCGCTGCGGCATGTGGAGGTGATGGTAGCCAACCGTAGCCAGCACCCTGGGCGCTACCCACTGGCGGGCACCCCGTGTGAGCAAGTGATCCACCAGCAACAGGCCACCATGTGCCATCGCGGGGTCAACCAGGACTTTTCAGCCGAGCAAGACACCGCCTGGCAAAGCTATGCCGGCTGGCCGCTGGTGGACAAGCATGGGCACTGTCTGGGGCATCTGGCGCTGTTTGACGAGCGGGCACATGCCTTGCCGGACACCCTGCTGCAGGATATTGCCCCCTTCGTTACCCGTGCCGCGGCCGAGCTGCAAAGGCTGGAGCACGAGCGCATCAGCAGCGCGCGGGCCAGCTGGGACGCGCTGCACTCGCACTTTCTGCGCCAGTACATACAAGGCCAACCCTTGCCGGCCCTGCTGGGCGACATGGTGGAGCATATCGAGCAAGCCCTGCCCGGCTGGCTGTGTACCATCTTGCAAGTGGACGCCACGCAACGGCTACGCCCGTTAGTAGGCCCCTCGCTGCCCCCCGCCTATACCGCGCTAATAGATGGCCTGGCCATCGGCCCCATGGTGGGCAGCTGTGGGGCCGCGGCGTGGCACCGCAAACGGTTGGTGGCAGAAGACCTGCAGCAGCATCCGAACTGGGCCCCCTATCGCGAGGTAGCACGGCAGTTTGCGCTGGGTAGCTGCTGGTCCGAACCCATTATCGACAGCAAAGGCAAAGTGCACGGTACCTTTGCCGTGTATCACCATGCCCCCAGCGCGCCCACGCTGGAAGCCATTACCGTGATTGAAGACACCGCCCGCCTGCTGGCGGTGCTGATGGAAAACGACGCTAACCGCCAGGCGCTGGATAGCCGCACGCAGTGGTACCAGGCTATCTTGCAGAACGCAGCAGATGCGCTGTCCATCATCGACATGGATGGCCGCGTGCTGGAAGCCAGTGATTCGCTGTGCAAGCTGCTGGGCTATAGCCAGGCCGAGATCCGTCAGCTGCACCTGTGGGACATGGTGTCGCACCGCAGCGAGGCCGAGCTGCGCCAGCAGCTGGCCCATACCGGCGACACCCCGGAAACCTTCGACAGCCAGAACCGCACCAAAGATGGCCAGATCATCGATGTAGAAGTCAGCGTGCGTCGCCTGGTACTGGACGGCCAGCCGGTGATCTGGGGCTCTGCCCGCGATATCAGCCTGCGCAAGCAGCAGGAACGTCTGCTGCGCGAACAAGCCACCATCGACTCGCTCACCGGCCTGTACAACCGCCCCACTCTACTGGCCCAGCTGGAAACGCTGCTGGCCAGCCCGGCCCACACCACCCTGGCCCTGCTGATGCTGGACCTGGATCACTTCAAACAGGTCAACGACCACTACGGCCACGCCTGCGGCGATGCGACCCTGGCCCATATTGCCAGCCAGATGCGCCAACAGCTGGGCCCGGAGAGCTGTGCCGGCCGCCTGGGGGGCGAAGAGTTCTGCGTGCTGTTACCCGGCAGCACGGCGCAAGCCGCCGCCCGTTGCGGCCAACAGCTGCTGGCCACTATTGCCGGGCAACCCTTGCACTTTGCCGGGCACACCATCCATCTCACCGCCTCGCTCGGTCTGAGCCTGTACCAGCCTGGCGACGACAGCCGCAGCCTGCTGGCCCGCGCCGACATGGCGCTGTACCAGGCCAAGCACCAGGGCCGCAACCGCATGGTGATGCTGCCGCCGTGACGCGCTGACGCGCATCCCGTAAAATAGCTTGCCGCGCCCCGCCAGACGGGGCGTTGTCTATTGCGGCCAACCTTTTTCAGCACGGAACTATCGATGACCACGCCTCAGCACACACCCATGATGCAGCAATATCTGGCTCTGAAACGAGACCACGCCGACAAGCTGCTGTTTTACCGCATGGGTGACTTCTACGAGCTGTTCTACGACGATGCCGAAAAAGCCGCCCGCCTGCTGGATATCACCCTGACAGCACGTGGCGCCAGCGGCGGCCAACCTATCAAAATGGCCGGCATTCCTTACCACGCCGCCGAAGGCTACCTGGCACGGCTGGTGAAGATGGGCGAGTCGGTCGCCATTGCCGAGCAAATCGGCGACCCGGCCACCAGCAAAGGCCCGGTAGAACGCAAAGTGGTACGCATCGTCACCCCCGGCACGCTCACCGACGCCGCACTGCTGGACGACAAGCGCGACAACCTGGTGCTGGCCGTCAATATGCACAAAGGCACGCTGGGTCTGGCCTGGCTGTCGCTGGCCAGCGGCGAATTCAAAGTCATGCAAACCGGCGTGGAAGAGCTGCACAGCGAGCTGGAGCGCCTGAAACCGGCCGAGCTGCTGCTGGCAGACGACACCGGCCTGGCGGTGTTTGACAGCATTGGCACCCCGAAAAAGAAACTGCCGCCGTGGCAGTTCGATACCGAATCGTCCACCTTGGCGCTCACCCGCCACTTTGGTACCCGCGACCTGGCCGGCTTTGGCGCCGACACGCTGCCGGTGGCCGTAGGCGCTGCCGGTGCGCTGCTGGAATACGTGAAATCCACCCAGGGCGTGAACCCGGCCCACATCGCCCAGCTGGCGGTAGAAGAACCGGGCGAGCTGATCCGCATGGACGCCGCTACGCGCCGCAACCTGGAGCTGACCGAAACCATCCGTGGCGAAGCCTCGCCCACGCTGGCCTCGCTACTGGACACCTGCGCCACCAGCATGGGCAGCCGCATGCTGCGGCACTGGCTGCACCACCCTATCCGCCGCCACGACAAGCTGCTGCGCCGCCAGCAGGCGGTGCGCGCGCTGTTGGCCGCCCATCAGGACATCCACGCGCAGCTGCGCGAAGTGGCCGACATCGAGCGCATTACCGCCCGTGTAGCGCTGCGCACCGCCCGCCCGCGCGACCTGGCCGCGCTGCGCGATTCGCTGCGTGCGCTGGCTGGCGTCAAGGCCATTGCCGCCACGCTGGATGCGCCACTACTGGCCGAGCTGGTGCAACTGCTACCGGCCGAATCGCCGGTAGAAAGCCTGCTGGCCACCGCGATTCTGCCCGAACCGGCCACCTTCCTGCGCGACGGCGGCGTGATCAACCACGGCTACCACGCCGACCTGGACGAGCTGCGCGCCATCCAGACCGACTGCGGCGACTTCCTGCTGGCGCTAGAGCTACGCGAAAAAGAGCGCACTGGCATCAGCACACTGAAAGTGGAATTCAACCGTGTGCACGGTTTCTACATCGAGGTATCGAAAGCGCAATCGGACAAAGTGCCGGACGACTACCGCCGCCGCCAGACGCTGAAAAACGCCGAGCGCTACATTACGCCCGAGCTGAAAACCTTCGAAGACAAAGCGCTGTCGGCGCAGGACAAATCGCTGGCGCTGGAAAAACAGCTGTACGAGGCGGTACTGGACCAGCTGGCCCCCCATATCAGCGAGCTCAAGCTGATGGCGCAGGCCGTAGCCGGCCTGGACGTGCTGGCGGCCTTTGCCGAGCGCGCGCAAAGCAATCACTACGTGCAGCCGTTGTTCGTCAACGAGACGCGGCTAGAGATCATCGGCGGCCGCCACCCGGTGGTAGAGGCCGAGGTGGAACGCTTTATTGCCAACGACACCAGGTTGGCCGCAGAACGCAAGCTGCTGCTGATTACCGGCCCGAACATGGGCGGTAAATCCACCTATATGCGGCAAAATGCGCTGATTACCCTGCTGGCACATATCGGCAGCTTTGTGCCGGCCGAGCGCGCCGTGCTGGGCCAGATCGACCGCATCTTCACCCGCATCGGTGCCAGCGACGACCTGGCCGGCGGCCGCTCCACTTTCATGGTGGAAATGACCGAAACGGCCAACATCCTGAACAACGCCACCGATAAATCGCTGGTGCTGATGGACGAAGTTGGCCGCGGCACGTCTACGTTCGACGGCCTGGCCCTGGCGTGGGCCATTGCGCGGGCGCTGATCGAAAAAAGCCGCGCCTACACGCTGTTTGCCACCCACTACTTCGAGCTCACCAGCCTGGCTGGCGAGTACAACAGCGTGGCCAACGTGCACCTGTCGGCGGTGGAGCACAAAGACCGCATCGTGTTCCTGCACCACGTGGAAGACGGCCCGGCCAGCCAGAGCTACGGCCTGGCCGTGGCACAGCTGGCGGGCGTACCACCCAAGGTGATCCGCGAAGCGCGCCGCTACCTGACCGAGCTGGAAAACGAATCCGCCGCCCGCGCCCAGCCCGACCTGTTCAGCACGCCGGTGGTGATTCAGCACGAACCGGAGCCGCACCCGGCAGTGGAGCTGCTGGCCGATACCGACGTAGACGACCTGACACCACGCCAGGCACTGGAACTGCTGTATACCCTGAAAAAAATGTCAAAATAAATTCAGGTAATCTGCACAATATTTCCTACAATGGATTTAATACTATCTACGACAAGGAGATATAAGCACTATGTATGCAGAAGGTACTGCCGTCTCGTCTGCCCTGGCCCGTCTTTTTGGTTCGGCTAATGGTGGCGAGGCACTGCCACTATCCGGTATCCGTGAGCGTGCCAGTAAGGAACTGTCGCAATTTGCCGGCCTGGTGCGTAGTGAACTGGCGCCACTCGGTATCGCCATCCCGCCTGCCATCAGTTTCGTCAGCTGTAACCATTGCGCGCTGACACTGGAAAACGAGCACCCGCAGCGGGACGCGATTCTGGGCTGGCTGGAAGGCAACGATCGCGTCGCCAAGTATTTCAAGGAAGTAGAAGTACTGTTCGAACTGGTACGGGCGGCAGAAAACGCCGGCGAAATATTCCCGGAAGACAGCTGCTTCCATATCGGGCTCACCAGTGCCGGGCCTGTGGCCTACTTTGATAGCCATCGCTGCGACGGATAAACCACCCGCAGCCGTGCCAGCGCTAGACACGCCGCCCCTTCCACCCTGTGGAAGGGGCTTGTTTTATGGTGCAACCTCTTTGTCCAGCCTTCGCGGCACTGCTGGCGCATCAGGATTTTTCGATAAGATAAGCCGAAGAGATTCGAAGCAGCGATAGCAGGGCCGGGCTAGCAGGACACGATCCAGCCACACAGCATGATGGGGCACGGTAGCAGCTGCCTGTTGCCAGCAAGCCAAGGCAGCCTCAACACCAGCCATCCGGCAACCTGGCCCCCTGCCACCACCTGAGCCAATGCGCTGTCATGCAGATGCAAGCGCATTGGCAATCAGTCATGTATTCAATTTCGTCATAACCATGAAAGATCCGTCGGCCTGGGCACACCACCCCAAAGTTTCTGAACAACATGCCAATCGGGACGTTGCAAGCGCTTGCCGATAACGTTTCTGCCACGGCAGGACAACACACCAACCGTGGTGAAGTGCAGCAGCAAGCCAGCGCGCAAGCTCATGCACGCCATACTCGCTGGACGCAGCGCATCAAGTGGTTACCGTTATAGCGCGATGAAGGCCAGCCTGCCGACCCGCTGCGGTGCGCCTGGCTGGCTCACTTTTTGGCAAAGCGAAAACGCGGCGCCGCGCGTGCTGGTGCGGGCGCGGCAGCCGGCTCCCGCGGGCCTTGCCGCGCGGGTGCTTTGGCCGCAGGTTTGGCGTGCGCGGTGCGCGGCAGGTCAGCCAGCGACACGGTCAGGGTGCGCATCTCGCCAGGTTGCAGCCCATCCAGCTGCCACGGCCCGACCGCTACCCGTACCAGGCGCAATGTAGGCAGACCAACCTTGGCCGTCATGCGGCGGACCTGGCGGTTTTTACCTTCGCTAATGATGATTTCCAGCCAGGCATCCGGCACCGTCTTGCGAAAACGCACCGGCGGTTTGCGTTCCCACAGTGCTGGCGTTTCCGGCAGCTGGCGCACCTGGGCCGGCTGGGTCACGAAGTCACCCAGGTCTACACCGTCGCGCAGCGCTTGCAGCTGGGCTTCGGTCACGCGGCCTTCTACTTGTACCCAATAGGTTTTGGGCTGCTTCCAGCGCGGGTCGCTAATGCGGTGCTGCAGCTCGCCATCACCGGTAAGCAATAGCAGGCCTTCGCTATCGGTATCCAGCCGGCCAGCCGGGTACACCCCGGGCAGGGCGATATGGTCTTTCAGCGTGGGGTGCAGCTCGTGCTGGGAGAACTGGCAAATCACGCCATAAGGCTTATTGAACAGAATGAGTTGGGGCATGGGGCAGCCAAGCGTAAACAAGATATGCGGCGGATGATAACAAGCACGGCGCCAGGCAGCCATGGCAGCCAACGTATACCGGCATGCAGACAAAGGTTGGCCGCAGCGTCTGGCAGATGACAGTGTGGCGACCATTCAGATTCGAACAGTTGTTTACATTCAAACCCGCAGCAAAGTTCGGATACGCTACAATCAGAACCAGCAATGAGAGGTATAATTCATTTTTGAAAAGTCACCCGAAAGCCTGCATACCGCCTGGCGCCTGTCTTCCCCTGACAAGTCGCCGGTAAAAGCGGCTTTCCCATACCTTTCACTTGCACAGGCGGGATGCTGCCCCGTGCCAAAGCTGCCCCGCGCAATCGTTCTGGCGTCAAAAAATAATCATGGAGATAGAGTAATGCCTTCGGAACAGCCGACCATCATCTACACCCTGACCGACGAAGCTCCAGCGCTGGCTACCAGCGCCTTCCTGCCGGTCGTACGTACCTTTACCGGCGCAGCCGGCATCAACGTGGAAACTGCCGATATCTCGGTAGCCGCCCGCGTTCTGGCCGAGTTCCCGGCAAACCTGACCGACGAGCAGAAAGTACCCGACACCCTGGCCGAGCTGGGCAAACTCACCCAGAACCCGGACACCAACATCATCAAGCTGCCGAACATCAGCGCATCGGTATCGCAGCTGATTGCTTGCATCAAAGAACTGCAAGCCAAGGGCTACGCTATCCCCGACTACCCGGAAAACCCGACTACCGACGAAGAAAAGGCCATCAAGGCCCGCTACGCCAAATGTCTGGGCTCCGCTGTCAACCCGGTGTTGCGCGAAGGCAACTCCGACCGTCGCGCCCCGCTGGCGGTGAAGAACTACGCCAAGAAGCACCCGCACAGCATGGGCGAATGGAAACAGGCGTCGCAGACCCACGTTTCCCACATGCACCACGGTGACTTCTACCACGGTGAAAAGTCCATGACCCTGGACCGCGCCCGTGACGTGAAAATGGAACTGGTGACCAACACCGGCGAGACCATCGTGCTGAAGCCGAAAGTAGCGCTGCAGGATGGCGAGATCATCGACTCCATGTTCATGAGCAAGAAAGCGCTGTGCGAATTCTACGAGCGCGAAATGGAAGACTGCCGCGAAGCCGGCATCCTGTTCTCGCTGCACGTGAAAGCCACCATGATGAAGGTGTCCCACCCCATCGTGTTCGGCCACTGCGTGAAGATCTACTACAAGGACGCCTTCGAGAAGCACGGCAAGCTGTTTGACGAACTGGGCATCAACGTCAACAACGGCATGGCCACCCTGTACGAAAAAATCGAAACCCTGCCGGCCTCCAAGCGCGAAGAAATCATCCGCGACCTGCACGCCTGCCAGGAACACCGTCCGCGTCTGGCCATGGTGGACTCCGCCAAAGGCATTACCAACTTCCACTCGCCAAACGACGTGATCGTGGATGCCTCCATGCCTGCCATGATCCGCAATGGCGGCAAGATGTGGGGTGCCGACGGCAAGCCGGCCGACTGCAAGGCCGTGATGCCGGAATCCACCTTTGCCCGCATTTACCAGGAGATGATCAACTTCTGCAAATGGCATGGCAACTTCGACCCGCGCACCATGGGCACCGTACCGAACGTGGGCCTGATGGCACAGAAAGCGGAAGAATACGGTTCGCACGACAAGACCTTCGAGATCTCCGCAGACGGCCAAGCCAACATCGTTGACCTGGCTACCGGCGAAGTGCTGCTAAGCCAGAATGTGGAAGCCGGTGACATCTGGCGCATGTGCCAGGTGAAAGACGCGCCGATCCGCGACTGGGTAAAACTGGCCGTTACCCGTGCCCGCAACTCCGGCATGCCGGCCGTATTCTGGCTGGACCCGTACCGTCCGCACGAAAACGAGCTGATCAAGAAGGTGAAAACCTACTTGCAGGACTACGACACCAGCGGTCTGGACATCCACATCATGTCCCAGGTACGCGCCATGCGTTACACCCTGGAGCGCGTCGCACGCGGCCTGGATACCATCTCGGTCACCGGTAACATCCTGCGCGACTACCTGACTGACCTGTTCCCTATCATGGAACTGGGCACCAGCGCCAAGATGCTGTCCATCGTGCCGCTGATGGCCGGTGGCGGCATGTACGAAACCGGCGCCGGCGGTTCGGCCCCGAAACACGTACAACAGCTGCTGGAAGAAAACCACCTGCGTTGGGACAGCCTGGGCGAGTTCCTGGCCCTGGCGGTGAGTCTGGAAGAGCTGGGCATCAAAACCGGCAACACCAAGGCCAAGATCCTGGCCAAGACGCTGGACGAAGCCACCGGCAAACTGCTGGACAACGACAAGTCGCCATCGCGCCGCACTGGCGAGCTGGACAACCGTGGCAGCCAGTACTACCTGGCCACCTACTGGGCGCAAGCGCTGGCCGAGCAGAACGACGATGCTGAGCTGAAAGCCCACTTCGCGCCGGTTGCCGCCCAGCTGGCCGGTCAGGAACAGCAGATCATCGACGAGCTGAAAGCCGTACAGGGCAAACCGGCCGACATCGGTGGCTACTACCTGCCAGACGCAGAAAAAACCCGCGCCGTGATGTGCCCAAGCGCCACGCTGAACCAGATTCTGGCCAGCGCCCGCGTATAAGCCTTCCGCTACGCACCGCACCAGGGCGTGCCCTGGTGTGAATAACAAACCCCCTGCTTGCATTGCAAACAGGGGGTTTTTCATTGGCTGCAAGCTGGCAGGCCAAGCAGCTTAAGCATGTATCAACACGCTGGCAGACCCACCACGCTATGGCCCGTGTTACCCACGCTCTGCGGCCAACGTTGGCCGCATCAGGCCCAGTCTGGTGCCATGGCACGCACGGTATCCAGCACCTGCTGCTTGGGTGCATCGGCACGCTTGCCGGCGCGCCACGCCATCATCACCTCCCACTGCCACACTGGCAGGTCGCGGATAGCCAGCTTGACCAGCCGGCCTTCGCGCAGATCGCGCCGTACTGCCACCTCGGGCATGAAGGTCAGAAAACCGTGCTCCATGGCCAGCTCGCGCGCAGCGCTGGCCGGCTGGATAGCGTGCAGCGGGCCAGTGGCCGTACGGTACTGGCGCAGCTGGGCCAGCAAGGTATCACAACCCTCCCCCCAGTACTGCGGCGCCAGCCGCGCGTTGGCCACATCGGCCAGCAGCAGCTCGTCACGCTGCGCCAAGGGGTGGCGTTTGTGTACCACCGGCACAATGGGCGAGCACCAGATCCGCTCCATCTGGATACCGGCCATGGGTGGGCACTTCAGTACAAAGCCGACTTGCACGGCGCCAGTCAGCAGCCGCTCCATGATGGCCGGCGAATGATCGGTACTGCAGCGGATTTCGAATGGCGCTTCGGCCAATGCCACCAGCACCGGGCCGAACACCACCGAAGCCAGCGACGGCAGGCAAGCCAAGGTCAGCCTGGGCAAGGCGGGCACCCCCTGTACGGCCTGCTTGCCTGCGTGCAGTACGGCCAGCGCCTCGCGCGCGGCCGGCAAATAGGCATCGCACGCTGGCGTAGGCACCGCACCACGGCGGTGGCGACGAAACAGCTGTGCCCCGATGCTGGCCTCCAGCACGGCTACCCGCTGGCTCACTTGCGGCTGCGACCAGCCACGGCGCGCAGCCGCCTGGCTAAAGCTGCCGCAGTCCACGATATCGATCAGCAAAGCCAGGTCATCCAGCGATATAGCCATAATGAAAAACCATAGGAAATATTAGCAGTTAACGGCTTCTATGATAGCTGATGCCGCATGACAATGATGGCTACTTCCTACAGGGGCACATCATGGCTTCGGCAGAACAGGCGCGGCGTCTGGGCAGGCGCTTCATCATGCTCGACAACATTCTGGTGGTATTCGGCTTTTTCAGCGTGTTTCCGCTGATCAGCCTGCACTTTGTCGATCAGCTAGGCTGGGCTGCTGCTGCAGTGGGCTTGGCGCTGGCTATCCGCCAGCTCATGCAACAAGGGCTGGGCCTACTGGGTGGCTCGCTGGCAGACCGCTACGGTGCCAAACCACTGATTGTGGGCGGCATGCTGCTACGCGCCGCCGGCTTTGCCGCCATGGCCATGGCCGAAACACCGGCTACCTTGGTGTTTTCCTGCATTCTGTCGGGCCTGGGCGGCATGCTGTTCGACCCGCCCCGTGCGGCGCTCATCATCAAACTGACCCGACAACACGAGCGCAACCACTTTTATACGCTACTGATCATGTGGGAAAGCGCTGCCGCCGTAAGCGGCGCCATGCTGGGCTCGTGGTTGCTGCATTTCGATTTCTGGTGGGTGGGCATGTGTGGTTGTGCCATCTTCGTACTGGCGGCTGCGGCCAACCTGTGGCTACTACCGGCTTACCGCGTGGCCAGCGGCAAGGCCTCGCCCTTAGCCTCGGTACGCACCGTGCTGGCAGACCGGCGCTATATGCGGCTGGTACTGACCCTGAGCGGCTACTATGTGCTGGGGGTGCAGATCATGCTGCTGGTACCCATCGTACTCAAGCAAATGGCGGGAACCCCGCAAATCGTGGGCTGGCTATACGCCATGGAAACCACCTTGTCGCTTACCCTGCTCTACCCGCTGGCCAAGCTGGGGGAACGCTACCTGAGCCTGGCGCAGCGCATGCTGGCAGGCATTGCCCTGATGACAGGCAGCCTGCTGCTGATGGCGCTAGCGCAAAACCTGTGGCAGGCCATGCCGCTACTGGCGCTGTTCTATACCGGCAGCCTGGTCACCGAGCCCGCGCGCGAGGCACTGCTGGCCAGCTACGCACAAAGCGAAGCCCGCGCCAGCTACAGCGGCACCAGCCGCCTGGGGCTGGCACTGGGCGGGGCTACCGGCTACCTGGGCGGTGGCTGGTTGCTGGATATCTCGCGTAGCCTGGCCATGCCAGCCCTGCCTTGGCTGATACTCGCGGCAATTGGCAGCTTGACCTTTGTGGCGCTGTATCGCCAGCTGCTACACAAGGGCACGGCAGCCGCGCTGGCCCAGCCTGCCTGACAACAGACGCAAAAAAACCGCATCGGTCAGATGCGGTTTTTGTCAGCAGCGTTTCCGCCACATCCATCAGCTAGCGCAAGCTTAGGCTTTCTGGATATTGGAGGCTTGCTTGCCTTTCGGGCCTTGAACCACGTCAAAGCTTACACGCTGGCCTTCGGTCAGCGATTTGAAACCTTGCATATTGATCGCGGAGAAGTGCGCGAACAGGTCATCGCCGCCTTCGTCCGGAGTGATGAAGCCGAAGCCTTTAGCGTCGTTGAACCACTTAACAATACCAGTTGCCATGTGTAACTATCCTTAGCATGCATAAAGTAAACAGGGTGGTGAGCCCTGACGATCCAAGCTTACACACGCTGCAGCAGGTAACGGTTTACACACAGCCAGCGATGCAAAGCCAAGCACCGTTTGTATTTCTACGCCTAGCGTGTGACAACGTCAAGACAAGCCGGTAAAAGTTAAGGGGCTTGAAAAAGCCGCCATACGAACCAAAATTGAAATAAGCGCGAATTCGCAGAAGGTTCCCATGTCTACGCAGCACAAGGATGATGTCTCGACGGCAGCCCGCAAGGCCGAGGTAAAGCCCCCCCCGATGTATAAAGTATTGTTATTGAACGATGATTTCACGCCGATGGATTTTGTCGTTGAGGTACTGCAGCATTTTTTTCACATGAATGCGGAAAAAGCCACAATCGTGATGCTGCAGGTCCACAATGAAGGTAAGGGTCTTTGTGGCATTTATACCAAAGACATCGCCGCCACCAAGGTAGAGCAAGTTTCGCAGCACGCACAAACGCACCAGCATCCACTGCAGTGTGTCATGGAGGAAAACTGATGATTGCCCAAGAACTGGAAGTCAGCCTGCACATGGCCTTTATGGATGCACGCCGCAAACGGCACGAATTCATCAGCGTGGAGCACCTGCTCCTGGCGATGACTGACAACCCGTCTGCAGCCGAAGTCCTCCGCGCCTGCGGCGCCAACATTGACCAGCTGAAAAAGCAGCTGGGGGACTTTATCGACGAACATACGCCCACCGTGCCAGGTGATGCCGAGGTGGAAACCCAGCCCACACTGGGCTTCCAGCGCGTGATCCAGCGCGCCATCCTGCACGTGCAGTCGTCTGGAAAAAAAGAAGTCACCGGTGCAAACATTCTGGTGGCCATCTTTGGCGAAAAAGACTCTCACGCCGTGTACTACCTGCATCAGCAGGGTATTTCGCGCCTGGACGTGGTCAACTTCATTTCGCATGGCATTACCAAGCAAAACGCCAAACCGGCTGCCAGCCAGGAGCCACACCACGATGCCTCTGGCGAAAACGAGGGTGAAGACAGCGGCAACGCACCAGGCGGCGCACTGGAAAACTACACGCAGAACCTGAACCAGCAGGCACGTGATGGCAAGATCGACCCGCTGATCGGCCGCGAGCACGAGGTCGAGCGCGTGATCCAGATCCTGTGCCGCCGCCGCAAGAACAACCCGCTGCTGGTAGGCGAAGCCGGCGTAGGCAAAACCGCCATTGCGGAAGGCCTCGCGCGCCGCATCGTGGCGGGTGATGTGCCGGATGTGCTGGCCAAGGCCACGGTGTACTCGCTGGATATGGGTGCCCTGCTGGCAGGCACCAAATACCGTGGCGATTTCGAACAGCGCCTGAAACAAGTCATCAAGCAGCTGGCAGAAGACAGCCACGCTGTGCTGTTCATCGACGAAATCCACACGCTGATCGGTGCGGGAGCGGCCTCTGGCGGTACGCTGGACGCGTCCAACCTGCTGAAACCGGCCCTATCCAACGGCAGCCTGCGCTGCATTGGCGCCACGACCTATAGCGAATACCGTGGCATTTTCGAAAAAGATAGCGCCCTGTCGCGCCGCTTCCAGAAAATCGATGTACCAGAGCCGTCGGTAGAGCAGACGATCGAAATCCTGAAAGGGCTGAAAAGCCGTTTCGAGGCACACCATGGCGTGAAATACACCCTGGCGGCCCTGTCGACTGCGGCCGAGCTGTCGGCGCGTTACATCAATGACCGCCACCTGCCGGACAAAGCCATCGACGTGATCGACGAAGCTGGCGCTGCGCAAAAAATCCTGCCCAAGTCCAAGCAGAAGAAGGTGATTAACAAAGGCGAAATCGAAGAGATCATCGCCAAGATTGCCCGCATTCCTGCCAAAACCATCAGCAGTGACGACCGGAACGTGCTGAAGAACCTGGACCGCGACCTGAAAAACGTGGTGTTTGGCCAGGACAAAGCCATCGAAGCGTTGGCCGCAGCCATCAAGATGTCACGCTCCGGTCTGGGCAACCCGCAAAAGCCGATCGGCTCTTTCCTGTTCTCCGGCCCCACCGGCGTGGGCAAGACCGAGGTGGCGAAACAGCTGGCTTACTTCCTGGGCGTGGAGCTGCTGCGCTTTGACATGTCCGAATACATGGAACGCCATGCAGTAAGCCGCCTGATTGGCGCGCCACCGGGCTATGTCGGCTTCGAACAGGGCGGCCTGCTGACTGAACAGGTAACCAAGCACCCGTACGCGGTGCTGCTGCTGGACGAAATCGAAAAAGCCCACCCGGACATTTTCAACGTGCTGCTGCAGGTGATGGACCACGGCACGCTGACCGATAACAACGGTCGCAAGGCGGATTTCCGTAATGTGGTGATCATCATGACCACCAATGCGGGTGCAGAGTCGCTGTCCAAATCGAGCATCGGCTTTACCAACAGCAAGCAGGCAGGCGATGAAATGGGTGATATCAAGCGCCTGTTCAGCCCCGAGTTCCGCAACCGTCTGGATGCCATCATCCCGTTCGGTATGCTGAACGAGGAGATCATCCTGCAGGTAGTGGACAAGTTCCTGATGCAGCTGGAACAGCAGCTATCGGACAAGAAAGTGGAAATCCACTTCAGCGACAGCCTGCGCAAGTTCCTGGCGAAGAAAGGTTTCGACCCGCTGATGGGCGCCCGCCCGATGGCACGCCTGATCCAGGACACCATTCGCAAAGCCTTGGCCGACGAGCTGCTGTTTGGCCGCCTGGCGGGTGGCGGCGAGGTGACGGTGAATCTGGACCAGGACGACAAAGTGGAGCTGGTGTTTGCCGAAAGCCCGGCCGAAGCCACGGCGTAAAGCGCATTGCCCACGACAGCCCCGGTAGACTACCGGGGCTTTTTTTGCGGCCAACCTTAGCCGCGCGGGTGATGCGCGGCGTGTAGCGCCTTCAGGCGCTCGCGGGCCACGTGCGTGTAGATCTGGGTGGTAGATAGGCTAGCGTGCCCCAGCAGCAGCTGTACTACGCGCAGGTCGGCACCGTGGTTCACCAGATGCGTGGCAAAAGCGTGGCGCAGCGTATGCGGGCTCAGCGGCGGCGCACCGGCTTGCTTGCCGTAACGGGTAATCAGGTGCCAGGCCATTTGCCGGGTCATGGCCTGCTTGCGGTTGCTGACGAACACGTCTTCGCTACGCGCTGCCCCCATGATGAGTGGCCGGCTTTCTGCCAGGTAACGGCGCAGCCAGTGCTCGGCCACCTCGCCCAGCGGCACCAGCCGTTCCTTGTTGCCTTTGCCCACAATACGCACATAGCCTTCGCCCAGATACAGCTGGCCCAGTGTCAGGCCAACCAGCTCGCTGACACGCAGGCCGGTGGCGTACAGCGTTTCGATCAGGGCACGGTCGCGCAGCCCTAGCGGGGTATCAATATCCGGTGCGGCCAACAAGCCATCAACGTGGCTTTCCGATAGTGTGCCCGGCAGGCGCAGGCCTAGCCTGGGGGCTTGCAGCCGGGCCGACGGGTCGTCTTCGCGCAGCTTCTGCTGGCACAGGTAGTGATAAAAGCGCCGCGCCGCGGACAGGCGCCGCGCGCGCGTAGCCGGCTTGTCGGTATCGATCAGGCCCAGCATGACCTGCTCCAGCGCAGGGGTGTCTGCCGTATCCAGCGTATGGCCAAATGGCTGCAGCGCGGCTTCTAGCCGCAAGAGGTCGCGTCGATAGGCCGCCAGGGTATTGGCCGACAGGTTGTCGGCCAGCCAAAGCGTATCGAGAAAGGCGTCGAGGTAAAGCGATTTTGCTGCCTGTTGCATGGGGGTGCGGCCAACCTGGTTGCAAATGAAAAAAGCGCCAGCCGAGGCTGACGCTTTCAGGGTACGACAAGTTAAACCCGTTGGGCTTACTTGCGAACCAGCTTTTCCTTGATACGTGCGGATTTGCCGGTACGACCACGCAGGTAGTACAGCTTGGCACGACGCACAGCACCGCGACGCTTCACTTCGATGGAAGCTACCAGCGGGGAGAAAGTCTGGAAAGTACGCTCAACGCCTTCGCCGGAAGAGATCTTGCGCACGATGAAGGAGCTGTTCAGACCGCGGTTACGGATGGCGATAACAACGCCTTCGTAAGCCTGCAGACGCTCGCGGTTACCCTCTTTTACTTTTACCTGAACGATAACGGTATCGCCCGGTGCAAATTCAGGGATGGTTTTACCCAGACGGGCGATTTCTTCCTGTTCCAGTTTCTGGATCAGATCCATGTTACTGCTCCTTGTTTTTGAGGAGATCTTGTTCCTGCTGGTACTCTGCCAGCAGCCGAGATTCCTGTTTGGATAAAGTGCGGTTTTTCAGCAAATCCGGGCGGCGCTCGAAAGTGCGGCCCAGCGACTGCTTCAAACGCCACTTGGCGATCATGGCATGATTGCCGGACATCAGGACATCCGGTACGCGCACACCACGATATTCTTCAGGGCGGGTGTAATGCGGGCAGTCCAGCAAGCCATCCACAAACGAATCTTCGTAAGCAGACTGGGCGTCGTTCAACACCCCAGGCAAGAGACGCACAATGGCGTCCATCAGGACCATCGCCGGCAGCTCGCCACCGGACAGCACATAATCACCTACCGAAATTTCTTCATCGACTTCACGATCGATCAGGCGCTCGTCTACCCCTTCGTAACGGCCACACAGCAAAATCAGGCCTGGCATGCTAGCCAGTTTGCTGACCTTGTCGTGCGTCAGGGGGGCACCCTGCGGCGACAAATAAACCACGTGTGATTTATCCACACCGGCAGCGGCCTGTCGTGCGCGCGCTGCAGCAATCGCTTTTTCCAGCGGTTCTACCAGCATCACCATACCGGGGCCGCCACCATAGGTGCGGTCGTCTACGGTGCGATGGTTGTCACTGGTGAAGTCGCGTGGATTCCACGCTGAAAACTGCCAGATCGATTGTTCAATTGCCCGCCGGCTTACGCCAAAGCGGGTAATTGCATCAAACATCTCGGGAAACAGCGTAATCGCATCAAGCTGCATTAATAATCCAGACCCCAGTCCACGGTAATCCGTTTTGCGGCCAGATCTACATCGACAATGTAATCGGACACAAAAGGTATCAGCCGCTCATCCGTATCACCACGGACAACCAGGACGTCATTGGCGCCGGTTTCCATCAGCTCGGCAACTTTGCCCAGCACGATGTCTTCCTTATTCACCACGTCAAGGCCGATCAAATCAATCCAGTAATACTCATCATCTGCCGCTGCCGGCAGCTGATCGCGGGCGATGGCAATTTGCATGCCACGCATCCCTGCGGCGATTTCCCGATCGTCAACGCCATCAAACTTGACAACCAGACCCTTAGGCTGGGCGGAGCCATCCGTAAAGGTATAGGGTTTCCATTCGCCGTCTTTCTTTAGCCACCATTGCGGGTAGTCGAAAAGACTGTCGGCGTACTGGGTATCCGCCTGGACTTTCACCCAGCCACGAACGCCAAAGGCGCCGCGGACAAACCCCATTACAACTAGATCAGCGTCACGCATGCGCCTTGCTTCCGTACTGTAGACTGATCAAAACTGATCAGGCAGCCTTCGGCTGGTCTTTCAGCAGCTTGGCTACGGAGTCGGTCACTTGCGCGCCAACGCCGATCCAGTAGTTAACGCGGTCCATGGCCAGACGAACGCGCTCTTGCTTGTCGTTAGCGACAGCATTGTAGAAACCCAGACGTTCGATGAAGCGGCCATCGCGACGGTTGCGGGAGTCGGTAACAACGATGTTGTAGAACGGACGGTTCTTGGAGCCGCCACGTGCGAGACGAATTACTACCATTGTCGATTGTCCTTAAATATACGGAATCGTAGAAAAGCCCCCGATTCTATGGCATTTTTCCCTTACGCTGCAAGTGCTTATTGGCTGTTTTGCACAGGGGGTGCTTGCAGCAGGTCTTTGGTCACGATAGTGAGGGCCCGATCCTCCGGGTGCACCTGCACTACAAAGCCTAAGCGGGACATGAGTTTAAGCATGCCTTTGTTGCCGGCCAGCACCTCGCCCACCATCACTTTCAGGCCCTGCTCGCGCGCTGCGTCAAACAGCGCATTCATCAGAATCACACCAATACCTTTGCCCTGCCAGTGGTCGGCCACCTCCAGCGCGAACTCGCAGCTTTCGTTATCCGGGTCGGTGACGTAACGGGCTACGGCCAACTGCTCTTCACCTTCAGCCGTTTCGTGCGTCATGGCCAGTGCCATTTCACGGTCGTAATCCAGCTGGGTAAAGCGTACCAGCATGGACTGCGACAGCTGCTTGATACTGGACATATAGCGGTTGTAGCGGCTTTCTTCCGACAGGTTGCGCACAAACTCCTGCGTCATGTAGGCGTCTTCGGGGCGTACCGGGCGTATGTTAACCGCGGTACCGTCTTTCAGCATTGAGCAGTGCACCATGTGCATGGGGTAAGGCATGATGGCCATATGGCCGTACGGCTTGGTGCGTTTGACGGTCTGCACGATGATGCGGGCGTCCAGCGCGATCACGCCGGATTCGTCGGCCACCAGCGGGTTAATGTCCATCTCGCGCACTTCGGGCAGCTCGCACACCAGCTCGGACACATGCAGCAAGACGCTTTTCAGGGTGTCGATATCCACGCCAGGCATGTTCTTGAAGGGCCCCAGAATCTTGCCGATGCGGGTTTTGTCTATCATACGCTCGACCAGATAGTGGTTCACTGGTGGCAGGCTTAGCGCCCGGTCTTGCATGATTTCTACCGCAATGCCGCCCGCACCGAAGGTAATCACCGGGCCAAACGACGCATCGTGCGTTACCCCTACCATCAGCTCGCGCGCGTGGCGGCGCTTGCGCATGGCCTGTACCGACACGCCTTCGATACGCGCGTCCGGCTGTGCCTCACGCGTGCGGCTCATGATGCCGGCAAAAGCTTCGCGCAGGGAGTGCTCGTTACCGATATTCAGCTCCACACCGCCCACGTCGGACTTGTAGATAATGTCTGGCGAGTCGATCTTCAGCACTACCGGGTAGCCGATCTCTGCGGCCAACCCGATAGCCTCGTCTACATCCTTGGCCAGCGTGGTACGGTTTACCGGGATATTGAACGCCGCCAGCACTTCTTTGCTTTCCCGCTCGGATAACACCGAGCGCCCTTCCAGCAAGGCCGTCGTAATGACGGCGCGGGCTTTCAGCACGTCGGGCACCACCTGCTCGCCTTCCAGCGGCGCAGGCGTCTGCAGCAGCATTTTCTGGTTATGGTGATAAGACGCCAGGTTGCGGAACACCTCGATGGCAAACTCGGGGGCGCGGAAGTGCGCGCACTTGGCTTTGGAAAACAGTTCGCGGCTTTCGGACACCTTGGCATCCCCCAGCCACGACAGGAACATCGGCTTGCTGCTTTCGCGCTGCAGCCCCACCATCAGTTGGGCTGTAGTCAGGTGGTCGGTACCGGCCTGCGGGGTAAAAATCACCAACACACCATCGACATTGGCATCATCCAGACAGGCTTTGACCGCGGTACGGAAGCGCACCGGGCTAGCATCGCCGATGATGTCTACCGGGTTGCCGTGCGACCAGTTGGCCGGCAGCGATTCATTGAGCAGCTCCAGCGTGGGCGGTGTCAACTTGGCCAGCTCCACACCGTACATATAGGCACTGTCTGCGGCCAACACGCCGGGGCCAATGCCGTTGGTGACGATGGCCAGGCGCTTGCCGGCCACGCGATAGTTGGCCGCAAGCACCTTGGCGGCGGTAAACAGCTGGGCAATGGTGGCCACGCGCAGCACACCGGCGCGGGACAGCGCCGCATCGAACACGTCACCGCTTTCTACCAGGTTGGACGAGTGCATCAAGCCGGTGACGTCGTCTTCGTAGCGGCCGGATTTCACCACTACCACCGGCTTGGTACGCGCGGCGGCGCGCAGGGCGCTCATGAAGCGGCGGGCGTCGTGCACGTGGTGCACATGCAGCAAAATACCCTGGGTGAAGTTGTCTGATACCAGGTAATCCAGAATCTCGCCGAACTCCACGTCCAGCGCTTCGCCCACCGAGACCACGCTGGAAAAACCGATGCCTTTACTATCAGCCCAGTCCAGCATGGCAGTACACAGTGCCGACGATTGCGACACCAGCGCCAGATTGCCGGCCTTGACCTTACTGGTGTAGTTGCTGGCGTTGAAACCGGCTACCGGGCGCATCAGGCCCAGCACGTTCGGCCCCAGGATGCGGATACCGTAATGCTTGGCAATGGACACCGCCTCGTTCAGCGCCTCGCGCTCTTGCGCTTCGCTATCGCCAAAATCCTTGGCCAGCAAAATACCCTTCACGCCTTTCTTGCCACAGTCCTTCACGATGCCGGGCAAGCTGCGCAGCGCCGTGGTCACCACCACCATGTCCACCGGGCCTTCGATCAGCTTGACCGAGGTATAGGCCGGTATGCCGCCCACTACGCGGTGGTGCAGGTTTACCGGGTAGAGCTTGCCCTGGAAATTGCCGGCCAACAGGTTGGCAAAAATCGCCTGCCCCACCGAGCCTGGCGTATCGCTGGCACCCACCACGGCCACATTGCGTGGTGAAAACAAAGGTGTGAGGTAATGCGGTTTCATGATTTATCCATCCCGATGGTTTGACGGCGTCCTGCCGCAGCAGCCACGCCCTGGCCATAGCGGCATTCGTGCGTGCTGCGTGGTACACGCGTAGTATTGACAGTTGCATCAAGCGTATCAAGCTAGTAGCGCGGCTTGCACAATATTGCTAATCTTCGCGGTTTCGCGGTACAGCCATGTTGTGCCGCATCAAACGATTACCCAGATCCGGAAAAGGCCAGTCCCTCACGGGAGAACCGTCATCATGAGCAAACGCGTCGTTACCCTTGCACACTACTATACCCAGCCTGAAATCCAGCAGATGGCCGACAAGGTCGGCGATAGCCTGGAGCTGTCGCTGTTTGCCCGCGAGTCCAAGGCTGACATCATCGTGTTTGCCGGTGTCCGCTTCATGGCCGAAACCGCCAAGATCCTGAACCCGCAGGCCGAAGTGATTCTGCCCGATGCAGGCTCCACCTGTTCGCTGGTTACCCAGACCGACGTTGCTGCGCTGCAACAGTGGCGCGAAAGCCACCCGGACCACGTGCACGTGTCGTACATCAATTCGTCCGCCGCGCACAAGGCGCTGTCCGACTGGATCGTCACCAGCCGCAACGTGGACGACATCATTGCGCATCTGTATGAAGAAGGTAAGAAAGTCATCTTCTCGCCAGACCGTAACATGGGCGCCTACCTGAACTACCAGTACGGCTACGACATGCCGCTGTGGTCGGCCGTGTGCGAGGTACACGACAAGTTCAACGAAGCCGCACTGAACGAAGCCCTGACCGCCACCCACGGCAAAGCCCACCTGATTGCCCACCCGGAAAGCCCGCTGCCGGTGCTCAAGCGCGCCCAGTACGTTGGCTCCACCTCCGGCATGCTGAACTGGGTGAAAGCCTTCCAGGGCAGCAGCAGCGAAGTGATCTTTGTCGCCACCGAAGACGGCATCCTGTACAACATGCGCCTGGCCCGCCCGGACCTGGACATCCGCCAGGCACCGATCTACGCCGGCTGCCAGTGCAACTCCTGTCCGTACATGAAGATGAATACCATCGACGCGGTAAAACGCGCCCAGCAGGGCGAAGGCACCCGCATCGACTACCTGTCCGAGGCCGAAATGGACGCCGCACGCCTGCCGATAGAACGCATGCTGGACTTCAGCCAGCGCTACTACCAGTAAGCCAGCGCAAAACCACACAGCCCGCCGAACGCGGGCTGTTTTTGTTTATGCAACGGGCACGGCGGTTTGCGCCATGCCCATACGCGGATACAATCGTTAAGTCTTGATGGAAAGCTGCGATGAAAATTCTGATTAGTAACGACGACGGTTATTTTGCACCCGGCTTGGCAACGTTGGCCGCACACCTCGCCACCCTGGGCGAGGTCGTGGTGGTCGCGCCCGAGCGCGACCGCAGTGGCGCCAGCAATTCGCTGACCCTGGACCGCCCGTTATCGGTCAGGCAAGCCGCCAGCGGCTTTTATTATGTCAACGGCACGCCAACCGACTGCGTGCACGTTGCCATCACCGGCTTTCTGGATTTCCGCCCGGACATCGTCGTGTCCGGCATCAATCACGGCCCCAATATGGGCGACGATACGCTGTACTCCGGCACCGTCGCCGCGGCCACCGAAGCCTTCCTGCTGGGCATCCCGGCCATTGCCGTATCGCTAGCGGGTAAAAACCGCCACTTCGATACCGCAGGCCAGGTTGCCACAGACCTGGTACGACGCTTTCAGGCGCAGCCCTTCAGCCGCCCGATGCTGCTGAACGTCAACGTACCCGACATCCCGGCCGAACAGCTAACCGGCACCGAGGTCACCCGCCTGGGCCGCCGCCATCACGCCGAACCGGTGATCCGCGCACACAATCCGCGCGGTGAAGCTGTGTACTGGGTAGGCCCGGTCGGCCCCGAGCAAGACGCCGGCAACGGCACCGATTTTCACGCCATCCGCCAGCAGCGCGTGTCCATTACGCCGCTGATGATAGACCTGACCGCACGCGATCAACTGGATGAAATACACACATGGCTCAATCCCTAGTTGCAGGCAGCAATTTCGGCATGTTCTCCGACCGTACCCGTATGCGGATGGTGGAGCGGCTGCGCCAGAACGGCATTAGCGAAGAACGCGTGCTGGCCGCCATGTACGAGGTACCCCGCCACCTGTTCATCGACCAGGCGCTGGCCACCCGGGCCTACGACGATGTATCGCTGCCTATCGGCCAGGGGCAAACCATCTCGCAGCCACTCACCGTGGCCCGCATGACCGAAAAGCTGCTGGAAGGCCGCGACAAACCCGGGCGCATTCTGGAAATCGGCACCGGCTGCGGCTACCAGACGGCCGTACTGCTGAAAACCGGCGCCGAGGTGTTTTCCATTGAACGTCTGGGCGGCATTCTGGACAAAGCCAGACAGAACCTGCGCCAGGCCAAGCTGGTTCACGCCCGCCTGGTACATGGCGATGGCCACCTGGGGCTGCCGGATGTCGCGCCGTTCGACGGCATCATCATCACGGCAGCGGCACGCCAGGTGCCGCCTGCCCTGCTGGCGCAGTTGGCCGACCATGGCCGCCTGGTCATTCCGGTAGGCGACCAGGAGCAACACCTGTGGTTATACGAGAAAACCCCCGAGGGCATGCGACAAACCCAGCTGGAGCCAGCCAAGTTTGTCCCCCTGCTGCCCGGTAAGCAATAAGCAAAAAAGCAACACCCGTTCCTATAGATTCTTGTCTGACAATTTACAGCAGGCAGATAGCTGACATATAAAATCGGTACTCAATGCAAAACATCTTGTTAAAAAAACTGGCACTAATCGGCAGCAGCATCGCAGTAGCCTCGCTAATGGCAGGCTGCGCACAGCTGCACCAGGAAAACCCTGCAGAAATCGTGAAAGGCACGCCCACTACGCAAAAACCGCGTAGCGATGCGCCAGCCAAGCCGGCAGCGACCCAGCCGGCCTCGACCGGCAAGGCCAGTACACAAGCCATTGCACTGGGTACGTCCCCGCAAGCCAGAGCGGTAGCGGGCCAGACAACCCACACCGTTCAAGCCGGTGAAACCCTGTACCGCGTTGCTGTGAATAACGGCCTGCGCTACCAGGACCTAGCTGAATGGAACAATTTGGACGGTTACACCATCAAGGTTGGCCAGGTTTTACGGCTAACCCCACCCGATGCACCGCGTACTGGTGCAACGGTAACCGCCCCAGCCGCCAGCAGCACTACTACCGTAGTGAAGCCGGCAGAAACCAAACCGGCAGCAGGCCAAGTGCCGGTTGAAGCCAAGGCACCGATAAGCGGTGCCGACGCTCAGGCAGCCAGCAAGGGCTATCCGAAAGCCTTGAAGCTGCCGTACTCGGAGGAGGCCATCAAGAGCCTTCCGGCCCAGAGCGAAGGAAGCGGTAAACCTGCCGTCAACGTACCAACCGCCAAGAACACGCCGGACAAACCGGCCAGCAAAGTAGAAGCAGCAACACCCGTCGCTCCGGCAGGCACGCCTGTCGAAGCCAGCAGCCCAAAAGCTGCCTCTACCGGTGTGGTATGGGCCTGGCCTACCCAGGGTAACGTGGTTCGCGGTTTTTCGGACCAGAACAAAGGCATCGACATTGCCGGCAAAGCAGGGCAGCCGGTGAATGCCGCCGCCGATGGCAAAGTGGTGTATAGCGGTAGCGGTTTGCGCGGTTACGGGAAGCTCATCATCCTGCGCCACGACAAAACCTTCCTGTCGGCCTATGCCCACAACAGCCAGTTACTCGTGAAAGAGGGCCAGTCTGTCAAGAAAGGACAGAAGATTGCCGAAATGGGGAATACCGATGCTGACCAGGTAAAACTGCATTTTGAAATCCGTCAGCTAGGCAAACCTGTCGACCCGAGCAAATTTCTGGAAACCAGACCCTGACCGGACCCAGTCCTGATCAGGAGCGCAAGCGGGGGAATTATCATGAGCGACGATCTTGATCTGCTGGAAGAAGTACTGGACGAAGAAGTAGAGGCCGATGACGAGCCCCGTGCCGAAGCGGAAGACGCAGAAGAAGCGTCGGCCAGCAAGGGTTTTGAAGATATTGCCGATGTCACCCAGATTTACCTGAACGACATCGGCAGTAATGCCCTGCTGACACCGGCACAAGAAGTCGAACTGGCCAGGCGTGTCGTACAAGGTGACTTCAGTGCGCGACAGAAAATGATCGAGCACAACCTGCGCCTGGTAGTAAATATTGCCAAACACTACATCAACCGCGGCCTGGCGCTGCTGGACCTGATTGAAGAAGGCAATATCGGCCTGATGCATGCGCTGGAAAAGTTCGACCCGGAACGTGGCTTCCGTTTTTCTACCTACGCCACCTGGTGGATACGCCAGAGCATTGAACGCGCGATCATGAACCAGTCGCGCACCATCCGCCTGCCGGTACACGTCATCAAGGAGCTGAATGTCTACTTGCGCGCTGCACGCCATCTGGAAAGCCAGATGGGTCGCGAGCCGACGCTGGAAGACATTGCCCACCTGACAGGCAAACCGGTAGACGAAGTTCGCAAGGTGCTGAACCTGAACGAACGCATGGCATCGCTGGATGCACCACTGGATATCGACCCGATGCTGTCCATCGGCGAATCCATCCCGGACGAGCAGCACGAAGAGCCGGATATCCAGCTGCATAACGCACAGATAGAACACTTTGTGCACGACTGGCTGGGCCAGCTTACCGACAAACAGCGCATGGTCATTGAGCGTCGTTACGGTTTGAATGGGCAGGAAGTCTGCACACTGGAAGAGCTGGCCGCCACCCTGAGCCTGACGCGCGAACGGGTACGCCAGATCCAGATCGAGGGGCTGGAACACCTGCGCCGCATCCTGCGCCGCAAAGGTGTCACCAAAGACTACCTGATCTGACACCATCGCAGCACACACACCACCGGCAGCCCGCGCGCTGCCGGTTTTTTATTGTGCAACGCCAGCCAGACTAGCGCTTGCGGCCAACCTTGGCCGGGCGAAACGCCCGCACCTGTCGCCATAAACGGCGCCAGGCCGCCTTATCGCCCCCTTGCGGCGAGTACTGCAAACGCTGCCACTGCTGCAGCAAGGCGGCCAGCGCTTGCTGGTCGGCCTCTGCCAGCTGCCTTGCACGGGCCTGTAGCTCGCCAGCGGTATCACCCGGCGCCACCGCCAGGCCGGCACGGCGCAAGCGCTGTACCAGCGCTTGCCATACCTGCTGCGGCAGGCTGCGCCGCACGCGGCGGCCATGCAACACATAGGCCGCCAGCGGCAGCAGGACCAGCGCCATGCCGCCCAGCAAAGCCTTCGCCACGTTGGCCGCAGACACCTCGCCCAGACCCAGTTTCTGAAACAGGTTCTGCTGGCTGGCGGCATCGTAGCCCACCACCCAGCGCTGCCAGCTAAAGTTGGCCAGCTGCCACTGCTGGCCTACCCACTGCGCCCAGCCCGGCGGGCGGCCGCCGACCAGCGGCATGCGCGGTGCCACCTCGCGCAGGGTATTGTCGATGCCGGCATCCACCCGCTGCGGGGCCACCAGCGCGGTAGCGTCCACCCGCTGCCAGCTGCCGTTTACCCAGACCTCGCTCCAGGCATGGGCGTCGGACGAGCGGATCTGCCAGAAGCGCCCCTGCGCGTTGAATTCCCCACCCTGGAAACCTACCACAACACGTGCGGGCAGCCCGGCAGCGCGCGCCAGTACGGTAAATGCCGAAGAAAAGTGCTCGCAAAAACCCTGGCGGCTGCCAAACAGGAAACCATCCACCACATTGTCAGCCAGCGTGGGCGGGTTGAGCGTATAGCGCAGGCCTTGCTCGGCCAGCCACAGCTGCAGCGCCTGCAGGCGCGCAGCAGGCTGCGGGTGGCGCTGCGCCAGCGACTGCCCGGCCTGGATGGTGCGCGGGTTACCGGCGGGCAGCTGTAGATAAAACCCCTGCTCCCGCTCGCCCAGCGCGTCGCGATACTGGCTGCTGGCCACACTCTGCACGCTGTAGCGCAGCCTGGCGGTGTTGGCCGCCTCCACGCGGCGCAGCTTTTGCTGATAGCCCAGCACCACGCCCTCGCCCGCTGCTACGCCCTGCTCCAGCATGGGCAGGTAGCCCTGGAACGGCTCGGCGACCACGTCGTATCGCAGCGCCGCCGTATCGGCACCCACCTCAACCCCGCGTGGCAAAGCCAGGTTGGCCGCCGTCCAGCGCGCACCGTCAAACTGGTCGAACACCATCACACGCCAATACAGCTGGCTGACGCGCGGCTGGCTACCACGAAACTCGGCGGTAAACACCGGCTCACGCGAAGGGATCATCTTGCCGATGGCACCGGGGCTCATGCTATCGGCCAGGCCGGTGGTGGCACCTTGTTGTTCGGTGGGCATGCTCCACAACGGGCCGGGCAAACGCGGCATCACCACAAACAGCACCGCCATCAAGGGGAACGATAACAACAGCGCCCGCGCCGTCACCGCCGGGCTCAGGCGGGCGTCTTCGCCCGCTAGCAATACCATGGCCCAGGTCAGCGCAAACAGCGACAGCAATAACCACAACGCTGACAGCGGGCTCTGGTCAAACAGCAGCGGCATGGCCGCCAGAAAAAAGCCCAGCGCCAGCAGCACGCGCCAGTCGCGCAGGCTGGCCGTTTCCAGCGCCTTGCCGCCCACCAGCAGCAACAGAAAAGCCACCCCACCCTCGCGCCCCACCAGCGTACGCAGGTTCAGCCACAAGGCAGCGATGGGCAGCAGCAAACCCAGCATCAGCCAGAGGCGGCGTGGCAAAGGCCGACGCTGCCACACCAGCGTAGCGCGCCAGGCGAGCAGCAGGGCAAACACCAGCGGTACCCAGCCCGGCAGGTGCAAGAACAAGGGCAGCGCGACCAAGGCCAGCGCCGCCAGCACGGCAAAGCTGGCCAGCCTGAGTTCATCCGCCAGCATCGTGTACTCCAAAGCGGGCCAGCGCCAGCAAAGCCGGCTCGCCGTCACCCGCATCGACGTGGTATTCCCCCTGCGGCAGCCGCAGCCGCAGGCCGGCCCCGGCGCGGGTGGCCTGCAAGACATGCCAGCATAAGTGGGATAAGCACTGCTCGGGCGGCACGTTGGCCGCGTAGTCATCCCAGCTCAGGCTGGGCAGCCCGCCAGCGTCCGCAGGGCTGGCAAACTCGCGGGCGGCCAGGCTGCCGCGCCGGGCATACACGCGCCAAGCGATACGGTGCAGGCTCTGCCCTGCCTGCCAAGGGGCCAGGCCGGCGAACTCGTCGCCGCCGGGCGCTGTGGCGGCGGCTTCTCCCTCTTCCCCTTGCCAGGCCAGCTCGCGCGGGTCAGCCAGCGGCTGCGGGTACACCCACAGCGCCGCCTGCAAACGGACATGGCTAAACGCCCGCACCAGGCCCAGCGGTGCCTCCGACCATACCCGCAACACCGGCATGGCCAGCTGCCCGCGATACGGAGCAGCCAGCGGCAAGGCATAGTCACCGGGGGCGGTGCTTTCAGCCAGCACGGTATCCCCTTCATACCAGCGCAGTCGCAAGCGTCGTGGCTGGGTATCGGCCCATTGCAGGTGTACAAGAAAGCGCGCCTCGTCCCCGGCAAACACGTTGGCCGCCGCGCGTGCCTGCAGCTGCAAGCCCGCCAGCTGACGGTAAGCCAGCAACACCGACAGCAGCATCAGCGCCACAATCCAGAACGACAGCACGTAGGCCAGGCTTACCGCGTAGTTCAGCGCGCCGACCCACACCGCCAGCGCCACCACCAGCATGATGGCGCCAAAGCGGGTGGGCAGCAGGTAAATGCGCCGCTGCGTCAGCCGTGCCTGCGCCTCACGAGGGGTATGGCGCAGCACCCATTGCTGCAGCGCCTTACGCCAGCGCCACATTGCCCAGTATCCGCAGCAGCAGCGCGCTGCTGTCGCTACCCGGCAGGCGAGGTGTCAGTCGGTGCGCAGCCACCGGCACAAACACGGCCTTGATGTCTTCCGGCAACACATGGTCACGGCCATCCAGCAGCGCCCACGCGCGCGCTGCGGCCAACAAGGCCAGGCCGGCACGCGGGCTCAGCCCATGCACAAACAGCTCGGGCTGGCGCGTGGCCTGCAGCAGCGCCAGCACATAGCCAGCCAGCGCAGGGGACACATGCAGGTTGGCCGCCTGCTGCTGCAGCTGTAGCAAATCAGCCGTACTCAGCGCGGCAGTCAGCTTGTGCATGACCTGGCGGCGGTCGCCGCCTTGCAGCAGCTTCAGCTCGGCGTCAGCCGGCGGGTAGCCCAGGGAGATGCGCATCAGGAAGCGGTCCAGCTGCGACTCGGGCAAGGGGAAGGTGCCGCGCTGGCCATCCGGGTTCTGCGTGGCAATGACAAAGAACGGCTCGGGCAGCGCATGCGTCGCGCCATCAGCGGACACCTGGTGCTCCTCCATGGCTTCCAGCAGCGCGGACTGTACTTTGGGCGAGGCGCGGTTGATTTCATCGGCCAGCAACAGCTGCGAGAACACCGGCCCGGGGCGGAACTCGAAGCGCCCCTCCCCCGGCAAAAACACGCTGCCGCCCAGCACATCTGCCGGCAGCAAGTCGCTGGTGAACTGCACGCGGCGGTAGTCCAGGCCCAAGACGGCAGCCAGGCTATGCGCCAGGGTAGTTTTGCCCACGCCGGGCACATCCTCGATCAGCAAGTGGCCACCCGCCAGCAAACACGCCAGCGCTAGCCGGGTTTGCTGTGGTTTCCCCAATATCAAGGCATTAAGTTGACGATACGCAAAGGTGATGGATTGCATTCGGGCCTGCTTACGCGCACTATTTATTAAAAAATCATATATCCCTTTTGCCTCGGCAAAGCAATAAGGAAACGCTTGTGCTTAACTGGTTGAAATCTCATATTACCGGCGGCGGGCTCACCGCCTACATCACCCATAGCGACTGCCTGCAGCACAATATGGGCGTGGGCCACCCGGAATGCCCCGAGCGGCTGGTGGCCATCAAGGACCAATTGATGGCGTCGCAAATCTTCGACAGCCTGCAGGAAATCGATGCCCCACAGGTCAGCGAACAACAGCTGGCCAGGGTGCACCCGCCACATTACGTCGAGTACATCGAGGCCTGCGCGCCGTCGGTCGGTACCTTCCGCGTGGACCCGGACACCGCCATGAACCCCGGCACCCTGCCGGCGGCACAGCGTGCAGCCGGTGCCGTGGTCAAGGCGGTGGACATGGTGATGAACAAAGAAGCCCCCAATGCCTTCTGCGCCATCCGCCCGCCCGGCCACCACGCCGAAAGCGACAAAGCCATGGGCTTCTGCTTTTTCAACAATATTGCTGTGGGCATTGCCCACGCCTTGTCGCAGTACCGGCTGGAACGCGTAGCAGTAGTGGACTTTGACGTTCACCACGGCAATGGCACCGAGGAAATCTTTCACGACGACCCGCGCGTGATGATGGTGTCCATCTTCCAGCACCCGTTCTACCCCTATAGCGGCGATAATCCCATGGGCAGCAATATGCACCATGTGCCGATGAAAGCCGGTAGCGGCAGCCGCGAGTTCCGCGAAGCGGTGGAGTATTTGTGGCTGCCGCAGCTGCGAGAGTTCCAGCCGCAGATGATTTTCATCTCGGCCGGCTTTGATGCGCACCGCGAAGACGACATGGGTTCGCTGGGCCTGGTGGAGGCCGACTACGAGTGGGTAACACGGCAGCTGATGATGGTGGCAGCAGAATGCTGCGAAGGCCGCATCGTGTCGGCACTGGAAGGTGGCTACGACCTGTCGTCGCTGGCACGCAGCGTGGCGGCGCACGTGAAAGTGCTGTCGGACGGCTAACCCTGCCCTGCCCGCCATTGATATGAAAAAACCGGCCACCAGGCCGGTTTTTTACTGGTTCGCCGCATCAGCCCTGCGGCAAAGCTTGCCGCCACTGCGGGTGGCGCCAGTACACCCAGCGCTGGCGCCAGCGCGGCAGATGGTCTACAAACACGCGGCCAGCCAGATGGTCCAGCTCGTGCTGGATGGCGGCAGCCTGAAAATCGCAGGCCGTCAGGGTAAAAGGTTGGCCGCACCGATCCAGCGCAGCCAGCTCTATCACTTCGGCACGGGCAATAGTGGCACGGTAGCCCGGCACGCTCAGGCAGCCTTCCTTGCCACGTACCCTACCGCGCTGCGCCACGATGCGCGGGTTGATCATTACCAGCGGGGCGTTGCGCCCGTCGCTGACATCCACTACCGCCACGGCCAGCGCCTCGCCAAGCTGGTTGGCTGCCATCCCCACACCGTTGCGGGTGGCGTACAGCGTATCCAGCAAGTCATCCACCAGAGACTGCACCTGACTGACATCGTTTACCGGCATGGCCTGGCGGCGCAGGCTGGGGTCACTCAGGGGCAGTATCGGGCGAATGGTCATGGCTCAGGGCTGTTTTTTGTCTCCCGGCTCGGCTTGGCCAATCTTGTCTTCCTGGCCGGTCAACAGGTTTATCAGGTTGGATTTATGGCGATGGATCACCAGAATCGCAATGATAATGCTGGTGCCCCAGAACACACTTTGCGGCCCGACAATAAAAAACGCATAAACCGGCACCAGCACACAGGCCACAATGGCAGACAGCGATGAAATCTTCACCACAAACGCCATAAAGAGCCAGGTTGCCAGTGCGGCCAAGGCCAGCCAGCCGTTGAACGCAGCCAGTACGCCCACGGCCGTGGCCACGCCCTTGCCACCCTTGAAGCCAAAGAACACGGGCCACATATGGCCTGCCAGCACCGCCAGGCCTGCCATGGCCACGGCTTGCTCACCCAGGCCGTAAGCCGGGCCGAACTGCTGCACCAGCAGTACCGCAACCCAGCCTTTCAGGCCATCGCCCAGCAGGGTCAGTGCAGCGGCCAGCTTTTTGCCAGAGCGCAGTACATTGGTGGCGCCGGGGTTTTTGGAGCCGTAGGTACGCGGATCGGCCATGCCCATCAGCTTGGTCACGATCACGGCAAAAGACAGGGAGCCAATCAGATAGGCACCCAAAATAAAGGCAAACGCTGTTGTGGTCATGGCTTATCCACTAGAATGCAAGGCTTGGCATTTTACGGTATCGGGCAACAAACCCAAAGCCCGCAACGATGGACATTATCTTTTTGCGCGAAGTGCGCGCCGACACAGTCATCGGCGTATACGACTGGGAGCGTACCGCGCCCCAGACGGTGCTGCTGGATATCGAGTACGGCATCCCCAGTGAAGTAGCCTGCCACAGTGATGATATTGGCGACACCATCCACTACGGCGAAGTCGTCGAGCGCGTGCGCGCCTCGCTGGCGGCGCAGCATTTCCTGCTGATCGAAGCGCTGGCCGAACACATTGCCAGCATCGTGCGCGACGAGTTCGGCGCGCCGTGGGTACGCGTAGCGGTCACCAAGCTGAACATCCTGCCGGATGTCAAACACGTGGGCGTGATGATAGAGCGCGGCCACCGCCCGCACTAAACACGCTGCCAGACAAGACAATGCGGCCAACCCTGTTACCAGGTTGGCCGCATTGTTTTATTCAGCGCTGCGTGAATACCGGCTCAGGCGTCTTCGCGGTTCCGCATGAAGTCGGCAGTATTGTAAAACGCCTCGATCAGCTTGGCTTTCAGCCAGTCTTCGCACACCAGCTCGTTCACCGCCTGCGTCATGCACTGCATCCACTGGTCGCGCGCCACGCTATCAACGGCAAACGGCATATGGCGCATGCGCAAACGCGGGTGGCCAAAAGTATCCATGAACAGCGGCGGGCCGCCCAGCCAGCCGGACAGGAACATGTACAGCTTCTCGCGCGAGCCAGCCAGGTCGGCCGGGTGCATATCGCGCAGGCTTTTTACCGACGGGTCGGTATCCATGATGTCGTAGAAGCGGTCGGTCAGCCAGCGCACCACGCCAGCACCGCCCAGCAGCTCGTAAGGGGTCATTTCCTGCATGATGGTTTCCTGCAAAACAAGGGCTGCATGGTAGCACGGCGGCGATGGCCTACCCTGCCCCACATCAATAAAACCGGTGCGATCAAGCTAGCACACACACTAGCCGTGCAAAAACGGGAAAGCGATCTCCGGCACCTGCCCGCTAAGCAGCTGCGCCAGCGCACGGCCAGAGCCGGGCCCCTCGGTCCAGCCCAGGGTACCGTGGCCGGTATTGAGCCACAGATTACTGTAACGATAGCGGCCGATCAGCGGCACATTGCCGGGCGAGGCCGGGCGCAAGCCGGTCCAGAACTGCGCGGCGTCCCAGTGGCAAGCGTCGGGGAACAGCTGCTGCGTGCGCCGTACCAGCGCCGCGCAGCGCACCGGGTTCAGGTGGCTACTATAACCCGATAGCTCGGCGGTACCGGCCACACGCAGCGTGTCCCCCAGGCGCGAAAACACCAGCTTGTGCGACTCGTCGGTAATGCTGACCTGCGGCGCGCTGGCTGCATCGCGCAGCGGCAGGGTAGCCGAGTAACCTTTGGCCGGGTACACCGCAATGTGGTGGCCCAGCTGCGCCAGTAATAGCGGGGTATGGCTGCCTAGCGCCAGCACATAAGCATCGGCCTGTAGTGTCTCAAAGCGGCCATCCGCACCGGTAAGCGATACGCCGGCAATGCGCCCGCCCTGTGGCTGCAGGGCATTGATGCGCGTTTGCCAGGCAAACTGTACGCCCGCATCGGCGCAGGCCGCCGCCAGCTGGCAGGTAAACTGGTGCACGTCGCCGGATTCATCGCTCTCGCACCAGGTAGCGGCCAACAGCTGCGGGGCGATGGCCGCCAGCGCCGGCTCGCGGGCTACCGCGTCGTCTACCGACACCACCCGGCGCGTCACGCCCTCGGCGGCCAACAGCTTGCAGGCGGTCAGCGCATGCTCTACCTCCTGGCGGCTGAACAGCAAGGCCAGGATACCCTGCTGACGGTGCGCGTACTGTAGCGGCAGCTGCTGGCGCAGCTGAGCGAAGGTCTGCTGGCTGTAGCGCCCCAGCGCCACCATATGGCGCAGGTTGGCCGCATGGCGGCCGGGCAGGCATTCCCGCAAAAACTGCAGTGCCCAGCGCCACTGCGCCGGGTCCAGATGCGGGCGGAACCACAGCGGCGCATCCTCGCGCAGCATCCAGCGCAGCACGCGCCACGGCGTGGACGGGTGCGCCCATGGCTCGGACTGGCTCACGGAAATCTGCCCGCCATTGGCAAAGCTGGTCTCGCGGGCCGGGCCGCTGGCACGGTCTACCACCACCACATCATGCCCTGCCTGGCGTAAAAACCACGCGGTGGAAATACCGATAATGCCGGCACCCAGTATGGCAACCTTCATTTCACCCCCTGGCACACAAAAAAAAGGCCCACAAGGGGCCTTGCCGGCAAGCATGGTAAAGCGATGCAGGCAGCATGCCAAGCTGCCGCAAACGTCAAGCCTTACGGCGCGCCAGCTCGTACACGGTTTTGCCGCGCAGGGCAAAATACTCCGAGGCGAAATAGAAGTTTTCCGAGTGGCCAACAAACAGCAAGCCCTGCGGCTTGATCAGCGGGTGAAACTTTTTCAGCACGGCAAACTGCGTGTCACGGTCGAAATAGATCATCACGTTGCGGCAAAACAGTGCGTCGAACTGTTTGCGCATCGGCCAGTTGTTATGCACCAGGTTCAGCTGGCTGAAGGTAATCATATTGCGCAGCTGCGCTTTGGCCTGGTAGTTACCGTCGGGCAGTTTATCGAAATAGCGCGCGGCGTAGCCGGCTGGCAGCTTGGTGATCTTGTCGGCGCTATAAATGCCCTTGCGGCCAACTTCCAGCACGCTGGTATCCAGGTCGGTAGCCAGAATGCTGATATTGCCGCGCCCGCCCAGCGCTTCCAGCGCGGTCATGGCGATGGAGTACGGTTCTTCACCGGTGGACGAGGCCGCGCACCAGATGCTGATCTCCTGCCCTGCCGGCAGGGTTTTCAGGTAATCGGCCAGCATATGGAAGTGGTGTTCTTCACGGAAGAAGAACGTCAGGTTGGTGGTCAACGCATTCACAAACAGCTCGAACTCGCGCTTGCCACCCGCGCTTTGCAAGAAATCCACATACGCGGCAAAACCATCCAGCTTCAGCTCGCGGATGCGGCGCACCAGGCGGCCGTACACCATGTCTTTCTTGGTGGGGTTGAGCGAAATGCCGGCTTCTTTGTAAATCAGCTGCCGTACGCGTTCGAAATCCTGTTCGCTGAAGGCAAACTCACGGGTGAACTCCACCTTGGGCAACACGATGGGCGGAATCTTGTTATGCATGGTGTCTCTCCGCAAAAACAAAACCCGGGCAAGACCCGGGTTTGTGCATCAGGCAACGCTCGGGCTTACACCGAAAAGGACGAGCCGCAGCCACAAGTGGTTTGTGCATTCGGGTTGCGAATCACAAACTGGGAACCTTCCAGGCTTTCCTGGTAGTCGATCTCGGCACCCACCAGATACTGATAGCTCATCGGGTCGACCAGGAAGGTTACGCCTGCGCGCTCAATAGCGGTATCGTCTTCATTGGCGATTTCGTCAAATGTAAAACCGTACTGGAAGCCGGAGCAGCCGCCGCCGGTAACGAAAACGCGCAGTTTCAGATCCGGGTTGCCTTCTTCGGCCACCAGGTCACGCACCTTGTCGCAAGCGCTGTCGGTAAAGTTGATCGGGGACGGGGTTTCGGTAGCAGCAGTCATCTCACAAGCCTTTCGGTACAAGGACGGACCGCGCCAGCGGCCCTTCATCCTACTATTTTAGTAGGATATTGGGCCGCCTGGCGAGTTTTCAACATCAGGGCAGCAGCGGCACGATATTCAGGCCGGCATTTTCCGGCTGGCCAAACATCAGGTTCATCACCTGTACCGCCTGGCCGGAAGCGCCTTTTACCAGATTATCTTCTACCACCAGAATCACCAGCAAGTCGCCATTGCCCGGGCGGTGCACAGCGATACGTGCCGTATTGGCACCGCGCACCGAGCGGGTCTCCGGGCAGCTACCCGCGGGCAGCACGTCCACAAATGGCTCGCCGGCAAAGCGCTCCTCGAACAGCTGCTGGTAATCCACATCACGGCCTGCCGGTGTCAGACGGGCATAGATGGTGGAGTGAATGCCGCGGATCATCGGCGTGAGGTGCGGCACAAAGGTCAGCTTGACCGGCGCACCATGGATAGCCGACAGGCCCTGCTCGATTTCCGGGCTGTGGCGATGGCCCTTCACACCGTAGGCCTTGAAGTTATCGCTGGATTCGGCAAACAGGGTACCCACCTCGGCTTTGCGGCCCGCACCGGATACGCCAGACTTGCAGTCAGCAATCAGGGTATCGGTTTCGATGTACTGCTTGCCACCTTCCAGCAGTGGCAACAGGCCCAGCTGTACCGACGTCGGGTAGCAGCCCGCCATCCCGATCAGACGCGCCTGCTGGATCGCCTCGCGGTTGACCTCGGGCAGGCCGTATACCGCCTCGGCCAGCAGGTCGGTGCAGCTGTGCTCCATCGCGTACCACTTGGCGAATACGGCCGGGTCTTTCAGACGGAAGTCAGCCGCCAGGTCGATCACCTTCACGCCGGCTTCCAGCAGCTCGCGCGCCTGGGCCATGGCCACGCCATGCGGGGTGGCAAAGAACACCACGTCGCAGGCTTTCAGATCGGTTTCGTCGGGCGTACTGAACGCCACGTCCACACGGCCACGCAGGCTGGGGAACATCTCGGCCACTTTCATGCCGGCTTCCTTGCGCGACGTCACCGCCACAACCTGTGCACCCGGATGGTTGGCCAACAAACGCAACAGCTCGACACCGGTGTAACCGGTACCGCCGACAATGCCCACCTTGATCATGCGAGGCTCCTCTGGATATAAAAAAATGTCGCAAAGGCGACATGGTAAGGAGTGCTGCAGCGCAATGCAACCGGCAAAACCGGGCTGCCACATGCCCTGCCCCGTATCCGCTGCGCCACGGCAGCAAGCCGGCCTGCAGAGGGCAAGGCGTGGCAGTTTCTGCTCGGCACAAAAGAAAAAAGCCACCGCGAACGGTGGCTTTTTTTGTCTCGCAACAAGCAGATTAACGCTTGGAGAACTGCTTGCGACGACGTGCTTTGCGCAGACCCACTTTTTTACGTTCCACTTCACGGGCATCGCGAGTAACGAAGCCTGCGTGGGACAGAGTAGGTTTCAGCTCGGCGCTGAAGTCGATCAGGGCGCGGGTGATACCGTGACGGATGGCACCAGCTTGGCCGGTTTCACCGCCGCCGTTCACGTTAACCATGATGTCGAAAGACTCCAGGTGCTCGGTGATTTGCAGTGGTTGACGGATAACCATGCGACCGGTTTCGCGAGCGAAATACTGGTCAACTGGTTTGCCGTTAACGATGATCTGGCCGGAGCCTTTTTGCATGAACACACGAGCTACGGAGCTCTTGCGACGGCCGGTACCGTAGTAGTATTTACCGTTCATCTATACTTGCCTCAGAAATCAGATTTCCAGCACTTTTGGCTGTTGCGCAGTGTGCGGGTGCTCGGTGCCGGCGTATACCTTGAGCTTCTTGATCATGGCGTAACCCAGCGGACCCTTCGGCAGCATACCTTTAACGGCTTTTTCCAGAACGCGCTCCGGGAACTGGTTTTGCAGTTCGGTGAAGTTGCGCTCGTAGATACCACCTGGGTAGCCGGAGTGACGGTAGTACTTCTTATCCAGTGCTTTGTTACCGGTAACGCGCAGTTTCTCTGCGTTAACGACAACAATGTAATCACCGGTATCAACGTGCGGAGTGAACTCCGGCTTATGCTTGCCGCGCAGACGACGAGCGATTTCAGCAGCGAGACGGCCCAACACCTTATCTTCGGCGTCGACCACGAACCACTCGCGCTTTACCTCATGCGGCTTGGCAGAAAAGGTCTTCATGGAACTCTTCCATCGTAATTCTTGAAAGTTCCGGATTCTATTACAGAGATACCCTGCTGTCAAACCTAAGTCACGATTCAAGGCCTTGTCGGGCAAAGAGAAACCGTTTTCGGTACACATTGGGCAAAAAGGCAAAAAAAGAGCGCAATCGGGCTTGCCTGATTGCGCCAAGTTCCACCTATAGAAGGAGGATGGAGGAGACAACACCAAAACGCACACTTTCACGCAACGTCCTGATGTAGCTTGATTATGGAATTGCGCTAGGCACTTTGCAAGGCAATTTTGTGCATTGCACCAAAAAATGTTCTTCGCACGCTACAAACACTGTGCCATGCAGCAACGCCAAGCCCGCTTTACAGCTTGAGCGCCGTTTCCAGCGCGATATCCATCATGTCGCGGAAGGTCGTCTGCCGCGCTTCGGCATCCATGGCCTCTCCGGTAGGAATCACGTCCGACACGGTCACAATGCCCAGCGCGCGTGCACCATATTGCGCGGCCACACCGTAGATACCGGCAATTTCCATTTCCACCGCGTTCACATTCATGCTCTTGAGCGTATCCAGCAGCTGCGGCTGTACACCGTAGAACAGGTCGGCCGAGAACACATTGCCCACTTGCACCTTCTTGCCCAGCTGGGCTGCCGTATCTACCGCCGTACGCAGCACCTCGAAGTCGGCAATGGCGGCGTAGTCGTGGTCCAGAAAGCGCATGCGATTCACCTTGCTGTCGGTGCAGGCACCCATAGCGATCACGATATCGCGCAGGCCCAGGCGTGCCGGGTCAACCGAGCCGCAAGAGCCGATGCGGATGATGGTTTTCACGCCAAAATCCTTGATCAGCTCGGTGGTGTAAATGCTGGCAGACGGAATACCCATGCCGTGCGCCATCACTGACAGGCGCTTGCCCTTGTAGGTGCCGGTATAGCCGAACACGTTGCGCACGCTGGTCACCTGCACGGCGTTATCCAGGTAGTTTTCGGCAATCAGCTTGGCGCGCAGCGGGTCGCCCGGCATCAGTACGATGTCGGCGAAATCGCCCATTTCGGCGCCAATATGCGGTGTAGCCATGTTTTATCTCCTTGCTATGGTCACGACGGCCGGCTGATACACGGGTGCCAAAGGCCGGAACGGTGCTCTGCCCGCCGTCGGAGATGGTATGCGCCAACACGTCCGCCCCTGTACGTGTATGTTGGCCGCAGTCAAAAACAGGCCGGCGGCCGGTGCCATAGGCACTGCAGCCACCGGCAAGATGCCATTCAGGCGTTAGTCCAGAAAAGACGTGCCGTAATCCATCGCCGGCACACCCAGCCAGCTGGCCACGCTCTGGCCGATATCGGCAAAAGTGGCCCGCTCGCCCAGGCTACCGGGCTTCACTTGCTTGCCGTAGCACAGCACGGGGATGTGCTCGCGGGTGTGGTCGCTGCCCGGCCAGGTGGGGTCGCAGCCGTGGTCGGCGGTGAGGATCACGATATCGTCGTCACCCATGGCCGCTAGCAGCCCGGGCAGGCGCGCGTCGAACTGCTCCAGCGCGCGGGCGTAGCCGACTACGTCACGGCGGTGGCCGTAGCTGGAATCGAAATCCACAAAGTTGGTAAAGATGATGCTGTGGCCCGGCGTGGTCTTGAGTGCGGCCAAGGTGGTATCCCATAGCTCGTCCAGACCAGTGGCCTTGTACTTTTGCGTGATACCGACGTGGGCGTAAATATCGGCAATCTTGCCCACCGACACCACCTGCCCGCCCGCCTCGGCCAGCTTCTGCAGCACGGTGGGCGCTGGCGGCTCTACCGCCAGGTCCTTGCGGTTGCCGGTGCGGCTGAACTGGCCCTTGCCGCTGCCAACAAACGGGCGGGCAATCACGCGGCCGATATTGTAGGGCGCCAGCGCCTCGCGCGTGATGCGGCACAGCTCGTACAGGCGTTCCAGCCCGTAGGTTTCCTCGTGGCAGGCAATCTGGAACACCGAGTCGGCCGAGGTATAAAAAATGGGTTTGCCGCTGGCCATATGCTCTTCACCCAGACGGTCCAGAATCTCGGTACCGCTGGCGTGGCAGTTGCCCAGATAACCCGGCAGGCCGGCCTTGGCCACCAGCTCGTCCAGCAGCGCCGGCGGGAAGCTGTTCTGCTTGTCGTGGAAGTAGCCCCAGTCGAACAGCACCGGTACGCCGGCGATTTCCCAGTGGCCGGACGGCGTGTCCTTGCCGCTGGATAACTCGCGGGCGTAGCCGTAGGCCGCCACCGGCGCGGCCGGGTCCATGCCCTCGGGGAAGTAGCCGGACGATAGCGCGCAGGCGTGCCCCAGCCCCAGGCGGGACAGGTTGGGCAATTGCAGCGGGCCGTTGCGGCCAACGTTGGCCGCACCATTGGCGGCGGTGCGGGCGATGCTGCCCAGGGTGTTGCTGCCTACATCGCCAAATTTATCGGCGTCGGCACTGGCACCTATGCCCAGGGAGTCCAGTACCAGAATGATGGCGCGTCGGTTTGTCATGGTGTTGCCTCGTCGTGTTGGCGGCGCAGTATTTGCTGCGCTTTATCTGTGTTTTTAGCACGCTGGCGGCGGCAAGGACAGTGCCCGCCAGGCCAGCTGGCCATCCATAAAAAAGGTTGGCCGCATCGCTGCGGCCAACCTTGCCGGGTGCCAAATCCACCCTTGGCGCCGCTTAGTAGCCGCTGTGCCGTGTGATGTCGCCACCCAGCACGACCGCTTGCAAGTTGGCCAGCAAGCCGGAGGCGCCAAAGCGGAAGTTGGCCGCGGTCAGCCAGGCCTCGCCCATGATGTGGGCTGCCAGCAGCAAATAGACTGCCGCATCGTCAGCCGTACGCACGCCACCGGCAGCCTTGAAGCCGCAGCAGCGGCCGCTGTCACGGATGGCCTGCAACATAATGGCCGCGGCTTCCGGCGTGGCGTTGACCGCCACCTTGCCGGTAGAGGTTTTCAGGAAGTCGGCACCGGCGGCCAGCGCAATCTCGCTGGCCTGACGGATCAATGCTGGCGTAGCCAGCTCGCCGCTTTCGATAATCACCTTCAGCACCTTGTCGCCACAAGCCGCCTTGCACGCTGACACCAGCGCGCGGCCAACATCGGCGTCCCCCGCTTGCAGGGCACGCCAGGGGAACACCACGTCTACTTCGTCGGCACCGTAGGCGATGGCCGCGCGGGTTTCCGCCACGGCAATCGCCACATCGTCGTCACCGTGCGGAAAGTTGGTGACGGTGGCAATGCGTACGCCACTGGCACCGGCACGCGCTAGCGCGCGGCGGGCGTACGGCACAAAGCGCGGGTAGACGCATACGGCGGCGACCTGGCCTGCGTCGCTGCGCGCTTTGGCGCACAGGGCGTCTATGGTGGCTACGCTGTCGTCGTCATTCAGCGACGTCAGGTCCATCAGCGACAGCGCCAGCTGTGCCTGCTGTTTCAGGTCTTGCATGATGCATTCGGTTAACAGTGATTGCAGGCCCGTCCCGGGCCCGGCGCCAGCTACCTGGGTAGCTGGCGAGAACACGCATGCGGCCAGGGTTGGCCGCACGCCGCAAGCCATTTACACGCGCCGCGCCTCGTGCACGCCGCGCACTTCCATGATGTGCGCCAGCACGCGGCTGATGTCGCGCACCTGGCGCACTTCTACGGTAAAGCGCAGCTTGGCTTTCTGCGCCCGCGACAGGGTGTTCACGCCGATCACGTTCAGCTTTTCGCGCGAGAACACGTCGGAAATATCGCGCAGCAGGCCGGGGCGGTCGCTGGCGTGGATTTCCAGATCGATCGGGAACACGCCGTTTTTCTGGTCACCCCAGTCGGCAGCAATCAGCCGCTCCGGCGCGTCGGCAGACAGGCGCTTGAGCGTAATGCAGTTGCTACGGTGTATCGAGATACCGCGGCCACGGGTAACAAAGCCGGCCACGCTGTCCGGCGGTGCCGGCTTGCAGCACTTGGCCAGAATGGTCATCAGGTTGCCCACGCCCTCGATCAGCACGCCGCCGGAGTCGTGGCCGCCACGGCTGCGGCGCACCAAGTCTTCCGGTGCCACCTCCAGCGGCTGCTGCGGCGCAAAGCTTTCGATGGCATTGCTGATGGCGCGCGTACCCAGCTCGCCGTGGCCCAGCGCGGCGTACAGCTCATCCATGCGCGAGTAACCCAGCTTGTCGGCAATCTGCGCCAGGCTGGGCTGCACGTGCTGGTGGCGCGACAGCTCGCGCTCGAACAGCTGGCGGCCGGTTTCACGTACCACGTCGGCGTTTTGCTGGCGGACGTACTGGCGGATCTTGCTGATGGCACGGTGGCTCTTCACCCAGCCTTCGTGCAGCCAGTTTACCGACGGGCCGCCTTCCTTCGCAGTGAGAATCTCCACCCGCTGGCCGTTTTGCAGCGGGGTGGACAGCGGCACGATGTGGCCTTCTACCTTGGCACCGCGGCAGCGGTGGCCCAGGTCGGTGTGCAGGCTGTAGGCAAAATCGATGGCAGTGGCACCGGAGGGCAAATCCAGCACGCGGCCCTGCGGCGTCAGCACGTAGATGGTGTCGGAAAACAGCTCGGTCTTGAAGGCGTCGGCCAGGTCGCTGCGGTCGGAATCCGACATTTCTTCGCGCCAGTCCAGCAGCTGGCGCAGCCAGGAGATTTTCTCCTCGTACTGCGCGTCGCCCTTGCCGCCTTCTTTGTAGCGCCAGTGGGCGGCCACGCCGAATTCGGCGTGCTCGTGCATTTCGAAGGTGCGTATCTGCACCTCTACCCCGCGCCCTTCCGGGCCGATAACGGCGGTGTGCAGGCTACGGTAGTCGTTGGCCTTGGGGTTGCTGATGTAGTCGTCAAACTCGCCGGGTATCGGCTGCCACATGCTGTGGATCAGCCCCAGCACGGTGTAGCAGTCTTGCAGGCGCTCTACCAGGATGCGCACGGCGCGAATATCGTACAGCTCGGAAAAATCGAGCTTCTTTTTCTTCATCTTCTTCCAGATGGAATAGATGTGCTTGGGCCGGCCGGCCACGTCCCCCTTGATACCGGCGCCTTTCAGCTCGCCGCGCAGGGTGTCCAGCAGGCGGTCGATATAGCCGATGCGCTCCAGCCGGCGCTCGTCCAGCAGCTTGGCAATTTTCTTGTAGTTGTCCGGCTCGGTATGGCGAAAGCCCAGGTCTTCCAGCTCCCACTTGATCTGCCATACACCCAGGCGGTTGGCCAGCGGCGCAAACAGCTCCAGCGTTTCCTGGGCAATCTGGCGGCGCAGGCCAGGCTCGGCCACCTGCGACAGGTAGTGCATGGTTTGCGTGCGCCACGCCAGCTTGATCAGCACCACGCGGATGTCGGCCACCATGGCCAGCAGCATCTTGCGCATGGTTTCGGCCTGGCGGGCGCGGTCTTCCGGCGTGGCCAGGCGGTCCAGCCGTGCCAGCTCGGTGAGGCGGCGCACCCGGTTGCCGCCGTCTACCAGCGTCAGCACGGTGCGGTTGAAGGTATTGGGCAGCCACTCCTGCCAGTCTTCGCGGTAATCGGGGGCGGCAAACAGCAAGGTGGCGGCAATGGCGTCCGGCAGCAGGTTCAGGTCGGCCACAATGGCGGCGGCGGCCACCGCATGGCTGAACACATCTTCACCGGTATGCGGCAGCGTTTTGCCGGCGTACATGGCACGCGCGGCATCAAACGCGCGCTGCAGCATGGCGCGCTCGGCATCGGTTAGCGCTGCCGACAGCTGGGCCAGCCACACGGCCGGGTCGGCGGCGTCGGCCAGGGTATCGGCTACGGAACGTACTACGGAAACCATCTTTCAGCTCACCTTGCGGCCACGCCGCGGCTGGGTTTAGGGGGTAATCGCCAGTGCTTGCAACAACAGTTTGCGCACCGGTGCCGGCACACCGGCATCCAGCGCGTCGGCCAGCGGCAGCCACTGCCAGCTGTCCTCGTGACAGCTATCGGCCAACCTCTGCTGCAGCTGTACCGGCTGCGGCGTAATGGTGAGCCGGAAATGGGTAAACACGTGCACCAGCTCGGGCCAGGCGGGCAACAGCTCGCCAACCGCGTTGGCCGCCAGCCAGCTATCAACCGCCAGTGTGCTATCGAATTCCGGCAGGCTCAACAGCCCGCCCCAGATACCTACCGGCGGGCGGCGCTGCAGCAGCACACGGCCCTGATACAGGGCAATCAGCATCACCGTCTCGCGCTCGGGCACGGCTTTTTTCGGCTTGCGCTGCGGCAACTCGGCGGTGCGGCCACTGTTGGCCGCCACGCAGCCATCCAGCATCGGGCAGGCGGTACAAGCGGGCTTGCTGCGCGTACATACCGTGGCGCCCAGATCCATCAGCCCTTGGGTATACGGCACCATATCGGCGCGGCTGGCGGGGGTAAGCCGCTCGGCCAGCTGCCACAGCTGCGCCTCCACCGCCTTGTCGCCGGGGTAGCCTTCTACGCCAAAGCAGCGCGTCAGCACACGTTTGACATTGCCATCCAGAATGGTTTCGCGCTGGCCAAAAGCAAACGCCGCAATGGCTGCCGCGGTAGAGCGGCCCACGCCTGGCAGGCGTTCGATGTCTTGGCGCTGCTGCGGAAACTCGCCGCCAAAGTCGCGCATCACCATCTGCGCGGCCTTGTGCAGGTTGCGCGCCCGGGTGTAGTAGCCCAGGCCGCTCCACAGCGCCAGCACGTCGTCCACCGGCGCGGCGGCCAAGGTGGGCAGATCGGGAAAGCGGGCCAGAAAGCGCGGGTAGTAGCCCAGCACGGTACTAACCTGGGTTTGCTGCAGCATGATCTCGGACAGCCACACGCGATAAGCATCGCTTACCTGCCACGGCAGGCCATGGCGGCCATACAGGCGCTGCCACGCCACCAAGCGGCTGCCAAACTGGGTTTCTAGCGTAGACACGGCTTAGCCACTCAAAATCGAACCGGCCATGTTAAACCAAAGCGCGGGGAGTACCAAGCAGGCAAGCCCCGAATAGGCTAGAATGGTGGATTGATTTCAAAGGATTACCGCACGATGTCCACCTTCCGTTCCCGCCAGCGCGCCGCGCAACGCCGTCAGCCCACATCTTTTGCCGAGCGCAACGCACCACCTGCCGGGAATAACGCTCCGCCAGCAGGCCAGGCCGGCAACAACCCGCGCTTTGGCAACGACAGCCGTGGTTTCGATAAACCACGCTTCGGCGGCGAGCATCGTCGTGACGGTGATGCCCAGCCACGTGGCGAACGCAGCTTCGATAAACCACGTTTCGGCGGCGACAAGCCCCGCTTCGAAGGCAATCGCGATAACCGCGACGGCGGCTTCAAACGCGACGGCGAGTTCCAGCCACGCGGCGAACAACGCAGCTTCGACAAACCCCGCTTCGGTGGCGACAAGCCCCGCTTCGAAGGCAATCGCGACAACCGCGAAGGTGGCTTCAAGCGCGACGGCGAGTTCCAGCCACGCGGCGAACAGCGCAGCTTCGACAAACCCCGTTTCGGCGGCGACAAACCCCGCTTCGAAGGCAATCGCGACAACCGCGAAGGCGGCTTCAAGCGTGACGGCGAATTCCAGCCTCGCGGCGAACAGCGCAGCTTCGACAAACCCCGCTTCGGTGGCGACAAGCCCCGCTTTGAAGGCAATCGCGACAACCGCGAAGGCAGCTTCAAGCGTGACGGCGAGTTCCAGCCACGCGGCGAACAGCGCAGCTTCGACAAACCCCGCTTCGGTGGCGACAAGCCCCGCTTTGAAGGCAATCGCGACAACCGCGAAGGCGGCTTCAAGCGTGACGGCGAGTTCCAGCCACGTGGCGAACAGCGCAGCTTCGACAAACCACGCTTTGGCGGCGACAAGCCCCGCTTCGAAGGCAATCGCGACAACCGCGAAGGCGGCTTCAAGCGTGACGGCGAGTTCCAGCCACGCGGCGAACAGCGCAGCTTCGACAAACCACGTTTCGGTGGCGACAAGCCCCGCTTCGAAGGCAACCGCGACAACCGCGAAGGTGGCTTCAAGCGCGATGGCGAGTTCCAGCCACGCGGCGAACAGCGCAGCTTCGACAAACCACGCTTCGGCGGCGACAAGCCCCGCTTCGAAGGCAATCGCGACAACCGCGAAGGCGGCTTCAAGCGCGACGGCGAATTCCAGCCACGCGGTGAACGCAGCTTCGACAAACCGCGCTTTGAAGGCAACCGCGATAGTGGCTTCAAACGCGAAGGCGACTTCCGCCGCGAACAACCCAACGATCACCAGCCACGTGGCGAACACGGGCTGGACAAGCCGCGCACACTGTTTTCGGTAAAGCCTGAAGATTACGCCCCGGCCCCGGAAGCCGCACCCGCAGAGCGCCCGCAAAAAACCTATACCCGTGACCGCGTAGCTGGCCGTGGTGGCAAAGCCCACCCCGACTACGTGGCACCCGAACCACGCGACAACGAGCCTGCCCCGCTAGAAAACAAACCGGCAGGCGGCCCGGTACGCACCAGTTTCCTGAAGCGCGTCAGCGACATCGATACCCCGGCAACCCCGCGTAGCGACGAGCCACGCCGCGAAGGTGGCTACCAGCGCGAAGAGCGCAGCTTTGACAAACCTCGCTTCGGCGGCGAGCGCCGTGAAGGTGGCTTCCAGCGCGAAGAACGCAGCTTCGACAAACCACGCTTCGGCGGCGAACGTCGAGAAGGCAGCTTCCAGCGCGAAGAGCGCAGCTTCGACAAGCCACGCTTCGGCGACAAGCCTCGCGACGGTGGCTTCCAGCGCGAAGAACGCAGCTTCGACAAGCCACGCTTCGGTGGCGAGCGTCGCGAAGGCGGCTTCCAGCGCGATGCCGCCCCTGCCCGCACCCTGTTCGGCAAAGGCGAAGCCCGCGAACCAGGCCAAGGCTTTGGCAAACAAGGCGGTGGCGACAAGGTTGGCCGCACGCCCTTTGTCAAAGCCCAGCCGCGTACGCTGAAAGACGGCGAATTCGCCCTGTTTGCCAGCTGCCCGCGCGGCCTGGAAAAACTGCTAGGTGAAGAAATCGCCCTGCAAGGCGGCACCGAGCTGCAGCTGACCGACGGCGGCGTGGCCTTTACCGGCACGCAAGAAGTGATGATGCGCGTGAACCTGCACTCGCGCACTGCCAGCCGCCTGCTGATGCAGCTGGCCATGGGCACCTTCCGCGAAGAGCGCGACATCTACACCCTGGCCAAAGACATCAACTGGCCAGAGCTGTTCGACGTAAGCTGCACCATCAAAGTAAAAACCGACGGTCACGCCCGCCTGAAGAGCATCGACTACGTGTCGCTGATCGTAAAAGACGCCATCTGCGACCGCTTCCGCGACCTGGGCGGCGAGCGCCCCAGTGTAGACACCCGCACTCCCGACATGCGTATCCGCGTATTCCTGTCCGGCTTTGACGTGCAGATCTACCTGGATACCAGCGGCGAAGCCCTGTTCAAACGCGGCTGGCGCGACGAAACCGGCGAAGCCCCGCTACGCGAAAACCTGGCCGCCGGCATCCTGCTGCTGGCCGGCTACAACGGCACCCAGCCCCTGCTGGACCCGATGTGCGGTAGCGGTACCTTCCTGGTAGAAGCCGCCGACATCGCGCTGAACCGCGCCCCCGGCCGCGACCGTGGCTTTGCCTTCGAACTGCTGAAAAACCACAACGACCTGCTGTGGCACAGCATCAAGAACGACGCCGAGCTGGCCAGCCGCAAGCTGGCTACCCTGCCGCTGTACGGCAACGACCGCGCCGCCCACATGGTAGACATCACCCGCCGCAACCTGGAACGCACCGGCCTGGCCGAGCTCGTTACCCTGAGCGTGGGCGACGCCACCGAGTTGGCCGCACCAGCCAAGCAAGGCCTGATTGTGTGCAACCCGCCATACGGTATCCGTCTGGATGAGCAAGACAGCCTGGCCGAGCTGTACCCGCTGCTGGCCACCTGGCTCAAGCGCCAGTTTGCTGGCTGGACAGCCCACCTGATGACCGCCGATACCCGCCTGCCCAGCCTGATGCGCCTGGCAGCCGACAGCCGCCCCATGCTGTACAACGGCGCACTGGAATGCCGCGTTTACGCCTTCACACTGGTAGAAGGTTCTAATCGCAAGGAAAAAGACGACACAAGCGGTCAGTAAACGGACACGCCCGCTGCCAATAAAAAACAGGGCGTGACATAATCACGCCCTGCCAGTACCTGGCACGCACACACCCAAAAGGCCTTACGCTCTGCGCAAGGCCTTTCTTACTGCCTGCGGCCAACCTTTGTCTGTCCCATGCCATCGCCCAAGTCGACGGCCATGGCCAGACAGCGCAGCACGGGCTTTGTTTTTTATCGAATACCGCATACTGTAAAAGCTATGGATACCTCATTCCTGTCTGCCACCATCCTGCTGATCCTGATTACCGATCCGCTAGGCAACATCCCCCTCTTCATCTCTGCGCTCAAGCAGGTGAAGCCGGAACGCCGCCGCCGCGTGGTATTCCGCGAATGCTTCATCGCCTTCGCCGTACTGCTCACCTTCATGTTCTTTGGCAAAGGCTTCCTGGAGCTGATGCACCTTACCGACGAAAGCCTGCGCGTAGCGGGTGGCGTCATCCTGTTCCTGATCGCCATCAAGATGATCTTCCCCGGCGAAGGCAGCATGTTTGGCGGCGACAAAATGCACGGCGAACCCTTCATCGTGCCCATCGCCGTCCCACTGATCGCCGGCCCCTCCGCCATGGCCACCGTACTGCTGATGTCCACCCGCGAACCGGAACGCATGCTGGAGTGGATAGGCGCACTCACCCTCACCATGCTGGTGACGCTGCTGGTCTTTTTGTTCTCCGGCAAAATCCACCGCGCCCTAGGCGAACAAGCCATCACCGCCCTGGAGCGCCTGATGGGTCTGGTACTGACGGCCATCTCTATCGAAATGCTACTAGGTGGCGTGGCGGCGTATATCAAAAAGCTCGCATAAAAAAATCGCCACTAGGGGCGAGTTGATAGGCGCTGTCATGATGACCTCCTCTGTGAAAAGAGAAACAGCCCTACCAGCTTACGCCGGCAGGGCTGCAGATGGGCTAGCCATCACATTAACCTCGTGTCTAACTCATTCGGTGTAGAACACTCCCTCGTGCTCATGCGATTCAATGAATTCATATCGAACTGTTTGTGCAAGGGCTTGTTCAATTAGCACCGGCGGAACGAAGCCAGTTTGTTCGATTGCCGTGTCGTAAACCGAATTTGCACAGAACTTCTTAACGCGTATTGAGCTGATGGCAAACCGTTTGCCAGTCAGCACAGCAGCCAAATCGAAACCTTTGCCGATCGCATACCCAAGACTAAAGGGAAGTCTGAAGCTGATTTTCTCAGATCGGCCAAGTATGTGATTGACGTTAGCCACCAGACTGTTCATAGAAAAATCAGGTTTGTCGATAAAGTTGTAGATATACACGCCTGGTTTAAAGCTCATAGCGTATTCGATGAACGCAGCAACGTTCTCAACATAGGCCATCGATTTCCGATTTTCACCACTGCCTACCATTACAAACTTGCCGGAAGCAATCTGTCGTAGCAGGTTGTAAACGTTGCCTCTATTCTGTTCACCAAACACAACGGTTGGTCGGATAATCACTAGGGTACGTTCAGTTGGCGCTTCAGCTTGCCAAGCTTTGAACACTTGCTCAGCTTCATACTTGGTGCGGCCATAGTCATTAAAAGGGGCAACTCTTCCAGACTCATCTGTACCGATTGGTGCGAAACCATATACAGCAACAGTACTGGTAAAGATAATCTTCTTCACGCTTCTTTCGCGTGCCACGGTGCAGATGTTTTTTGCCCCCCCAACGTTGACCTCATCGTAAAGACTCAATGGCCGAACATCATCTCGATGTTCAGCAGCAAGGTTGACGATTACAGATTCATTGGAAATAGATGCCCTTAGCTGTTCAACCGATCTTACATCGCCCAGTGTAACCGAATCGGGATACGTTTTACTCGGCGCTTTATCGGTTATTTGAACTGAGAGTTGCTCATTGTTTCTTAGACGTCGAACTAATCTCGTCCCGATGAACCCACTGCCGCCAATTACGTTGATTTTCTGCATTTAATATTTCTCTTCATTAATCGAAAGGATCAGCCTCTGCAAACACGGTCCCTCTCGCCAAGACGGCGAGTGAATGGCTCAGGTCGATCATTTAGTCCAGAGGGGCGCGGAAAAGTCGTTGGTGACCATGCGGTTTCCGCTCGGGTTCCGGAGCTAAAATTATTTTTTTCTGTGAGTTTTAGGCAGCGAGTTTGTGCGTGAGTGTACGATCTAGCACGTGTTTTAGGCGTTTTACTGGACCGACCATCTATTCTTACCCTCCGAAATCAATCGAAGTGTCTTTTCATTTAATTCACGACGCCCACTATCAAAAAACCAGCCCCACTTGTTGAAATATTTGAATATGTTGAACATATGAATTAAGAGCATTCGAACCGATTTGTACGAAGCAGCGCCATGCTCATGTACAACCGACACATTTGGAAAAAAAATTGTATCGTATTTAAGAGACATACGTCGAGTAAGATCTATATCTTCCGGATACATAAAAAAACGATCATCGAAAGCACCGACCTCCTTTAAAGCGCTACATCTCAAAAACATAAAGCACCCAGAAAGATAAGGCACAAACATAATATTGTCATACCCGCTATCCCAAAGTTCAAAATTGCGACGTGCCCTAATCGATAAAGGTTTCGGCATAAATCGACGAAGCAATAAATCTAAAGGTGTAGGAACGAGTTTGCATAGCCTCTGTACTGAACCGTCAGGATTGAGAACTTTTGGCATAACATGTCCAATCCTTGGGTTAATATTCATAAAATCGACAATTTCACGAAGCACATTTTCTTTAAATGTTACATCAGCATTTAAAACTAAATGATAATCAAAATTACTCTCAATTGAGTGTTTTATAGCAATATTATGTGCAGCGCCGTACCCAGGATTTAATGGATTATGGTAGTATTCACACGAAAATTCTGAACAAACCTCTCTCAGGCTATCTTCGGGCGAGTTATCAACAATAAAAACATGGGCTGCTATATTTGACTGCATTATGCAACCCAAAGAAGAACGTAAAAGTGCTTCATCTGTGTTGTAAGTAACAATTGAGATGCCTAGAGTACTCATTACCGTATCCAAAGTTTGATTAATTCAGGTCATTTTGATGAGGTCATCCGTGCGCTCACAGGTTTAAAATACAACAAGCCGAGAACGAATATCATCAAATGCCCAGATCTAGTTGCAAGCAAACCTTCGTTAAGAACACTGTAAACCGCGCAGAAAATCAAAGCCGACATCAACCCTTTATGCTTAATTAAAAATCTCTTCTTAACAAACCACATCGATGTAATCATTGCAAACACGAAGCCAATAACACCAAATTCAGAAACCATCCTTACGTATCCCATATCCAGCGGCCCGGGGAACCCGTATTGTTCAGAAAATTCCAAAAAGGATTGAGCTCCCCCGCCTAGCACAAATTTTTTTAATGAGAGCCAATCAAGGTAGTTTTCTACATTAAGAAGGCGCATTCCCAATGACGGATCAGCAGATATATCTCCATAGTTTGAGAAAACAGAAATTGACTTCGTCTGAAAAAAATCAGAAATAAAAAATAGCAACGGACTTATCAATATTGTCCAAAATCCAAATACAGCCAAAATTAGTGCCACCAAGGAGATTCGTGAATCACCAGTTAACATGGCAACACATGCAATCAAAGACCAAAGAACAAAGGATTTTCTATTCCCCAACCCGCCATGCATAAGAATAAAAACAAATGCAGCTACATACACTGCAAACTGAAATGGCATGCTAGATATTCCATACAACCCAAAGATATAATAATTTTCTTCAAGACCGGCATCATTTACATATGTACCAGAATACGTCCCAATATCAAGAAAATAAAATAAAATATGGATAATGATGTTTAACTTAAGAAGAGAAAAAATTATTCTTTTTACATCCCAACTTTCCTTACCTACAAATGATGCACCATGTGCAAATGCACCAACCAAGGAAATATATAAAAGAAATTGACCGACCGCAACAATATAATCTTTCGAATTAAAGACGTAAGCACAAGCCCCAAAAAACAAAAACAATAAATATAATGATTTATTTTTTTGGCAATCTTTTTTCAAAACAATCTTGAGCAAAAAAATTACCGAATATATCAGCGCAAGAATAACATCAATACGCATAGCCGATGATAGGCCAGGGATTGAGCTTATAACAATCTTCGGAGAAAATATTAAAAGCCAAAGGACGGCCAAGTGTGTATTTTCTAAAGTTTTCTTTATTTGCACTAATGTTATCCAAAAAATATTAGATCGCCTTAATCGAGTCATTCAACCAAGATATTCACTACTTCCTCATATGATTCGGGCCGATTATCGATGAATTCAAAATTCCCACTGGCTCTTATTTTTTTTGTAATTTCTTGGTCAATTTGCGCCACATCAGCATACCTATGAATGATCACCCCATTTCTGCCCATTATGTGATGACCATCACCCAAGGGATCTACATAAAAAGCAGGAATACCTACTTCTGCAGATTCTTGCAGCAATGTAGAAGAGTAACCAATTACGGCATCAACTTTAGACAAGCAGGATTGTAGGGGCTCCCTGCTAATAATTGAGAATCTATCATTCCACCTCAAATTTCTTTCTGAAGGGTGCGGTCGAAATACAACATTAAACTTATGCTTTAAAAGTTGATCCTGCATTAACTCGAGATAAGTTAAGTATTGTTCATTAAAATACTTATCGACGATATGATAACCCTCCCCCAAGAGAAGAACTGTCGGGCCAATAGACTTGCCATTCCCTCCACCAATCTTTAATTTAAAAAAATCGATCTGCAGATGGATTTTAGTTGCATCATTCGCTTTGCAAATAATACTTGCGTCTTCGGCGCTCCTAACAATATTATGTGCACAGAGAAAACCATCTCGCTCAGCAATGATATTTTCATCCCTAAAACTACCGTGTTGAATGCAAACGGATTTAATTCCGACCTCGTTTGCAGCCATTATCAAACCCCGCCCAAAAGGGAGCGCATCAGAATGAACGACTATCGTAGCGCTATCTTTAGCAAAGTTTTTTAGTATTTTTTTTTCAAAAAAAACTATAAATTTTGTCCAAGGCAAATGAAGAGATTTCGGTAAGAACAAGCCAATTGCGGCAGGAACATAAAAGACACTTGCAGGAAAATAAATCGCTCCTCGTTCAGATCTTCTAAATAAGAAAGCAGGTGAAGAAATGCTTGCCGTTTCCACTTCTTTTGAAACCGCACTTGTGAGATTCGGCCATTTCTCTGTCGCAAAAAAGACGCCGAACTTCTTTTTTATTAAATTAACATAAAGCAAAAAAAGCAAATCAAAAGGCAGCGCAAAAGTTAGCAATACCAACTTTATTAAATACGTTCTTTTTATTGTCTTTCCTAATGTTTTAGAGTGATCGGTATTTGACCAGGAGTCAGCATAACTGTAAAGTGTAATTCGGCTACTCATAAGATTGAAATGTTGCATTTATCAAATTTTAATTTTAATACCCACATGACGCACAGAAACTTCTATTTTACATACATTATAAAATCGTACCAAAATCACCTCCACAAATCGAATCTAACGTGACTGGGGTATGCATCCGCACATCTTTATGCAAAGCCTTACCAATAATCTGATCTTTATACTTTGGAGGAAGTCCAAACCCTGGCCTTACGCTACGCACACAATTTTCGGTGATCAATTCACCTGCGCTCATGTCTCTTGTAAAATAAAGAGATCTGCGGAACTTGACATTTCCCTGCTCACTCGATTTTCGACCATAGTCCACTTGTCCTAATGCTGACCAAACTGTCTTGCTATCGCGGCAAAGATCGCCCAGTTCCGTCGGCTCAAGTGAGAAGCTGTCATCAGGTCCGCCTCCGTTTCGGTCAAGGGTAAAGTGCTTCTCAATAATCGAGGCCCCCAGAACAACGCTAGCAATAGCTGTGGTGTTATCAAGCGTATGGTCGGACAAGCCCGTGACCAAACCAAATCGTTTGATCATATCGGGGATCGTACGCAAGTTATAGTCCTCGGCAGGGGCGGGGTATCCACTGACGCAGTGAAGGATGGCCAGCTGCTTGCAGCCACCCGCTTGCGCGGCATCGATAGCTTCTTGTATCTCATCAGCATCGGCCATGCCTGTGGAAATGATCATGGGCTTTCCTGTACTGGCCGCGTATTTGATCAGGGGCAGATCCACGGCCTCGAACGAGGCAATCTTGTAAGCCGGCGCGTTCAGGTCTTCCAGCAAGTCGACAGCCGTGTTGTCAAAAGGCGAGCTGAATATGGTAATGCCCAGTTTGCGGGCATGATCAAACAGCGGTTTGTGCCAGTCCCAGGGCATGTGGGCTTCTGTGTACAACTCATGTAGCGTGCGACCATCCCAAAGCCCACCTCGAATTTTGAACTCCTCGGTGTCACAGTTAAGGGTAATGGTGTCAGGCTTATAGGTTTGCAGTTTAACGGCATCTGCCCCAGCCTTTTTTGCTTCTTCGATGATACGAAGAGCGGTTTCTAGCTTACCGTTGTGATTAGCCGAGAGCTCGGCAATCACATAGGGGAAATGGTTTGGGCCGATAGGGCGTCCTGCTATTTCAATTTGTGGCATTTTTTTCTTTCTCTGTTGGCTGGGATTCATACCAATCATTTGCGAGCAGACCGAAGCAAACCAAGGTCTGGTATCGGCCGTTAATTTGTTGTTGATCGCGCAATCGACCTTCTTCGATAAAGCCCAACCTTTGATGGAACGCAATAGATGCCGCGTTGCTTTCAATGGCTTGTCCACATACTTTATGCAGGCCCAAGTCTTGAAATGCGTACGTCAGAGCGGCATTGCCTAGTTTTGTTCCACTGCCTTTTGGCGCATCTGGCCGAGCGTAAAACCCCCAATTGGCAATACCGCCTGCACTAACCGGATTGAATTGAACGAAGCCAATCGGCTCTGAACCATCAAAAACTAACATCTGCTTGCGATTCTTGTCATTTTTCACGCTTTCAAACCAGCTGCGATGCTCTTGCAAACTGATTTCATGTTGAGTCAACATGAAGGTGCGCACAGATAAATGATTGCGCCAAGTCAGAACCATAGGCAAATCGGCCTCGGTTAACTCGCGAATGGTGTGGGTGTTAGACATTAGCTGACCAAAGGAATTTAACAACTTTTGATGTGCCATCGCCTCGGGTTAATTGTCCCGCAGCTTGACTCATTTTTTTCAGTGCTACAGACTCACTTTGCGGATTGAGCAAGGCACGCATGATGACGATCAGTTGCTGTACATCAGCCGCTATGTGCGCAGCACCAAAAGACTGCAAAGCCAGCGCACTGCTTTGCTGATTCGTCGCCAAAATCAAAAGGATGGTGGGTAAACTCAACGCACACCGCTCCCAAGAAGTGCTACCCGCCGCACCAATGGCAAGATCGCTCTTAGCCATCAATTCGGCCATGTTGTTCACACCCGTCAAGACCTGAGTTGGAAGAGGCATGGCTGCCGCTTGCTCTTGCACCTCCGTCAGCCAAGGCGCGGTTGGCCCCATAACGATAGTAATTCCAAGGTCTGCCGGTAGATCGCAGTCGCGCAAGACTTGCAGCACCTTACCAGTGGCGTTGTCTTTGTCCACCCCGCCCATGGTGATGAGCAAGTGTTGCAGCTTAGGTTGTACGCGGCGTTGTAGGCTGTATTCACGCCACTGGGCAAACTCGGGGCGCAGCAAGGCGTTTTCAGGACCTATGAAGGTTTTGGTTTTTGGGCTCAGCAAGCCGTCATAGTCCTTATCTTGACGCCCAAGGTTTTGATCCAGCAAGACGTCGCAGTCATGCTGGCGGTCGGCTAAGTCGTCAATGACCATGAGGTGCTTTGCGGAGTAACGTAGCTCTTGCTCCCAACGGCGGTCTAGTGCGTAGTGGTCCACCACCAGCCAGTCGAGCTTCAGAGTGGCCAAAGCTTCCTTGGTTTGCTTAGCATCGTTTTCCCAGCTGCAGCCCAACCACTGTGCATGGTCGGGTTCAGCCGGGCCGCTGAAGGCCAGATCAGCCGGTGCAAGGGCAATAGTCATATGCCCCCGCTGCTTGATCATATCCAGTAAATGGCCAGTATGCGGTCGGCAGACAAAGCTACACTTTGCCCCACGTTCGCGCAGCGCATCTGCCAGAGTGAGACAACGCATGACGTGGCCAGTGCCGATTTGTAAAGAAGAGTCAACGCGGAAGGCTACTTGCATTTGTTGGCAGATGACGTGGTTCAGTTCAGGCGCTTGAAGCCACCATGACACACCGGGCCTTTAAGCAAGCTCATAACATCGCGCCCCTCTTCGCACTCTTTAATGATGGCGAAGATCGGGTCGAGCTCGGAAAAGTAGCCGTCCAACACAGCGGGCGTGTGCTCGGTACAAACATACACGCTATTACCCGCCAAATAGCCTTTGGCTAGCATTTCTTGCGTGATCAAGGTTTTGTAGGCTAGAGCATTGTCGCTTTTGAAGGTATAGCCCGTCAGCGCGGGCAGTCCCCAGTGGTCAATTTGCAGACTATGTTTGTCAGCCAATTGCTGCCAGCGCTGGCGAATGCTCAAGCCGGTTTGGGTAATGGTTTCCCAAGACGTGGTGCGCTCCATCACCTCAAGCGTTTTGAGTGCTGCCGCGGGGCCAATGCGCTCGGTCCAGAAAGTGCTGCTGATGAAGGTGGACTGCGCCGCCTCCATAATTTCGCGGCGGCCAATGGTAGCGGTAATGGCATAGCCGTTGCCAAGGGCTTTGCCAAACATGGCCATGTCGGGCTCCACGCCATACATTTTGTGCAGGCCGCCAAAAGTTTGGCGAAAACCCGATGTGCACTCGTCAAAAATTAGCACAATGCCACGGTCAGTTGCCAGCTTGCGCACTTTGTGCAGGAAGTTGTCTTCCGGCCCCCTGTTGCGCACCACTTCCATTTTAATGACGCCAATGTCTTGGGTGTTAACCAGATTTTCGAGTTCAGCGTAGTTGTTGTAGTTGAACGGGAAAACGGTGCCGCGCAGATTTTTCGGCACGCCTTTTGGGTCCAAGCCAGGCAGCAAGTGACCGGCAAGGTTCTCGTCATCACCCAAGTTGGCCGACAAATACCAGTCGTGCCAACCGTGATACCCACACACGGCCACTTTATCCTTGCCTGAGGCTGCCCGCGCAATACGAATGGCTAAAGCGTTGGCCTCACCACCCGAGCGGGCAAGGCGTGCCATGTCAGCCCAAGGGTGCAGCTCCACCAGTTTCTCGGCCAAGTACACCTCTTCGGGGCAATTGAAGGTGGACATATTACCGGCGTCCACCGTCTGACGTACTGCAGCATCCACTTCTTCGTGGCCATAGCCGAGGATGTTGGTACCAATGCCCATGATGGACATGTCGGTGTATTGCTTGCCGTCCATGTCCCACACTTGGCAGCCTTTGGCCTTACTGAAGTAGGCGGGCCACTGCTCGGGCAAAAACATTTCTGCCCGCTTAGACAGCAGCATATTGCCGCCAGGAATGACTTGTTTAGCGCGTTTCCAAAGTTTTTGACCAGTGCCCACAGCAGCCCCTTCGTTTCGAATTATGTTGTGGTTAGCGGCAAAAAGTGCGGGTTGGCTGCGCTGCAGTCCAAGCACTTCTTTCCAAGAGAAATAAATATTGGGCGCAAAGTGCGCAAAAACTCGTCTGACCACTTCAAAGTCTGCGGATTCATCAACTGTCCATCGTAGGCCAGACAGATCTTCGCTGTGTTGCATGACGCCAGTTTTGTAAAGGCCGGGTTTGCGCATATACGGGGTGACGTGCTCATGGTCAAACGGGTCCTGGCTTTCGCGCCCGGCCCGCTCCAGAGCTTGTAAGGTGAATACTTCTGTGTCCAGGCCATCCGGGTAACTTGCAGGCACTGTGTTGCTCAGGTAATCCAGGCCTTCAGCTTTAAACTGTGCAACGACCTGATCCACCAGTGCTGGGTCAATTAGCGGGCAGTCGCCGGTGATGCGCACCACCACATCGGCCTGGGCTTGCCGGGCGGCCACGAGATAGCGGTCGAGTACATCGCTTTCGCTGCCGCGCACGCAGGTATAGCCCAGCTTTTGTACATGTTCAACCAAGGGGGTGTTGCGCTCGTCAGTGGATGTGGCCAATACAATTTGATTGATTTGTTTGGTCTTGGACAAGCGAGCCAATAACAGCTCGATCATGGGCACGCCCGCAATCGCCTTCATTACCTTATTGGGCAAACGAGTGGAGCCCATACGGGCCTGAACGATGGCAACGACTTTCATAGCTGGTTCCAACTGGCGGGGTTGATCAAGCGCTCGTCTTGCAAGGGTTTAAATGCTGGCAAAGTGTCCAGAACCCCGTTGGTAGCTGCCAATATCTCGTTGAGCTGCATCACCGAGTCTACCCCGACCACCACACGGTCTATCTCATCAAGTGAATTTGCATATCGCAAGCAAGCCTGTACTGGCGTCAGCCCTGTAGCCAACAACCAGCGATCCCACTCTTGCCAAATATTAACCCAGCGATTGAATTTAACCGGGCGCTTGTCTGAGGGCATGAGCAATAACCCCTGCAAAAATGCTGATCGGGTATGAATCTCCACATCAGCATCTTTGAGCCGCGATGCCCAACCAGAATCCACCAGATTGCGATCGAGAATACTCAACGGTGCCTGAACTATATCTACCGGGTACTTTGGCCACAGATGATCCAACTCTGCTGGTCCATACACGGAGATACCCACTTTGGACACTAAGCCCTCAGCTTTGAGTACCTGCAGTGCAGCGTAGAGATCAGGCCCAAAACCTTCAAGCAACTGCGTTGGACGATGTAGTAGCAAACCATACATGCTTTGCAAGCCCAAGCGCTGCAAAGACTCTTGCGCTTTCGTTTTAACCCATTGGGCGATATCCAGGCAACCCTCAGGCACCGCAGGTAGCTTGGATACCACCTTCCAGCCTTTAACACCCAAACCGCCTAGTACCGATTCACTATCACCATAAGCAATAGCGGTATCCAGCGTATCCATACCTGCTAGCTGCGCTCTGCGCAAGATTGCATCTGCCATATCAGTGCTGACGCGACCAGCGGCATTGGCCACACCGTAATTCAGACCAAACTGAACTGTGCCGAGTACCAATTTCATGTCAGAAGCACCCTGTGCAACGCGGCAACCACTTGGTCTTGTTGCTGCTCACTCAAGGTTGGGAACATGGGCAGACTAATGGCTTCGGCATAATACTGCTCTGCTTGCGGATAGTCGCCTACTTTAAAACCTATCCGCTGGTAGTACGGCTGAGTGTGTACAGGTATGTAGTGCAAGTTGACGCCAATGCCCAGTTCGCGCAGACCATCAAACACCTCGCGGTGGGTTTTATGGATCTTATCCAGCTGCAGACGTACCACGTAGAGATGCATGCCAGAGTAGCTGTCGGGCTGTTGCCAAGGCGTGGCAATTGGTAAAGCAGCCAGCAACTTGTCGTAACGCCGGGCCAGCTGGTGACGGCTAGCCACAAAAGCGTCCAGTCGCTGCATTTGACTCACGCCAAGCGCCGCCTGCAATTCCGTCATGCGATAGTTGTAGCCTAGGTCAATTTGTTGGTAATACCAAGGACCGTCTGGCGCGTGGGTCATGTGAGCGGTATCACGAGTAATGCCATGGCTGCGCAGCAGGGCCATTTTGTGGGCCAATTCGTCACAGTTCGTCAGGGTCATGCCACCTTCGGCGGTGGTAATTATTTTGACTGGGTGAAAACTGAATACCGTAATGTCGCTGTAGCGGCCATTGCCAATGAATTCGTCTTTGTATTTGCCGCCAATGGCGTGCGAGGCGTCTTCAATGATCTTGAAACCGTATTTTTGAGCCAGCGCATAGATTGCGGCCATGTCACACGGCTGGCCGCACAAGTGTACGGCTACCAGCACCTTGGGTAACTTGCCAGTCTTTTCTGCAGCAACCAGTTTGGCTTCCAACGCTAGCGGGCACAGGTTGTAGGTGCGCGGGTCTATGTCCACAAAGTCCACTTGTGCGCCGCAGTACAAACCACAGTTAGCCGAGGCTACAAAGGTCACAGGGGTGGTCCAGAGCCAATCACCCGATTCAAGGCCAAGCGCCAAGCAAGCAATGTGAAGGGCCGAAGTGGCACTGTTGACTGCCAAAGCGTGTTTGGCGCCAACGTGTTGGGCCACTGTCCGCTCAAACAGAGGGACTTGCGGGCCTTGCGTCAAAAAATCCGACTGCAGCACGGCCACGACCGCATCAATATCTATTTGGCTGATGTCTTGGCGACCGTAGGGAATCATGTCAGATGCTCCCAATTTTTTCGCGGTTAGCGTCAATCCATGCTTGCAGGTCTGCGCTCGTCATCCACTCAGCGTTGTTGTCGCTTGTGTAGCTAAAACCCTCTTCCACACGCTTACCATTTTTAATTCTATTGGCATCACAATCCCAGCTATGTATAGCAGGAAGTATCTTGTAGTGTTCAGGGTATTCGTACGTATAAAGTGCGTCTTCTGTACCTATCATCTGCTCGTGCAATTTTTCGCCAGGGCGAATACCAACAATTTCATGTTTGGCATCAGGCGCAATCACCTTAGCTAATTCAGTCACCTTCATTGAGGGTATTTTTTTTACGTAAATCTCACCCCCAACCATATCTTCGAAGGCGTGCCAAACCAGTTCTACACCTTGCTCCAAAGAAATCATAAAACGAGTCATACGCTCGTCTGTGATTGGCAAAGATCCTTTATCGCGAATCGACATAAAGAACGGAATAACAGAACCACGCGAGCCCATGACATTCCCGTATCTCACAACAGAAAACCTAGTTCCATGCTCACCGGAATACGAATTACCAGAAACAAATAACTTATCCGATGTCAGCTTAGTTGCACCGTACAGGTTAGTAGGACTACTTGCTTTATCGGTGGATAGGGCGACTACACCTTTAACTCGCTTATCAATGCAGGCATCAATCAGATTCATTGCACCATTAACATTGGTTTTGATGCATTCAAATGGATTATATTCTGCTGTGGGAACAATCTTAGTTGCTGCTGCATGTACAACGTAGTCTACGCCATCCAGCGCTCGGTACAGCCGATCCTTATCACGGACATCACCGATGAAAAAACGCACACGATCATCACCCACAAATTTTTTGGCCATATCCCATTGCTTCATCTCATCACGAGAGAGTATTATTATTTTTTTCGGATTATACTTAGCCAAAGTCATTGGCACAAAAGTGTTGCCAAAAGATCCCGTCCCGCCGGTAATAAGAATTGTTGAGTCTTTAAGCATGATTGATCTCCAGATACAAGACTAAGTGTCCTAATTTTTTTGGTGATGATTTAAGGCCGGCTTTGTCGAAATCGAAATAAAATAAGCGGCTGTTTTCCAGACAAATACAAGTCCAAATGCAAAACAAAGCCCAATTGGCACAGCATACTTTAGCGTAATATTACCAGCCATCCAAGTCGCGGCTACAAAAAATATGAGTGCAGCAAAGTGACTACACACAATCGGTCTATCAACACCAAGAGCATATAATGCGTAATGAGGCACCATACTTAACGCATTCAATATTATTGCGAGCAGCAACAACGGATATAAATCTATAGCTTCAATGTATACTGGATTCCCAATCCAGCGCAACAAGTATGGCAGTATAAACCAGCTCGCAATCCCAAACAAAACCGCCAGACATAAAGCCTGAAGAAAAAGTCGTTTCACTGCAGCTCGAACTTCAGAATATTCCCCACCCTGACTGAGCTGAATTAACCTTGTGTAAGAAAACGAAAATAACGCCGACTCAAGAAATACAAGTAGAGTACTAGCTATTCCATACAACAAAACATAAGCACCTACTGCCTCAATGCCAGCCAACCTTTCAACCCAGTAGCGATCAAAAGTTTGTATGCCTCGCAATGCAAGCGTTCCAATTAGAAAAGTCAAACTAAGTAGAACACCTTTTTTTACACAACCCCAATCTACTGGCAAGCTCCAACCCGCAATTGCTAGCGCTCTAAGTTTTAAAATTGCAAAACTGGCCGCAATCAGACCTGAAACAGCCCAGAGGCTCATAAGCAGATCCAAATTCCTCGCTCCAGAATTTAAAACCATTGCAGCTACCATAACTACCGACCACGCACCTTGACGAATGAACAGTATAACCGTAGAACTAATCGGCTTGGCGAGTGCGATTAGCAGACGGGTCATTTCTTGGTTAAAGTGCTCCAGCACCAGGATTGGAAAGAACCACCAAATTAAACCCGCAGGCCAACCCAACATAGGCAAATATATTACCGCAAGCGGAATAAAGGCCGCATACAAAGCAACAGATAGCAATGCTTGACCTTTTAACAGCCGACCTCGTTCTTCTGGATTTTTTTTGATAATTTCTCGTGACACATATATGTAGTAATCCAATCCAACAAAATAAAGCGCATAACTCACAGTAGCTGCAAAAATACCAAAATAGCCAACTTGAACTGGATCTATATATTTTGCCAAGAAAAAAATTAATGCAAACCTTGCAATCAGATTTATCGCCTGAAGAACCGAATTTAACAGGCGGTGAGCGTTAGTGGCCAACTGATCGCTCCATGTCAACGGATGCCTGCATCAGATCCGCATCAGGCCTAAGCGTTTCTATCTCAGCCTTTAGTGCTTCATACTCATCCATCTTTCGTTGTAAAAACCTATACGTAATGGCTGCTTTTCCTGCCATGCCAGTTGGGGAGAGTACATAGAAGTAGCCAAATTTGTTCTTAGAAGTGGCGCAGTTTTTCATCTTCACCATTCCCTTCGCCATTAACGCTTTCAGGCAGTAACTCAGCCCACCGACACTGATACCCAGCTTTTCGGCCAGTTCGCGCTGGGCAAGGCCTGGGCTTTGTTGCAGGATGCGCATCACCCTGAAGTAAGTATCTTCTTGGGGTTTGGCTTGGCGACTTGTCATAAACTTGACTAGCTTTCCATGTACTGTGTGGGCTTGAATGTGTTCTAGACACCCTACCACCATGCCATATCACGTCCAGCAAGCACTGTCGTGGTGAGTAATTTAGTAACGTTCTGTAAGAACTTGAACATTCTACCCAGTGCTCCGCTGTTCGGTCCACTCCGTCATAAAAAATAGTTTTCAGAAGTAAAAAGGTTCAGGTCTCTGCAACTTGCTGTTGCTGGACCACATCTTCCGTGCTAGCGGTGTTAACCAGGCTTACTGTAAAAATCAGTCGCAGACCAGACTACCCAAATCTCCAGATAGACTTATCTCATAAGGATGACCTTGTTACACAAATCTGTAATGACCCAGCCCTTTCTGCACAGGTCAGGCTACTAATTGTTATGCCATCGCCAGCGTCTTCATCCCCAAAGCCTGGTGCGAGCGCCGGTGGTTGTAGAACCCGATACAGTCGGCAATCACCCGGCTGACGTGCGCCAGACTTTCAAAGCGGTGTCGATGCGCGCACTGCTCTTTCAATGTACGAATCACCCGCTCCACCATGCCGTTCTGCTCCGACGTGTACGGCGTGATGAACTCTTGCTGCAAACCGTAGCTTTTCACCAGCGCGGTGTAGCTGCGGCTGGTAAATACCAAACCGTTGTCGCTGCGGAGCAGGAAGCGTTGCAACACCCAGTCCAGGCAGCCAAAGCGGTTGATCAGCGCGTGTTCCAGCGCCGATTCGACCGTTTTGGACTTGCCACTGCGTGACAGATCCCAGCCCAGCAATTCGCGGGTGCAGCAGTCGATCACCAGTGCCAAATGGCACCGGCCATCCTTGGCGGCCCAGATGCGGCACAGGTCTGTCGACCATCGTTAGTTGGGCTCTGCCGCCACCGATGGCAGGGCTTGGACACGGGGGCGGAAGCCGACCGGCCGTTTCTTCACCTGCCAGCCCTTGAGCTGGAAGAATGAGCTGCACGGTTTTTTTTTGTTCATGCCCAGCAGGCCTGCTACGGTGCGGTAGCCGAATGAAGAGCTCTCTTCAATCATCTCCTTGATCGGCTCGACCAGTTGCTACTGCAGCTTGGGGACGGCCTTTTGCGGGCGCGTAGCTCCAGCATGGCTTCGCCGTAGGCTTCCTGCAGTTCTTTGAGCTGCTTTTCGTACTGCTCGCGGATATCCATCGGCTTGGCACGCAGGGCGTTCTCCATGCCGCGCTTGGCCTCATCGACCCAGGTTTCGATCTCGGAGGGCGCCAGGTTGAAGGCGCGGGAAGCTTCGGCCACCGTGCTCTTGCCTTGAATGATCTCCATCACCAGCGCGGCTTTGCGCTTGGCGGCCCAGCGTTTGATGTCGTCTTCCATGGTCATACTCATCACATGCTCCTGTGTGAATTAGGACCTGTGCAGGTTTTTAGTGGGTCATTACAATGGTCTCTAAAACTTAGTGAAAATGAGGAGGGACACATCGATAGAACGCGGTAACTTAGAAATTAAATCCGATGTGAGATCCAACGCAAAAACCCCCAGCTATTTCTAGCTGGGGGTTTTAATATGGTGGCCAATCTCGGAATCGAACCAAGGACACACGGATTTTCAATCCGTTGCTCTACCAACTGAGCTAATTGGCCAGTCTGCTGACTGGTATGTTACCCGCAAGTTTTTTGGTGGCCAATCTCGGAATCGAACCAAGGACACACGGATTTTCAATCCGTTGCTCTACCAACTGAGCTAATTGGCCTTCTTGCTCAGCACTTGCGTGCTGCATCAGAGACACGCATTAAATCAAAAACCGCATAAGGCGTCAAGCCTTTTATGAAAAAACCGCCTTTTCGGCGGTTTCGGCTTGCTCTGTGAGACCAATCAGGTGGCATCCGGCTGTTTGGACGGGTGGGCGTCGGCAAAGGCGGGCAGGATTTCAAGGTTGGCCGCAAGGCGGCCCAGTAGCGGAAAAGCGGCCATATCTACTTGAAAACGCAGGGCATTGAATACCTGCGGTAGCAGGCAGGCATCAGCCAGAGTAATGCTATCGCCAAAGCAGTACTGCCCTGCACTGGCCGCCAGCTGCTGCTCCAGCGCGATAAAGCCCTCCTCCACCCAATGCTGGTACCAGGTGTTGCGTGTCGCCTCTTCCAACCCCAGCTCGATCTTGAGGTAATTCAGGATGCGCAGGTTGTTTACCGGATGGATGTCACAGGCGATTGCCTGAGCAACGGCACGGACGCGCGCACGCTGTACCGGGTCGGCTGGCAGCAGCTGCACGGTATCCGGGTAGGCTTCGTCCAGGTATTCGCAAATGGCTAGCGACTGGGTCAGCAGTACCTTGCCATCCTGCAACGCTGGCACCAGGCCTTGCGGGTTCAGCGCCAGAAAATCGGCACTGCGCTGCTCGGCCTTTACCAGGCTGACCGGGGCCTGCCGGTACGCCAGCCCTTTCAGGTTGAGGGCGATGCGTACGCGGTAGGCGGCAGAGGAGCGAAAGTAGCCGTACAGGGTGCGGCCAACGTTGGCCGCATCAGCCATGCTGCACCACGGTTTGCTCGATGGCGCCAAAGATGCTGTGGCCGGCGGCGTCTTTCATTTCAATACGCACGCTATCGCCCACTTTCATGAACGGTGTCACGGCTGCACCAGTATCGATGATCTCGATCATGCGCTGCTCGGCCAGGCAGCAGCTGCCTACACTGCGATCGTGGTTGGAGATGGTGCCAGAGCCAATGATGCTGCCCGCCACCAGCTCGCGGGTTTTGGATACATGGGCCACCAGTTGCGGAAAGTTGAACTGCATTTCCACACCAGCGTTCGGCTTGCCGTAGAAAGCGTCGTTGTAATCCACCAGCAGCGGCAGGTGGACTTTGCCGTCTTGCCAGGCGTCACCCAGCTCGTCCGGCGTGACAGCCACAGGCGAGAAGGCGGTAGCCGGCTTGCTCTGGAAGAAACCAAAGCCTTTGGCCAGCTCATTCGGGATGAGGTTGCGCAGGGTCACGTCGTTTACCAGCATCAGCAGGCGGATGTGCTTGGCGCACTCGGCCGCGTCGGCGCCCAGCGGCACGTCACCGGTTATCACCGCCACTTCGCCCTCAAAATCCAGGCCCCACGCAGCATCGCGCAGCGGGATACCGGCACGCGGTGGCAGGAAGGCGTCGGAGCCGCCCTGGTACATCAGCGGGTCGGTGTAAAAGCTGGCCGGCACCTCGGCACCACGCGCCTTGCGCACCAGCTCTACGTGGTTCAAGTAGGCAGAGCCGTCGGCCCACTGGTAGGCACGCGGCAGCGGGCTGTGGCAGCGCATCTGGTCGAAGGCGAATTCGCCAGCCACCTCGCCCTGGTTCAGCGCGGCATACACTTCTTGTAATTTTGGCTCGGCCTGCGCCCAGTTATCCAGTGCACCCTGCAGGTTGGCCGCAATTTGTGGCACGGCCACAGCGCGGGAGAGGTCGCGGCTAACGACCAGCAGCTGGCCGTCGCGGGTCTGGTTCTGATAGGTAGCGAGTTTCATGTGTGTGTCTCGTCTTGCAGTATCGATATGCGTTGGCCGCAGCATGAGCTGCGGCCAACCTTATATATAGCCGTTGACCGTACCGGCGGCGCCCGGCGTCCAACCCTTTGCCGCGATACGGTAGCGCAGGCTTAGTCGGCCTTCAGCACGCCGCGGCGGATCTGGTCTTCTTCGATGGATTCGAACAGTGCGCGGAAGTTACCTTCACCAAAGCCTTCGTTACCCTTGCGCTGGATAATTTCAAAGAAGATCGGGCCGATGACGGTTTCGGTAAAGATTTGCAGCAGGATACCTTCTACCGGCGCGCCGTCGATCAGAATGCTGTTTTTCTGCAGGCGGGCCAGGTCTTCGCCGTGGTTCGGTACGCGCTGGTCTACCTTGGCGTAGTAGGTGTCCGGCGTGTCCAGGAAGCGGGTACCACGTGCTTTCAGCGTTTCCACCGTTTCGTAGATATTGTCGGTGGTCAGCGCGATGTGCTGGATCCCTTCGCCGTTGTACTGGCGCAGGAATTCTTCGATCTGGCTCTTGTCGTCGGACGACTCGTTAATCGGGATGCGGATCTTGCCACACGGGCTGGTCATGGCCTTGGACACCAGGCCGGTGAGCTTGCCTTCGATATCGAAGTAGCGGATTTCCTTGAAGTTGGCGATGTTCTCGTAGAAGCCGCCCCACTTCTCCATATTGCCGCGCACCACGTTGTGGGTGAGGTGGTCGATGACTTTCAGGCCCACACCCGCCGGGTATTGCTCTACGCCGTCCAGCGGTACAAAGTCGATGTCGTAGATGTTCTTGTCGTGGCCGTAGCGGTCTACAAAGTAGAGCGCCGAACCGCCGATGCCTTCTACCGCCGGGATGTTCAGCTCCATGGCGCCAACCGGACGGTTGTACGGGGTAGCACCGTGAGCCAGTGCGTATTCGTAGGCTTTGGCGGCGTCTTGTACGCGCCAGGCCATGGCGCAGGCGGACGGGCCATGGGCATGGGCAAACTCGGCAGCGGGCTGGGTGCGCTCGGCGTTCAGGATGAAGTTGATATCGCCCTGGCGGAACAGGCTAACGTTTTTGCTGCGATGGCGGGCTACTTCGATAAAGCCCAGGGACAGAAACAGCGCTTTGAGCTTCTCTACGCCCTCGGCATCCGGGGCGGTGTATTCCACAAACTCGAAACCATCGGTAGCCAGCGGGTTCATCAGCTGATGTTCCATTTTCATCTCTCTCTCCTCTTGCGGCCTGTACGGCCTGCTTCTCTGTAGGGTATTGCAGCGACGTGCCAGTTACACGGGGTGGGCCAGGGCAGAGCGGGAGATAAAAATACAACACAGCACCATGCTGCTGGTCTGGCCAGCAGCGGGAAAATGCCCGAATTGTCTGCCTGAAGCCGGCTTTACGGGCCTCTGGCGTCTCCTCTTATTCACTCAGCCTGCGGTGATCTGCTGCCACCGTGTAAAATGTCTGGCTCAGGCGCTTTATTCTAAGTAAACTTGCTGGCAATTTTCTTGCGATATAGTGCCGAGAAAATAAAAAACATAAAACAATATTCCAGAGCAAACCCCAAATCAGGAGATAACATGCTTACGGCCAACCTGGACAAGACCGACATCAAAATGTTGGCAGCCCTGCAAGCCAATGGACGTCTGACCAACGTCGAACTTGCCGAGAAAGTTGCCCTGTCACCCTCCCCGTGCCTGCGCCGGCTGAAACAGCTGGAAGAATCTGGCGTGATCCGCCAATACGTTGCCCTGCTCGACCCGGCCAAACTAGGCTTGGGCTTGCAGGCTTTCGTACGCGTATCACTGGAAAAGCGCGGTGGCAGCGCGCATCTGACCGGCTTTATGGAAGCGGTACAACGCTGGCCAGAGGTAGTGAACTGCTACGCTATGACGGGCGAGATGGACTACCTGCTGCAGGTGTATTTTGAAGACCTGCAGCACTTTTCGCGCTTTGTCATGGACGAGCTGTTGCAGCAGCCCGGCGTAGAAGACGTGAAATCCAGCTTTGTACTGAAAGAGTTCAAGCAGACCACCTCGCTGCCCATCTATCACTTGGGCCAGTAAAACGCGCCCTGTTTGCCAAGGCAGCCTCCAGGCTGCCTTTTTCACGCCCGCCGCCCCCTGTTCAAGCCCCCTGCAACTGCCTATAGTTCACTAATACCCTCTTGGAATGCCACCTTTGAAACTTGCCAAACCGCTCATCCCGCAGTGGCTTATGCAGACGCTGCTCGCCGGCTGCCTCTTTTGCCTGCTGGTGGCGGGCATACGTTTCTACGTGGGCAGCCAGCTACAGCAACAGCTGCTGCAGCGCATACCGCAACAGGTACAAGAGCAATTCATGCCGCTCTTGGCACAAAGCGTCTGGGATGTGGACCCGGCCATGGAGAAAAGACTGCTGCAAGGCATACAGAGTCTGGATGGCGTGGCCGAGGTCAGCTTGTTGAATACCCGTGGCCAGGTACAGCTAACGTTGGCCACACCACTGCCGGCCAGCCACCGTATCGAGCTGCCGGTACAGTCGGCAGGCACAGGCGACCAGCCACTGGGCACCTTGCGCCTCAGCCTGTCGCTACGCAGCCTGGAGTACACCCTGTGGCGGGAAATCGCCCAGGCCATGGCCGAGCTGATGCTGGCCATACTGTTGCTGGCATGGCTGACCCGGCGCTATCTCCAGCAAAAGGTTCTGGCACCGCTAGCCGCCCTGGCCACCCGCTGGCAAAGCCCGGACGCGCACGAGCAGATCGTGGCACAAGACGAAATAGCCCACCTGGGACAGATACTGCAAGCACATGACAAGCACGCTGGCACACAGCTGAAACAGGCCAAGCAAACATGCTACGAGCTCACCCAGCAACGTGACCAACTATCGAGCCTGCTGGCCATGCGCACCGCCGAGCTGGAGCAGCTATCACGCTTTCACCAGATGGTCTCGGAAATGTCCAGCCGGCTGATCCAGCTGGACCACGCCGATATCGAGGGAGAAATTGCCATTGCCCTGTCGCGCATAGGCAACCTGCTGGAAGTAGACCGCTGCTACCTGTTCAAGGTGGCACCGTCACTGCGTATCCATCACACCCAGGAATGGTGCCGTGCCGGGGTACCCAGTACCGCGCAGCAGTATGAAAACTACCCGCTGCAAGAATCAGCCTGGTTTGTGCCGCAACTGATCAAGCAGCACTTGGTGGCGCTCAGCCAGCTGGAAGACATGCCACCAGAAGGGCATAACGAACGCATGCGCTTTGCCGCCCATGGCATCCAGAGCATTGCCGTCGTGACCCTGTCCTACCAGGGCCAGGTATTAGGGTTCTTTGGCTGCGACAGCGTGCTGCAAAAGCGGGACTGGCTGGATAAGGAGCTCACCCTGATGCGCCTGTTCAGCGAAATGCTGTGCCATACCCTGCTGCAGCGCCAATACCGGCAAGCGCACGACGTCACACGCCAGGCGCTGATGCTGGCACACGAAAAACTGGATGGCATGGTGAATATCGATGGCCTGACCGGGCTAGCCAACCGCAAGGTTTTCCGCCAGCAGCTGGCCAAACACTACTCGCAAAGCAAAGACGGCAGCCAGGCACTGTCCCTGCTTCTCATCAATATCGATGCTTTTACCGACTACAACGCCTGCTTTGGCCACCTGGAAGGTGACCAATGCCTGATACGCCTGGCGGCGCTCATGCAACAGCACGCCACCGGGCAGGCTGTCCTGGCCCGTTTGGGTGGGGACGAGTTTGGCCTGCTGCTGCCCGGGGCCGATACCGCAGCCGCTTACCGCCTGGCCGAGAACCTGCGGCAGGCCATCTGGCAGCTGGGCATACCGCATATCAGCTCCAGCGTATCCACCTGCGTGACCGCCAGCGTAGGGGTAGCCAGCCTGGACACGACACGGCACGATAGCGATGGCGCACTACAAGAAGAAGCTGCACAGTGCCTGTACCAGGCCAAACAGTTGGGGCGCAACCGCGTCATCAGTGCCAGCCATGGCCTGGGCCCTGCGGTATAGAAAAACCCCCGGTAGCCAGGCTACGGGGGGCTTCATCGGCACAGCCGGTGCTTACAGCCCCAGGCGTTGCCAGATAGTGGACACGGTACCGGCCTGGTTCAAGGTGTAAAAGTGCAGGCCGGGTGCGCCATTTGCCAGCAGGCGGTCGCATAGCTCGGTCACCACATCCAGGCCCAGCGCGCGAATGGACGCGCTGTCGTCCATATAGGCCTGCATGCGCAAGCGCAGCCAGCGCGGCACTTCGGCACCGCACATATCCGAGAAGCGGCACAGCTGGCCAAAGTTGGCGATTGGCATAATGCCCGGCACGATGGGGATATCCACGCCACGCGCCTGCGCCTCGTCCACAAAGCGGAAGTAGGCATCGGCATTAAAGAAATACTGCGTCATGGCCGAGTTGGCGCCGGCCTTTACCTTGCGGACAAAGTTGTTGATGTCGTCTTCTGCCGACTTGGCCTGCGGGTGGAATTCCGGATAGGCCGCCACTTCGATATGAAAATGGTCGCCGTGCTCTTCGCGGATAAAAGCCACCAGCTCGTTGGCGTAGCGGAATTCGCCCGCCTCCACCATGCCGGACGGCATATCACCACGCAGCGCCACGATATGACGGATGCCGTGGTTGCGATATTCGTTAAGGATCGCGCGGATATTGTCGCGGGTGGAGCCAATGCAGGACAGGTGCGGTGCTGCTGCGTAGCCTTCGTTGCGGATCTCCAGCACGGTGGACAGTGTACCGTCACGCGTGGTGCCACCGGCACCAAAGGTCACGGAGAAAAATTCGGGGTTGAACTGCGCCAGCTGCTGGCGCGTGGTGCGCAGCTTGGCCACGCCTTCCGGTGTGCGCGGCGGGAAAAACTCGAAACTGAAAGTACGGTTACGTTCTGTCATGGCGAACTCTAGCTAATAGTCTGTGATGAACCCTGGCTACCCGTGCCGGTCTGTCGCCGCTGACGGGGTGCGGCCAACGTTGGCCGCAAAAACGGGCAGGTCATTTTACTGCCCTGCCCGTTTCATACCGACATCAAATATCAATAACGATAGTGTGCCGGCTTATATGGGCCTTCTTTCGGCACGCTGATGTAGGCCGCTTGCTGATCGCTCAGCTCGGTCAGGCGGGCACCGATTCGCTCCAGGTGCAGACGGGCCACCATCTCGTCCAGATGTTTCGGCAGTACGTACACTTTGCTGTCGTATTTGCCCGGGTTGGCAAAGATCTCGATCTGCGCCAGCACCTGGTTGGTGAACGAGTTGGACATCACGAAGCTTGGGTGGCCGGTAGCGCAACCCAGGTTGACCAGGCGGCCTTCGGCCAGCAGGATGATGCGTTTGCCGTCCGGGAAGACAATGTGGTCTACCTGCGGCTTGATGTTGTCCCACTGGTACTGGCGCAGGCTGGCAACTTCGATTTCGCTGTCGAAGTGGCCGATGTTGCACACGATAGCGTTGTTGCGCATGCGGACCATGTGGTCGTGGGTGATCACACCCACGTTACCGGTGGTGGTAACAAAAATATCGGCTTGGTCGCAGACTTCGTCCATGCGTACCACGCGATAGCCTTCCATGGCGGCTTGCAGTGCGCAGATCGGGTCGATTTCGGTTACCCACACGGTGGCGCCCAGGCCACGCAGGCTTTGCGCGCAGCCCTTGCCCACGTCGCCGTATCCCAGTACCACGGCCACTTTACCGGCGATCATCACGTCGGTAGCGCGCTTGATGCCGTCTACCAGCGACTCGCGGCAGCCGTACAGGTTGTCGAACTTGGATTTGGTCACCGAGTCGTTCACGTTGAACGCCGGGAACGGCAGCGCGCCGTCTTTTTCCAGCTGGTACAGACGGTGTACGCCGGTGGTGGTTTCTTCGGTCACGCCCTGGATGTGCTGCAGGCGTTTGGAGTACCACTGCGGGTCGATGGCCAGGTAGCGCTTGATGGCGGCGTACAGGGCGATTTCTTCGTCGTTGGTAGGGTTAGCCACCACGCTGATGTCTTTCTCGGCCTTGCTGCCCAGCATCAGCAGCAGGGTGGCGTCGCCGCCGTCGTCCAGAATCATGTTGGCAGGCTGGTTTTCCGGCCATTCGAAAATCTTGTGGCTGAATTCCCAATACTCGTCCAGGCTCTCGCCCTTGAAGGCGAATACCGGGATCTCGGCAGCAGCGATGGCCGCAGCGGCGTGGTCTTGGGTGGAGAAGATATTGCACGAGGCCCAGCGTACGTCGGCACCCAGCGCAGTGAGGGTTTCAATCAGCACGGCGGTCTGTACGGTCATGTGCAGGCTACCGGCGATGCGCGCGCCGCGCAGCGGCTGTGCATCCTTGAACTGCTCGCGAATTGCCATCAGGCCCGGCATTTCGGTTTCGGCAATGTTCAGCTCTTTGCGGCCCCAGGCGGCCAGGTTGATATCGGCAACAACGTAGTCGTTGAAGTCAGCCATCGTGCAAATCCTTTATCACGAAGGCCGGGAGGGATGGCTCACCCGCGCATCCCGTGCCCGGCACGGGTTATTCCGGCGACCCGGTAGGGTGGCCGATGAACAAGCAGGTGAGCGCCGTTTTGAACTGTTCCGGGCCTGGGGCCTAGCCTCGCAGCGCTCCCCGGAATACCGACATTATGGCAGAAGATCGTTAAAAGGTTGGCCGCAATTCGCGCCAGAAAAGCAAAAAGCCCCTGGCGGGGCTTTTTGCTTCACAGGGCAGGCTTACAGGCCGGCAGCAGCGCGCAGCGCTTCTACCTTGTCGGTACGCTCCCAGGTGAATTCCGGCTCTTCGCGGCCAAAGTGGCCGTAAGCGGCAGTTTTGGCGTAGATCGGGCGCAGCAGGTCCAGCATCTGTACGATGCCTTTCGGGCGCAGGTCGAAGTGCTGTTTTACCAGCTCGACGATTTGCTCGTTCGGGATCACATTGGTACCAAAGGTGTCCACGGCGATGGAGGTAGGCTGCGCCACGCCAATGGCGTAGGACACCTGTACCTGGCACTGGCGCGCCAGACCGGCTGCTACGATGTTCTTGGCCACGTAGCGGCACGCGTAGGCAGCGGAGCGGTCCACCTTGGACGGGTCCTTGCCGGAGAACGCGCCACCGCCGTGCGGAGCGGCACCACCGTAGGTATCCACGATGATTTTACGGCCGGTCAGGCCGCAATCGCCTTGCGGGCCACCGATAACAAAGCGGCCGGTCGGGTTGATCAGGTATTTGGTTTCCGCGGTGAGCATCTCTGGCGGCAGTACCGGCTTGATGATCTGCTCGATCACGGCTTCACGCAGGGTGTCGTAGTCCACATCCGGGTGGTGCTGGGTAGACAGCACCACGGTGTCGATACGCTTTGGCAGGCCGGTAGCGGTATCGTACACGCAGGTGATCTGGCTCTTGGCATCCGGGCGCAGCCACGGCAGGCGGCCATCTTTACGCAGCTCGGCCTGGCGCTGTACCAGACGGTGGGCGTAGTAGATGGGGAACGGCATCAGGGTCGGGGTTTCGTCGCACGCGTAGCCGAACATCAGGCCTTGGTCGCCCGCGCCTTGCTCCAGGTCCAGGCCCTGGCCTTCGTTCACGCCCTGGGCAATGTCCGGCGACTGCTTGTCGTAGCACACCATCACGGCGCAACCGTTGTAATCGAAGCCCATTTCGGAGCTGTCGTAGCCGATGCGCTTGATGGTTTCACGCGCGATCTTGATGTAGTCCACGTTGGCCGTGGTGGTAATTTCGCCGGCCAGTACGGCCAGACCGGTGTTCACCAGCGTCTCGGCCGCTACGCGGGCGTATTTGTCCTGGGTCAGGATGGCGTCCAGAATCGCATCGGAAATCTGGTCCGCTACTTTGTCCGGGTGACCTTCCGAGACCGATTCAGAGGTAAAGAGATATTCGCTCATTGTCTTCGTTCCAGATAATGGCCAGTGAGTTAAGGTAAAATAGCGCGTTTCGTTAGCGTACAAGCCCATGACCCGACTCGCACGTTTCATACTGCAGGCACTCGCGTCCCTGCCACTGCCTGTGTTGCACGCCTTGGGCAGCCTGCTCGGGCGAATGCTTTATTATGCGTCACCTCGTGTGCGCTCGCGCATACGCGAGAACCTCGACACGAGTAAAATCGCTGGAAGTTATCAGCTTTATCAAGCCCTCGTCAAACAGTCTGCCGCAGAAACCGGTAAAGGCATGCTGGAGTTATCGATAGCCTGGTGTCGTGAACCGGCTTACATGATATCGCTGGTCAAGCAATGCCATGGCTGGGAGCACGTCGAGACAGCGTTGGCCGCAGGCAAGGGGCTGATATTTGTTACGCCGCATCTGGGCAGCTACGATATTGCCGGCCGCTACCTCAGCTCACGCCTGCCCTTCCCGCTGACTGCCATGTACAAGCCTTCCAAGCTGGCCTGGCTGGAACCCATCATGAATGAAGGCCGGGCGCGGGGTAGTGCCAAAACCGCCCCCGCTACCGGTGCCGGCGTGCGTTTGTTGATGAAAGCACTGAAATCCGGCGAAGCCACCATCATCCTGCCCGACCAGGTGCCCGGCAGTGGCGAAGGTGTCTGGGCGCCATTTTTTGGTCGTCAGGCTTTCACCATGAGTTTGCTGCCCCGCCTGGCGCAGATGCAGGACGTGGCCGTGCTGTGGTTTACCGGCGAACGCCTGCCTGATGGCCAGGGTTTTGCCGTGCACATTCAGCCACAAAGCGTGCCGTTTACCGGCGACAAGCAGCAGGATGGTGCCATCCTGAACGCCGAAGTAGAAAACCTGATCCGCCGCTGGCCTGCCCAGTACCTGTGGAGCTACAACCGCTACAAGCGCCCTGCTGGCGCCCCTGCACCCGATTCCGAATGAAAGCTGTCTGATGAAACTAGCCCTGGCCCTGTTGTGGCTGATTCACCTACTCCCCCTGCGCCTTATTCATGCACTGGCCTGGTTGCTGGGCCAGCTGGCCTACGCCCTGGCCAAAGAACGCCGCCGCGTGGGGCTGATCAACCTGCGTCTGTGCTTCCCGGACATGAGCCCGGCCCAGCGACGCACCCTGATACGTGCCCACTTTGTGGAAATGATGAAGCTGGTACTGGAGTACGGCGTGGTGTGGTGGTCATCGCCAGACCGGCTGCGCAATCTGGTGGAAATACGTGGTCTGGAACACCTTACCCGCCTGCGGGATGCTGGTGAGGACGTGATTCTGTTCTACCCCCACTTTGTTGCCTTCGAGATGTGCGCTTATCGCCTGAACCTGGAAGTGCCACTGGTGAGCGTGTACGCACACCAGAAAAACAAAACACTGGATGAGCAGTTCTACAAAGGCCGTAACCGCTTCAATAACGCCTACATCGTGTCGCGCCAGGAAAGCCTGCGCAGCATCATCAAGGCTATGCGCAAAGACCACACACCCTTTCTGTACCTGCCCGACCAGGACTTTGGCGCACGCGACTCGGTATTCGTGAAGTTCTTTAACACCGACGCCGCCACCATTACCGGCCTGTCGCGCATTGCCGGCCTGGCGCGTGCCAAGGTAGTGCCAGCCATTGCCCGCCGCGAAGGTAGCCGCTTTGTGCTGGACATCTACCCGGCGTGGGAAAACTACCCTACCGATGATGTGGTAGCCGATACTCGCCGGATGAATGCTTTCCTTGAGGACCGCATCCGCGAGACACCCGCACAGTACTTCTGGCTGCATAAGCGCTTCAAGAGCCGCCCGCAAGGCGAGGCCCGCTTTTACTAAGCACCTTCCCTGTTTATGGCGCGAAAAAGCCGCTGCCCATGCAGCGGCTTTTTGATGGGCAAACCCAGACAATGCACCAGCGGCAATGGCAGGTGGCCAACCATACCGTAGCAGCAAGCCGACACCCCGGCACACTCAGGCGGGCATGGCAGGCCATCGTTATGGTGCATCCATGCAGCCACAAGGTTGGCCGCATAGGGTAATAACAAGGTCCACGCCAGCACGCTGTAACGCATGCTTATGCCAGCAGGGCACGGCGTGCAAACCCGTCATACGAAAACGAAAAAGCCCGGCACGCGCCGGGCTTTTCTTTTGCGGCCAACTTAGTGGCTACGCGTCTGCCAGAAGTACCGGGCAACAAAACCCGGAAAGGCAAACACCACAAACAGCGAAAAGGTTGTCACGTAGAACTGCCAGTTTTGCACGTGTACCGGGCTGATACGGCCCTCCAGCACACGTGCCAGCAAACCTAGCAGCAGGTACAGCGCTACCAGCTCCAGCAAGTGCCAGCCAAAATGCTTGTTGGCCAGTTTCTTGATGCCCGCCAGGCGCTGGGTAGCGAAAGGCAAGTTGGCCGCGATAAAGGCCAGAACGAGCAGAGTGATAACGCTGGTTTCCACGAACAGTTTCCTTGATTACAGGCTGTGAAGCGACAATTGCATCGCTTCGACACACATGGCAACCAAACGTTCCGGCACCACGCCCAGTACCAGCAAGGCCACACCGTTTACCGACAGGATCAGTTTCATGTCTACCGGCATGGTGATCGGGCTGTTGTCTTGTACTTCATCGAAGTACATCACTTTTACCGCACGCAGGTAGTAGAAAGCACCAATCAGCGACATGATCACGGCTACTACGGCCAACCATACCAGGTTGATGTTCACGATAGCCTGGATCACGGCAAACTTGGCATAGAAGCCAGCCAGCGGCGGGATACCGGCCATGGAGAACAGAGCCAGCAGCATCAGCAGGGCGTACCAGCTGTTGCGGCCATTCAGGCCTTTCAGGTCGTCCAGGGTTTCGCACTCGAAACCGGCGCGCGACAGACCCAGCAGGATGCCAAAGCCCACCAGCGTGGTCAGTACGTACACCACGGCATAGAACAGTGCCGAAGCATAGCCTTCCGGGGTGCCGGCGATCAGGCCCAGCAGCAGGAAGCCCATGTGCGAAATGGTGGAGTAAGCCAGCATGCGCTTGATATTGGTCTGTGCAATGGCAGTGATGTTACCGATCGCCATGGACAGCACCGCAATAATGATCAGCATGCCCTGCCAGTCGGCCACCATGGCACCCAGACCCTGTACCAGGATACGGATGACAAACACGAAGGCAGCCAGCTTGGGTGCAGCACCAATCATCAGCGTCAGCGCGGTTGGCGAGCCCTGGTAAACGTCCGGTACCCACATGTGGAACGGTACAGCACCCAGTTTGAACGCCAGGCCCGCTACGATGAATACCAGGCCGAATACCATCAGGGTGGTATTCGCACTACCACCGGCAACCGCTTTCGCCACGGTAGGCAGGTCCAGTGTGCCGGTCGCACCGTACACCATGGACATACCGTACAGCAGCAGGCCGGAAGCCAGCGCGCTCAGCACGAAGTACTTCATCGCGGCTTCGGTGGCTTTTACCGAGTCACGTTGCAGGGCAATCAGCGAGCAGAGCGACAGCGACAGCAGCTCCAGGCCCATGTACAGGCTGATGAAGTTACCGGCCGACACCATCAGGTTCATGCCAAGCAGCGCAAACAGCGCCAGGGTGTAGTACTCGCCCTTGAACAGGCCACGGTCTTTTACATACTGGCGGGTGTAAACCAGCACAGTCGCGGTCACGCCATACATGGCAACCTTGACGATGTCCGCCATCGGATCATCGACAAACAGCCCGCTGAGGGTAATGGTGCTGAAGGTTTCGAAAGTGGATACCTGCAGAAACGCAGCTACTGCCAGTGTCACCAGGGACAGGCCGTAGGTAATGCCGCGTTTGGCATCCGAGATAAAGAGGTCAAGCATCAGGATGACCAGCAAAGCTCCGAGCAGAAACATCTCGGGCAATGCCGGCATCAGGTTGAGATCAGCCCAATTCATTAGCGTTGTCCTTGTAAGCTTAGAGCTTGCTTTGCGCAACGTGCGCAATCAGATCGTTTACGGAGAGGTGCATCTTCTCCACAAACAGCTGCGGGTACAGACCCATGCCCAGTACCGCCAGCGCCAGGATGGCCAGCACCAGGAACTCGCGCTTGTTCACGTCTTGCATGTGTTCTACGTGGTCGTTGCCTACGTCACCGAAGATCACGCGCTTGTACATCCACAGGGTGTACGCCGCACCGAAGATCAGGGTAGTCGCAGCCAAAGCAGCAACCCAGAAGTTCACCTGAACCGCACCCATGATCACCATGAACTCACCCACGAAACCGGAGGTAGCCGGCAGGCCGGAGTTGGACATGGCAAACAGCATCATGAAAGCAGCAAAGATCGGCATCTTGTTGGCCACACCACCGTAGTCGGCAATGTTGCGGCTATGCACGCGGTCGTACATCACACCGATGCAGAAGAACATGCCGGCAGAGATGAAACCGTGCGACACCATCTGGACCAGCGCGCCTTCCAGTGCCCAGACATTCATCTGGCTACCGGTAAACAGGAACATGCCGAGGGTGACAAAACCCATGTGCGAAATGGACGAGTACGCCACCAGCTTTTTCATGTCGGTTTGTACCAGTGCCACCAAGCCGATGTACACCACGGCAACCAGCGACAGGCCTACCATGAGCGGGGCCACTTCCAGCGCAGCGTCCGGCACGATAGGCAGGGCAAACCGCAGGAAGCCATAGGCACCGATCTTCAGGGTGATGGCAGCCAGCACCATGGAACCACCGGTAGGGGCTTCCACGTGGGCATCCGGCAACCAGGTGTGGACTGGCCACATCGGTACCTTCACCGCAAACGACAGGAAGAACGCGACGAACAGCAGCAGCTGCACGTCACGCGGGATCTTGGCCAACGCCTGGAAGGCTTCGATCTCGAAAGTCTTGCCTGCCTGGAAATACAGGTAGATGAACGCTACCAGCATCAGCAGGGAACCCAGCAGGGTATACAGGAAGAACTTCACCGACGCGTATACGCGGCGCGGGCCACCCCAGATACCGATGATCAGGTACATCGGGATCAGCATGCCTTCGAAGAACACGTAGAACAGGATGGCGTCCAGTGCCGCAAAAGCACCGTTGATCAGGCCCGACATGATCAGGAAGGCAGCCATGTAGTGGCCGGCACGTTTCTGGATAACTTCCCAGCCAGCCAGTACCACCATCAGGGTGGTAAAGCTGTTCAACACGATAAACAGCATGGAAATGCCGTCTACGCCCAGGTGGTAGCGAATCCCTAGGGATTCGATCCACGGCAGGTTTTCAACAAACTGCATGCCGCCATGCAGGTTGTTGAACTGGGTAAACAGCGGCAGCGATACCAGGAACCCCGCCAGGGCACCGGCCAGTGCCAGCCAGCGTGCCAGCGTGGCACGCTGGTCACCGCCGGTGGCCAGCACCAGAAGGCCCGCCACAATCGGAGTCCAGATCACCAGACTCAAAGGATTAGAAAACATATAGATAGCCTATTTGTTAAATCGATTCCGGTAACCAACCCTAGCGCAGGATCAGCGGCTTGAACCAGTAAGTCATCAGCACCAGCACGCCCACAATCATGATGGCGGCGTAGCTATAGATGAAACCGGTTTGCAGCTTGCGAACCACGCTGGAGAAGTAGCCCACCAGACGTGCAGTGCCGTTTACCAGCAAGCCGTCAATCAGCAGCATGTCGCCGACTTTCCAGAAGAAAGTACCCAGCGCACGGGAGCCTTTGGCGAACACGGCGAAATAGATTTCGTCCAGGTAGTATTTGTTTTCCAGCAGAGCATGTACGCCGGAGCACTTCTGCTTGATGGCGGCCGGGATATGCGGCGCCTTCATGTAGAAGAACCAGGCCAGTGCCACACCGGCTGCGGCCAACCAGAACGGCAGCGTGACGAAGGCATGGGCACCCATGGCCACGGCATCATGCGCGTGGTGCATGGCCGCTTCCAGACCCGGGTGTTTTTCCAGGTTGGTGAAAATCACGCCTTTGAAGAACTCGCCACCGACCAGCGGGTGCAGGGCAAAGAAACCGATCAGCACGGACGGAATCGCCAGCATCACCAGCGGCAGGGTCACTACCCATGGCGATTCGTGCGGTTTGTCGTTCGGGCCCAGGCCATGGTGGTGGTCGTCGCCATGATCATCATCGTGGTGATGGTGATCGTGTTTCACCTCCATCCAGCGTTCCTTGCCGTGGAAAACCAGGAAGTACATGCGGAAAGAGTAGAACGCGGTAACGAATACACCGGCAATCACGGCAAAGTAGGCAAAGCCCGATGCCGACAGATTGCTGGCTTGCACCGCCAGGATGATGGAATCCTTGGAGTAGAAGCCGGAGAAGAACGGGGTACCGATCAGCGCCAGCGAGCCCAGCAGCGAAGTCAGCCAGGTAATCGGCATGTACTTGCGAAGGCCACCCATGTTGCGCATGTCCTGGTCATGGTGCATACCCATGATCACGGAACCGGCGCCCAGGAACAGCAGGGCTTTGAAGAAGGCGTGAGTCATCACGTGGAACATGGCTACCGAGTAGGCAGACGCGCCCAGCGCAACAGTCATGTACCCCAGCTGCGACAGGGTGGAGTAAGCCACCACGCGCTTGATGTCGTTCTGCACAATGCCCAGGAAGCCCATGAACAGCGCGGTAATCGAGCCCGCTACCATCACTACGTTCAGTGCGGTATCGGACATCTCGAACAGCGGGCTCATACGCGACACCATGAAGATACCGGCTGTCACCATGGTGGCAGCGTGGATCAGCGCGGAAATCGGGGTCGGGCCTTCCATGGAGTCCGGCAGCCACACGTGCAGCGGGAACTGGGCAGACTTACCCATGGCACCCACAAACAGCAGGATGCAGGTAACAGTCAGCAAAGACCATTCCACGCCCGGGATGATCTGGATGGTTTTGCTGGCCAGCGCAGGCGCGGCAGCAAACACGTCGGTGTAGTTCAGCGAACCGCCGAAATACGCCAGTACCAGACCGATACCCAGCAGGAAGCCAAAGTCACCCACACGGTTTACCAGGAACGCTTTCAGGTTGGCAAAGGTCGCCGTAGGGCGCTTGAACCAGAAACCGATCAGCAGGTAGGACACCAGGCCCACCGCTTCCCAGCCGAAGAACAGCTGGATGAAGTTGTTGGACATCACCAGCATCAGCATGGAGAAGGTAAACAGCGAGATGTAGCTGAAGAAACGCTGATAACCCGGGTCTTCGTGCATGTAGCCGATCGTGTAGATGTGCACCATCAGCGAAACGCTGGTAACCACTACCAGCATCATCGCAGTGAGGGAATCCACCAGGAAGCCGACAGAGAATTCAAAACCATTCACCGTCAACCAGGTATAGACAGGGCCATTGAATACCTGGGCGCTTCCATCAAGGAAGCCCTTCAGTACGCCAATCGAGAGTACCGCCGATACTGCCACGCCGAGAATCGTCACGACGTGAGCAGCACGGCGACCAATCGCCCATCCAAACAGGCCTGCAATGACCGACCCCACCAGAGGTGAGAGCGCAATCAGCAGGTATAAGCTCTTCATATCCATGTTTGTCGTGCTTTTTAGAATTGAAATCCGGTTTCTTTAGCCTTTGAGGCTGCCCAAGTCTTCTACGTTGATGGTGTCCAGATTACGGAACAGTACCACCAGGATCGCCAGACCGATTGCCGACTCAGCGGCAGCAACGGTCAGGATGAAGAAGACGAAAATCTGCCCTGCCGAATCCGACAAGAAGTGCGAGAAAGCGATGAAGTTGTAGTTCACCGCGAGCAGCATCAGCTCGATGGCCATCAACAGCACGATGAGGTTTTTCCGGTTCAGGAAAATACCCAGTACGCTGATGGCGAACAGGATGCCGGCCAGCACCAGGAAGTGTGTGAGTGTAAGCACGTGTCCTCCCAATCTACGGCCGTCAGGCCTGTTGCTCGTTAGAATCGGATACTGCGTCGTCCTGGCGCTTGGTAGCGGCCATTTTCACGACACGTACGCGGTCTTTGCTCTGCACGCGTACTTGTACCCCCGGATCAACATACTTGCTGTCTTTACGCTGACGGATGGTGATACCGATAGCAGCCACCATGGCTACCAGCAGAATCACGGCCGCGGCTTCAAAGGCCAGCAGGTAAGTGGTGTAAAGCTGACGACCCAGCACCTTCACGTTGCTGATCTCGCCTGCCGCTGCAGCGGCAGCAGCCGGTTTCACATCGGCCAGATGTGCTTCCGGGCTGGACAGGATCAGGACGATCTCGGCCATCATGATCAGCGCCACGGTGGCAGCCTGCGGGAAATGACGCCAGAAGCCTTCGCGCAGCTTCTCCACGTTGATGTCCAGCATCATCACCACAAACAGGAACAGCACCATGACCGCGCCAACGTAGACCAGTACCAGGGCAATCGCCAGGAACTCGGCCTGCAGCAGCAGCCAGTGGCCGGACGCAGTAAAGAAAGCCAGCACCAGGTACAGTGCAGCATGTACCGGGTTTTTAGCCGTCACGACGCGGAAACCCGCGAAGATCAGGATCGCCGACAGAATATAAAAAACGACAGCCTGAAAGCTCATGAGTCCCCCTTAGCGATACTTGGCATCGGCAGCCTTGTTGGCCGCGATTTCAGCTTCGTACTTGTCACCTACCGCCAGCAGCATCGGTTTGGTGTAGTACAGATCGCCACGTTTCTCGCCGTGATATTCGAAGATATGCGTCTCGACGATGGCATCTACCGGGCAGGCTTCTTCGCAGAAACCGCAGAAAATGCACTTGGTCAGGTCGATATCGTAGCGGCTGGTACGGCGGGTGCCGTCGTCGCGCTGTTCGGACTCGATGGTGATGGCCATGGCCGGGCACACTGCCTCGCACAACTTACAGGCGATGCAGCGCTCTTCACCGTTGGCGTAACGGCGCTGCGCATGCAGGCCGCGGAAGCGCGGTGAAATCGGCGTTTTCTCTTCCGGGAACTGAACGGTGATCTTGCGGGCAAAGAAGTGACGACCAGTCACCATCAAGCCCTGTACCAGTTCAACCAGCAGGAAGGTTTTGAAAAAATTGCGGATCATTTCCATGCTTTAAGCTCCATCACTTCCAGAGCGACAGCGGACTCAGCATCCACAGGCCCAGAACCAGAATCGACACCAGCGTTACCGGAATAAACACTTTCCAGCCCAGACGCATGATCTGGTCATAGCGATAACGCGGGAACGTAGCACGGAACCACAGGAAGCAGAACAGTACCGCGGACATCTTCACCAGCAACCAGGCAATACTGGAAGCACCCAGCGCGCCCCAGCTCGCCGGGAACGGCGACAGCCAGCCACCCAGGAACATGATGGAAGTCAGTGCTGCCACCAGGATCATGTTGGCGTATTCGGCCAGGAAGAAGATGGCAAAGGCCATACCGGAGTATTCCACGTGGAAACCGGCAACGATCTCGGACTCACCCTCGGCCACGTCAAACGGGGCACGGTTGGTTTCTGCCACACCGGATACCAGGTACACGATGAACAGCGGGAACAGCGGCAACCAGTTCCAGGAGAAGATCGAGCCACCGGCAATGCCCTGGCCTTGCTGGTTCACGATATCCACCAGGTTCAGGCTGCTGGACACCATCAGTACACCTACCAGCGCAAAGCCCATGGCCAGTTCGTAGGAAACGATCTGAGCCGAGGAACGCAGCGCACCCAGGAAGGAGTACTTGGAGTTACCCGCCCAGCCGGCCACGATCACGCCATACACACCCATGGACGTAATGGCCATGATGTACAGCAGCGAGGCGTTGATGTTGGCCAGCACCATGGTGTCGTTGAACGGGATCACCGCCCAGGCAGCCAGCGCCGGCATGATGGACAGCACCGGTGCCAGCAGGAAAAGACCCTTGCTCGACTGGGTCGGCAGGATGATTTCCTTCATCAGCAGTTTTACACCGTCAGCCAGTGGCTGCAGCAGCCCTTTCGGGCCGACGCGGTTGGGGCCGATACGGATCTGCATGTAGCCGATCACCTTGCGCTCTGCGAGCGTCAGGTAGGCCACACCAATCATCAGCGGGGCAACAATGGCCAGGATTTTCAGCAGTGTCCACACTGCCATACCGGCCTCGCTACCCAGCAAACTTTGCAGAAGTTCCATGGATTAACCTCGCTTGATCTGAATCGGTTCGAACATGCCAGCCAGCGCCTGGGTAGCAGGATGCGCCGCAGCAACGCGGACCCCCCCTTCAGCCAGCGCCTTGTCGGCACGTACTTGCAGGCTTACCGAGGCACTACCCTGCTCTACCACAACGGTGTCACCGTCGTTCAGGCCCAGACGGGCGGCATCGGCAGGGCTGATGCGCACTACCGGGGTAGCGGCGGCTTCGGTTTGCTGCAGAGACGGTGCACGGCGGCAGATCGGGTCGGCGTGGTACAGCGGTACCTCGCCCACACGTACCAGGCCGACAGCAGCCGGTGCTGCCACGTTGGCCGCAGTGGTAGCCAGTGCATTATTCAGTTTGGCGGCGATGTCACCCTTGGCCAGCAGCTCGGCACGTACGTCTTCAGCCGAATTCTGCTCGAAGCCGTCCAGGCTCAGCATATTGCCCAGCACGCGCAGTACTTTCCACGCCGGACGCGCTTCGCCTTGCGGGCGCACCACACCGTTGAAGCTCTGCAGCTTGCCTTCCATGTTCACAAAGGAACCAGCGGTTTCGGAGAACGGGGCCACTGGCAGCAGTACGTCGGCGTAGTCCAGCAGGCCGGCACCTTTATAAGCGGTCAGCGCAATCACGGTTGCTGCCTGTTTCATGGCGGCAACGGCTTGCTGGCCGTTATAGGTGTCGGCTTCGACTTCAGCGTTCAGCAGGAAGTACGCCTTGCGCGGGGCTGCCAGCATCGCGGCAGCAGACAGGCCAGCGGTGACGCTTTCGCCCAGCGGGCCATGTGCCGGGTTGGCACCGGCCAGATCGGCACCTACGCTGTTGGCCGCTTCTGCAGTGATACCGAAACGCGCGCCAGTCACACGGGACAGCTCTTGTGCCAGGGCCAGCAGCTCGGAGAAGGCCGGGTGGTGCTGCGCCACGTTGCCCAGAATCACGGCAGCGCTGTCGGTAGCGCACAGGCTGGCAGCAATGGCTTGTGCCTGCTCGCCTACGTTGGCCGCAGACAGATCCAGCGTGCTTTCCGCACCCTTGATCGACACAGCAGCCTTCAGCACCTGGGCCAGCGCATTCACCAGCGCAGCCGGGGAGACGATCAGCTTGGCGTTCAGTGTGGTAAACAGCTCGTCATCCGCTACGTGAATCACGTTCAGCTGGGTACCCTTTTTCACCGACTGGCGAATACGGGAAGCCAGCAGCGGCTGTTCCTGACGCTGCGAGGAGCCCACGACCAACAGCGACTTGGCTGCGGCCAACTCGGTGATGGAGGAACCCAGCCACAGTGCACCTTGCTGGGCAGCAGCTACGCGGCTGTCGCTGCGGCGCAGGGCGGCATCGATGTTGTTTACGCCGAAGCTACGCGCCAGCTTCTGAGCCAGGTACAGCTCTTCGGTGGTGCTGTGCGGGCTGGTCAGGAAGCCGATAGCGTCTTTGCCATGGTCGGCAGATACGCCGTTCAGGCCTTTTACGACGTATTCCAGCGCAGTCTGCCAGTCGGTTTCGTGCCACTTGCCGTCGAACTTGATCATCGGCTTGTGCAGACGCTCGGTGCTGTTCAGGCCTTCGTAGGAGAAGCGGTCACGGTCGGCCAGCCAGCATTCGTTGATGGCTTCGTTTTCCAGCGGCAGAACGCGCATGACTTCGTTCTGTTTTACCTGCACGATCAGGTTAGCACCCAGGCCGTCGTGCGGGCTCACCGACTTGCGACGCGACAGCTCCCAGGCACGGGTGCTGTAGCGGAACGGTTTGGAAGTGAGCGCGCCCACCGGGCACAGGTCGATCACGTTACCGGAGATTTCCGAATTCACGGTCTTGCCCAAGTAAGGCATGATTTCCGAGAATTCGCTACGGTTAGCCATACCGATTTCCTGGAAGCCACCGATTTCGTCGGTGAAGCGTACGCAGCGGGTGCAATGGATGCAGCGGCTCATTTCCTCGGCGGAAACCAGCGGGCCCATGTCTTTGCCTACCACAACACGCTTTTCTTCCTGGTAGCGGGAGCCGGAATTACCGTAGCCCACGGCCAGATCTTGCAGCTGGCACTCACCGCCCTGGTCGCAGATAGGGCAATCCAGCGGGTGGTTGATCAGCAGGAATTCCATGACGCCTTGCTGGGCCTTTTTGGCCAGCGGGGACGCCGTGTGCACTTTCATGCCATCTGTTACCGGCGTAGCGCAGGCAGGCAGCGGCTTAGGTGCTTTCTCGACTTCTACCAGGCACATGCGGCAGTTGGCCGCAATGGACAGCTTCTTGTGGTAGCAGAAGTGAGGGATGTAGGTACCGGCAGTATGGGCGGCATCAATAATGGTGCTGCCCTGGTTGACTGTCAGTTTTTTACCGTCGATTTCGATTTCAAGCATCGCTCAACACCATTTGTGATCCACCAAAGACTTCTTGTGCTCGATGAGGTACTCGAACTCATTGCGGAAGTGTTTGGTGAAGCTACGAACCGGGAACACAGCGGCATCGGCCAGGGCGCAGATGGTGCGGCCTGCCATGTTGTTGCCTACCGAGTCCAGCAACTCAAGATCGCCTGGGCGGCCTTCGCCGTTGGCAATGCGATGGATGACCTTGTACAGCCAGCCGGTGCCTTCACGGCACGGGGTGCACTGACCGCAAGATTCTTCGTGGTAGAAGTAAGCCAGACGCTCCAGCGCTTTTACCATGCAGACATCTTCGTTCATCACGATCACGGCCCCCGAACCCAGCATGGAGCCGGCTTTGGAGATGCTGTCGTAATCCATGGTCAGGCCCATCATCACGTCGCCTGGCAGTACCGGGGCAGACGAACCACCCGGGATCACCGCTTTCAGCTTCTTGCCGTCTTTCATGCCGCCAGCCATTTCCAGCAGGGTGGCAAACGGGGTGCCCAGCGGGATCTCGTAGTTACCCGGACGGTTTACGTGGCCGGAGATCGAGAACAGCTTGGTACCACCGTTATTCGGCTTGCCGGCTTCCAGGAATTTCTGGCCGCCGTCGCGAATGATGAACGGCACCGACGCAAACGATTCGGTGTTGTTGATGGTGGTTGGCTTGCCGTACAGGCCGAAGCTGGCCGGGAATGGCGGCTTGAAGCGTGGCTGGCCTTTTTTGCCTTCCAGCGATTCCAGCAGCGCGGTTTCCTCACCACAGATGTAGGCGCCATAACCGTGGTGGGCAAACAGGTCGAAGCTGAAGTCGGTGCCCAGGATTTTTTCACCCAGGAAACCGGCCTTGCGAGCCTCATCCAGCGCCTCTTCGAACAGCTCGTAGGCTTCGAAGATTTCACCGTGAATGTAGTTGTAACCGGCTTTGCAACCCATGGCGTAGCCGGCGATGATCATGCCTTCGATCAGCGCGTGCGGGTTGTACAGCAGAATGTCACGGTCCTTGAAAGTACCCGGTTCGCCTTCATCTGTATTGCAGACGACGTACTTGTCACCCGGGAAGGAACGTGGCATGAAGCTCCACTTCAGGCCGGTAGGGAAACCAGCGCCGCCGCGACCGCGAAGACCGGAGCTTTTCACCTCGGCAATCACGTCTTCCTGCGGCATATTGGCTTCCAGGATCTTTTTCAGCGCCTGGTAGCCACCACGAGCCATATAGGCATCGATGCGCCAGCAATCCGGGGCGTGGGTATCCACCCCCTCGAAAATCACACCATTGACGAAGACTGCCATTATTCCAACTCCGCCAGTTTTTTATCGATGGCTTCAGGGGTCATGAAGCTGCACATCTTGTGGTTGTTCAGCAGCAGTACCGGTGCATCACCACAAGCACCCATGCACTCCCCTTCCAGCAAGGTGTACTTGCCGTCGGCACTGGTTTCGCCCAGGGCGATACCCAGCTTGCCGGAGATGTACTGGGCAGCGTTCACGCCGCCTTGCAGCGCGCATGGCAGGTTGGTACAGACCGTGATCTTGTACTTGCCTACCGGCTTCATGTCGTACATGTTGTAGAACGTGGCGACTTCGTAAGCGGCTACCGGCGGAATGCCGATGTAGTTGGCCACGAACTCGATCACGTCGGCGTTCAGGCAACGCTCTTCTGGCGTTGCCCCCGTTTCGCGGCGTTCGGTCAGCGCAATGCGCAGCGCCGACATGGCCGCGGAACGGAATTGATCGGCTGGGTACTTGGCCAGTTCGCGATCAATCTTGGCTAGCGATTCTGCGGATAACATCAGCGGTCAATCTCCCCAAACACGATATCCTGAGTACCAATGATGGCCACCACGTCGGCAATCATGTGGCCACGCGACATTTCATCCAGGCTGGCCAGGTGGGCGTAGCCAGGGGCACGAATCTTCAGGCGGTATGGCTTGTTGGCGCCATCGGACACCAGATAGATACCGAACTCGCCTTTCGGATGCTCTACCGCAGCGTAAGCTTCGCCTTCCGGTACGTGCATGCCTTCGGTGAACAGCTTGAAGTGATGGATCAGTTCTTCCATATTCGACTTCATGCCTTCACGGCTAGGCGGTGCCACCTTGTGGTTGTCAGTAATGACCGGACCCGGGTTGGCTTTCAGCCACTTCACGCACTGCGCGATGATGCGGTTGGACTGGCGCATTTCTTCTACGCGCACCAGGTAACGGTCGTAGCAGTCGCCTGTTACGCCTACCGGCACGTCAAAGTCCATGCGGTCGTACACGTCGTATGGCTGGGTCTTGCGCAGATCCCACGCAATACCGGAACCACGCAACATCGGGCCAGTCATACCCAGGTTCTTGGCGCGTTCAGGCGTAACGATACCGATGTTTACGGTACGCTGTTTCCAGATACGGTTATCTGTCAGCAGGGTTTCGTAATCATCGATACAGGCCGGGAAGCGCTGGGTGAAATCTTCAATGAAATCGAGCATGGTGCCGGCACGGGTAGCGTTCAGGCGCGCGATTTCTTTGGCATTGCGGATTTTGGAAGCCTTGTACTGCGGCATGCTATCTGGCAGGTCGCGATACACACCGCCCGGACGGAAGTAGGCTGCGTGCAGACGGGCACCGGATACGGCTTCGTAGCAATCCATCAGGTCCTCACGCTCACGGAAAGCGTACAGGAACATGGTCATGGCACCGATATCGATGGAGTGCGCACCGATCCACAGCAAGTGGTTCAGTACGCGAGTGATCTCGGCAAACATGACACGAATGTACTGCGCACGCTCCGGCACCTCGATACCCATCAGTTTTTCGATGGCCAGGCAATAAGCGTGCTCGTTACACATCATGGACACGTAGTCCAGACGATCCATGTAAGGCAGGGACTGGATGAAGGTCTTGCTTTCAGCCAGTTTCTCGGTGCCGCGATGCAGCAGACCGATATGCGGGTCGGCACGCTGTACCACTTCACCATCCAGCTCCAGAACCAGGCGCAATACACCGTGCGCGGCCGGGTGCTGCGGGCCAAAGTTCAGCGTGTAGTTACGGATTTCAGCCACCGTAGTTCTCCTCGCGGACGATACGCGGCGTAATTTCGCGCGGCTCGATGGTTACAGGCTGGTAGATAACGCGCTGCTGGGCTGCGTCATAACGCATTTCCACATGGCCGGACACCGGGAAGTCCTTGCGGAACGGGTGGCCGACGAAACCGTAGTCGGTCAGCAAGCGGCGAAGGTCCGGGTGGCCTTCAAATACGATACCAAACAGGTCGAACGCTTCGCGCTCGAACCAGTTGGCCGCAGACCAGATGTCATTCACGCTAGGCACAACAGGAAAGCTGTCGTCCTCGGCAAAAATGCGCACGCGGATGCGGGTGTTATGCGTCAGGGAAAGCAGGTGGTAGACAACGGCAAAGCGCGGGCCATCTTGCGGCTCGTCTTTATAGGTGCTGTAGTCCATACCGCAGATATCGATGCACTGCTCGAACGACAACGCAGCGTTGTCACGCAGCGACGTCATCACAGAAAGCGTATCAGCGGATTTACAGACAATCGTCAGCTCGTCCAGCGCGATCTTGGCGCTAACCAGCTTTTCGCCGAGCACCTGTTCAACCGCCGACTTGAGCTCTTCCATTTTCAATGACATGGTTTTACCTCAGCGGGCGATGGTATTGGTACGCTTGATCTTGTTCTGCAGCTGAATGATGCCGTACAGCAGGGCTTCTGCAGTAGGAGGACAGCCTGGAACATAGACATCTACCGGCACGATGCGGTCGCAGCCGCGCACGACAGAATAAGAATAGTGGTAGTAGCCACCACCGTTGGCACAGGAACCCATGGAGATAACCCAGCGCGGCTCGGCCATCTGGTCGTAAACCTTGCGCAGGGCGGGTGCCATCTTGTTGCACAGGGTGCCGGCCACAATCATCAGGTCAGACTGACGCGGGCTTGGGCGGAATACGATACCGAAGCGGTCCAAGTCGTAGCGGGCTGCACCAGCGTGCATCATCTCTACGGCACAACAAGCCAGGCCGAACGTCATGGGCCACAGCGAGCCGGTACGCGTCCAGTTGATCAGCTTGTCAGCAGTGGTAGTGACAAAACCCTTTTCGAGAATGCCTTCTACTCCCATTCCAGCGCTCCTTTTTTCCACATGTAAATAAAGCCAAGTGTCAGAACGGTCAGGAATTCCAGCATGACGCCAAAGCCGTACACGCCCAATTCCTTAAATACGACCGCCCAAGGAACCAGAAATGCGACCTCGAGATCGAAAAGGATAAAAAGAATGGCTATCAGGTAATACCTGACATCAAACTTCATTCGTGCGTCTTCGAAGGCTTCAAAACCGCACTCATAAGGAGACAGTTTCTCAGGATCAGGTCTATTAGGTGCGAGCAACCAGCCCAGAACCAGCGGACCTACCCCGACCAAGAGGCCGACGACGACAAACAACAGAATGGGAAAGTAATTTTGCAGCATTTCCCGCACACCCCTAAAAGAAAGGAGGACAGACCCCCTTGACTCCAAACAAAACAGGCCACCGGAATCCCGGCGGCCTGTTTTTTGAATGTGGTGCCGACAGTGAGACTCGAACTCACACAGCCTACGGCCACTACCCCCTCAAGATAGCGTGTCTACCAATTTCACCATGTCGGCACAATTTTAACTTTTATTCCGGAATCACGCCGGAGGCATTACCCTTAGCAGCACCGCCCGGGATTTGCGATGTCGCTTTTTCGATGGTCGAATCCATTACACCAAGCTTGCTGTCGTTTGCGACATGCAAATAACTGATCAACATCAACATCGAAAAGAACACAGCAGCCGACACGGCGGTTGCCCTGCTCAGGAAATTAGCGGAACCGCTTGCACCAAAAAGACTTCCCGAAGAACCACCACCAAAGGCAGCTCCCATATCAGCCCCCTTGCCATGCTGCATCAAGACAAGGACGATAATTGCCAGCGCAGAAATCAAAAGCGCGACAAGTGCAAACGTATTCAAGAGTTCCATACTATATCAACTTTTTAGCAGCCTGGCAAATCTTGCCAAATCCGTTAACCTCGAGGGACGCACCACCAACCAAGGCGCCACCGACACTTGCCAGCGACAGGATTGCGTCCGCATTGTCTGCTTTGACGCTTCCGCCGTAGAGGACGCGAATACTATCAGACGCACCATAGCATTGCAACACGACATCCAGGATCTGCTTATGCACTTCGTCTATTTGTTCGATAGTTGCCACCTTGCCGGTACCAATGGCCCAGACCGGCTCGTACGCTACGACATAGTGCTGTCCATTTATAGCAGCCAAGGCTTCCAGTTGCTGAGCAATTACTGCCTCTACCTGTCCGGCCTCCCGCTGTGCCAGGGTCTCACCCACGCACAGCACCGGTACCATACCGGCGGCTACCACCGCCTGCAGCTTGGCAGACAGCGCGGCATTATCCTCGCCAAAATACTGCCGGCGCTCGGAATGGCCTACCAATACATAGCGACAGCCCAGATCAGCCAGCATGTCAGCACTGGTTTCGCCAGTAAACGCACCATCATGGGCAAAACGGCTGACATCCTGCGCCGCCACCGCCATCTGGCTACCTTGCAGCATAGTAGCCAGCTGTGAAAGATAGATGTCGGGGGCAGCAATACCCACACCGGCGCGATTGATGTCGGCATCGGCCAGCATGCCCGCCACCAGAGCCTGGTTGGCCGCAGTTCGCCCGTTCATCTTCCAGTTGCCAATTACCAGCTTGCTATTCATCGCGCCCTACCTTTGGTGAACCATTAAGAATGGGCGGATTATACCCGCGCCAACCCCACCGGCTGCAATGTGACGAACTGTAATATTTCTGAAATCACCAAGCATTACGATGCACTCCATCGAAACACGCCGTTAAACTTTGGAGCACGCAATGAAACACACTACCCGCCTGGTCGCCACTCTGGCTTTTTCCGGTTTTGTAGCAGGCCACGCGTTTGCGGCAGATATCACTGGCGCCGGCGCTACCTTCCCGTATCCGCTGTACGCCAAATGGGCCGAGGCTTACAAAGCCAAGACCAACAACAACATGAACTACCAGTCCATCGGTTCCGGTGGTGGTATCAAACAGATTCAATCGAAAACCGTGGATTTCGGCGCTTCCGACATGCCACTGAAACCGGAAGAGCTGGATAAAGCCGGCCTGACCCAGTTCCCGACCGTGATCGGTGGTGTAGTACCGGTCATCAACGTGCCAGGCATTGCTGCCGGCCAACTGAAACTGACCGGCCCGCTGCTGGCTGACATCTACCTGGGCAAAATTGCCAACTGGAACGATGCCGCTATCGCCAAGCTGAACCCGGGCGTCAAACTGCCAGACCAGAAAATCACCGTCGTACGCCGCTCTGACGGCTCCGGCACCACTTTCATCTTCACCAACTACCTGTCCAAGGTATCCCCGGAGTGGAACAGCACCGTCGGTGCCAACACTGCAGTGAAATGGACTGTCGGTGTCGGTGGTAAAGGCAACGAAGGCGTAGCCAACTATGTAACCCGCATCAAGGGTGCCATTGGCTACGTGGAATACGCCTACGCCAAACAGAACAAGATTGCCCACACCCAGATGCAGAATGCCTCCGGTGCTTACGTGAACCCGGATGACAGCACCTTCAAGGCCGCTGCGGCCAACGCTGACTGGGCTAAAGCGCCAGGCTTCTACCTGATTCTGACCAACCAGCCGGGCAAAGACACCTGGCCGCTGTCTGGCGCGACCTTCATCCTGATGCACAAGAAACAAGACAAACCAGCCCAGGGTACCGAATCGCTGAAATTCTTCGATTGGGCCTACAGCAACGGCGATGCCATTGCCACCCAACTGGACTACGTGCCAATGCCAGCTAATGTGAAAACTACCATTCGCAATAGCTGGAAACAGATCACCGACGCCTCCGGCGCCCCGATCTGGAAATAATGCCTGACAGGCATCAAGCAACGCAGGCCGGGGACCCGTTCCCGGCTTTTTGTCTGCAAGCGCTTAGAGATTTCCCATGGAAAATAATCAGTACTCAGCCCATCTGAAACGCCAGATGCTGCTTGACTCGGTCTTCCGGGTGGCAACCCGCTTCTTTGCCTTCCTGGTATTGGCCATGCTCATCGGCATCCTGATTTCGCTGCTGATCGGCGCCATGCCGAGCATTCGCCACTTCGGCTGGGGCTTTCTCACCAGCAGCGAGTGGGACCCGGTAACCGAACAGTTTGGCGCCGTGGTGCCCATCTTCGGCACCCTGGTCACCTCGTTTATTGCCCTGCTGATTGGCGTGCCCATCAGCTTTGGCATTGCCATCTTCCTGACCGAGCTGTGCCCACCGTTGCTGAAGCGCCCGCTGGGGATTGCGGTAGAGCTGCTGGCAGGTATCCCGTCCATCATTTACGGCATGTGGGGCCTGTTTGTGTTTGCCCCGCTGTTTGGTGAACACGTACAGCCATGGATCCTGGAAAACATGGGTGACCTGCCGCTGGTGGGCTTCCTGTTCCAGGGTGCGCCCATGGGTATCGGCATTTTCACCGCCGGCCTGATCCTGGCCATCATGGTGATACCGTTCATTGCCTCGGTGATGCGAGACGTGTTTGAAGTGGTGCCGCCGATGCTGAAAGAGTCTGCTTACGGCCTGGGTGGCACTACCTGGGAAGTCGTACGCTACGTGGTCCTGCCCTACACCAAAACCGGTGTGGTAGGCGGCATCATGCTGGGGCTGGGCCGTGCCCTGGGCGAAACCATGGCGGTGACCTTTGTTATCGGTAACTCGTCCATTTTCGCTACCGGCCTGTTTGAAGCCGGCAACTCCATTGCCTCCACGCTGGCGAACGAGTTTGCCGAGGCCAACGGTGAACTGTATCTGTCCTCGCTGATCCAGCTGGGCCTGATCCTGTTCTTTATTACCTTTGTCGTGCTGTCCTGCTCCAAGCTGCTGTTGCTGCAGCTGAAGAAGCAGGAAGGCCGCTCTTCCTGATCGGAACCCGTCATGAGCACCAGCCAAGCTATCGGCTCCGAGAAAGCGATCAAGGTTATGTCACAGTCTACACAACGCAATAACGCCATCTACGCACGTCGTCGCCTGGTCAACGGCTTCAACATGCTGGCCGCCACCCTGGCCATGGGCTTTGGCCTGTTCTGGCTGTTCTGGATTCTCTGGACACTGCTGCAACATGGCCTGTCCGGCCTGTCGACCGATGTCTTTACCCAGATCACCCCGCCGCCGGGCTCGGCTGGCGGCCTGGCCAACGCCATTGCCGGCTCGCTGCAGATGACCTTCTTTGGCATCCTGTTCGGCACCCCGATCGGCATTCTGGCCGGTATCTACCTGGCCGAATACGGCGAGCGCGGCTGGCTGGCGCCGGCAACCCGCTTCATCAACGACATTCTGCTGTCGGCCCCGTCCATCGTGATCGGCCTGTTCGTGTATGAAGTCTATGTGGTTAGCGTGGGCCACTTCTCTGGCTGGGCAGGCTCCATGGCTCTGGCGCTGCTGGTGATCCCGGTGGTGGTGCGTACTACCGAAAACATGCTGCGCCTGGTGCCCAATAGCCTGCGCGAAGCCGCCATTGCCCTGGGCGCACCGCAGTGGAAAGTCATCATGTACGTGACGCTGCGTGCCGCCAAGGCTGGCGTGATTACCGGCATCTTGCTGGCTGTAGCCCGTATTTCCGGTGAAACCGCGCCGCTGCTGTTCACTGCCCTGAACAACCAGTTCTGGAGCAATATGAACCAGCCGATGGCCAACCTGCCGATCGTGATCTTCCAGTTTGCCATGAGCCCGTACGAAGACTGGCACGCACTGGCTTGGGCTGGCGCCCTGCTGATTACCTTCAGCGTCCTTACCCTGAACATTCTGGCCCGCTGGTTTGCCAGCAAAAACAACTCTACTCATTAAGGCTTGACGACCATGACTACTAACGCCATCAAGCTCCAGGTCAAAAACCTGAACTTTTACTACGGCAAATTTCACGCGCTGAAGAATATCAACCTGGATATTCCCGCAGGCCAGGTCACTGCCTTTATCGGCCCGTCCGGCTGCGGCAAGTCTACCCTGCTGCGCACCTTCAACCGCATGTTCGAGCTGTACCCGGGCATGAGCGCAGAAGGCGAAATCATTCTGGATTCGCAAAACCTGCTGGCCAAGAGCGTGGACGTGAACATGCTGCGCGCCAAAGTGGGCATGGTGTTCCAGAAGCCGACGCCGTTCCCGATGTCCATCTACGACAACATTACTTTTGGCGTGAAGCTGTACGAGAGCCTGTCCAAAGCCGAAATGGACGACCGCGTAGAGTGGGCACTGCGCAAAGCGGCGCTGTGGAACGAAGTCAAAGACAAGCTCAAGCAAAGCGGTAACTCGCTGTCCGGCGGCCAGCAACAGCGCCTGTGTATCGCCCGCGCCGTAGCCACCCGCCCGGAAGTGCTGCTGCTGGACGAACCGACTTCGGCCCTGGACCCAATTTCTACCGGCCACATCGAAGAGCTGATCCACGAACTGAAGCAGGACTACACCATTGCCATCGTGACCCACAACATGCAGCAAGCGGCGCGTGTGTCCGACTACACTGCCTACATGTATCTGGGCGAGCTGGTGGAGTTTGGCGAAACAGACGGCATCTTCACCGCACCGAAGCGCAAGGAAACAGAAGACTACATCACCGGCAAATTTGGCTGATTATTACTGTTTTATTACAAAGCCCTTACGGCCTGCGCCGAAGGGCTTTTTTCCTTTTTAAAATCAACCAGCTACGACAAAAAATAATACGCCTTTGTCAAGCCCGAAAAGACAAATCTGACCGGATCTTGATAAGGCAAAAAAAGATTATTACAAACTCTTGACGTGTCATCTGCAAAGCCCAAGAATCCCGCCTTTCTGATAACGCACTGCACATCATCATGCTGGAACTCCTCTCGGGGCTCGACACTACGCTGGCAGTCACCCTGGTTCTCTCGGTGGCCTTTGTCCTGGCTTTTGAATTCATCAACGGTTTCCACGATACCGCCAATGCGGTAGCGACCGTTATCTACACCCAGTCCATGAAGCCGCAGACCGCCGTAATGCTGTCCGGTCTGTTCAACTTCCTGGGGGTGTTCTTTGGCGGTCTGGCCGTGGCTTACGCCATTGTTAACCTGATCCCCACCGACCTGCTGCTGAACATCAACTCTGCCCAAGGCATGGTGATGGTGTTTGCCCTGCTGACCTCCGCCATCCTGTGGAACCTGGGTACCTGGTACTTCGGCATCCCGGCGTCCAGCTCGCATACCCTGATTGGTGCCATTCTGGGTGTGGGCGTGGGCAATGCGCTGATCACCGGCGACTCGCTGTCCAACGGTATCAACTGGAGCAAGGCCATCGACGTGTTTGTGTCGCTGTTCATGTCGCCGCTGTTCGGTGCCGGCCTGGCAGGCCTGATGCTGTTTACCCTGCTGAAGCTGCGCCCGCTGTCCAATATTCACAAGTCTCCGTTCCAGCGCCAGCAGATCGAAGGCCGCAAACACCCGCCATTCTGGGCGCGCTTCATGCTGATCGTGTCGTCCATGGGCATGAGCTTTACCCACGGCTCCAACGACGGTCAGAAAGGTGTTGGCCTGGTGATGCTGGTACTGATTGCGCTGGCACCGGCCCACTTTGTGGTGAACCTGGACGCCGAGCCGATCCAGATCGAGCACACCAAGATTGCCGCCGTGCAGCTGAAAGAGCTGTACCAGCGCAACCAGGCCATCATCGATGCCAAATACCCGGCCAGCAACTCGCACAAGTGTGATGTTTCCAAGGTCATCGACGAAACCGGCGAGCTGCTGTCTGCTATTGGCGATGCCAAATCCTTCCAGCAGCTGCCAGAAGACAAGCGCTGGAACGTACGTACCCAGCTGATCTGCCTGGGCGATGCAGCCAAGAAAATCGGCAAGGTCGCCGGCATTAATGAAGTAGACCAGAAGCAGCTGAAAGGCATCCAGAAAGACCTGTCTGCCACCACCGAATACGCCCCGACCTGGGTGATCGTTGCCGTAGCACTGGCCATCGGCCTGGGTACCATGGTGGGCTGGAAACGTGTGGTGAACACCGTAGGTGCCAAGATCGGCAAGCAGGACATGACCTACGCGCAGGGCATGGCGGCACAAACCATGTCGGCAGTGTCCATTGGCCTGGCCAGCGCCATCGGCGCACCGGTATCCACCACGCAGATTCTGTCCAGCGCGGTAGCCGGTACCATGCTGGTGAACCGCTCCGGTGTACAGATGAGTACCGTGAAGACCATCCTCACGACTTGGGTGCTGACCCTGCCGGTGAGCATGGGCCTGGCCATTACCCTGTACTACTTTGGCGTGAAACTGTTCGTGTAAACACCCACTGCCATCATGCAAAAGGCTGCCAACCGGCAGCCTTTTTTCATGTCTACACGCCGGCCAGCTTGGCCGCCAGCGCCACTACGCTTTCAGAAAATGCGCCCTGCCCGCCAGCCAGCGCTGCAGATGCGCCTGAGCGTATTGCGGCCAACGTTGCAGCAGCTGCGGTGCCAGCTCGCGGGCGGCTTCCAGCAGCTCGATATCCACCTCCAGGTCGGCAAAACGCAGCATGGGCAGGCCGCTCTGGCGCGCCCCCAGAAACTCGCCGGGGCCGCGGATGTTCAAGTCCTGACGGGCGATCTCGAAACCGTCGGTGTTTTCATAAATCACCTTCAACCGCGCCTTGGCCAGCTCCGACAGCGGGGTATCAAACAGCAGCACGCAGGTGGACTTGGCCGCGCCGCGCCCTACCCTGCCGCGCAGCTGGTGCAGCTGGGCCAGGCCCATCCGCTCGGCGTGCTCGATCACCATCAGGCTGGCGTTGGGCACATCCACGCCCACCTCGATCACCGTGGTGGCCACCAGTAGCTGCAGCTCGTTGCGGATGAACTGCCCCATCACCTCGGCCTTCTCTGCGGCCTTCATGCGGCCGTGCACCAGGCCCACGCCCCATTGCGGCAGATCCTGCTGCAGCACCACGTGGGTATCCACCGCCGTTTGCAGCTGCAGGGTTTCCGACTCTTCGATCAGCGGGCACACCCAGTACACCTGGTTGCCCTCGCGGCAGGCTTTGTCCACAAAACGCACCACCTCGTCGCGGCGCTCGGCGCTGATCAGCTTGGTCACGATAGGCGTGCGCCCCGGCGGCAGCTCGTCAATCACCGACACATCCAGATCGGCGTAGAAGCTCATGGCCAGCGTGCGCGGTATCGGCGTGGCCGACATCATCAGCTGGTGCGGCTCGGCACCTTTTTGCTGCAACGCCAGGCGCTGGCCCACGCCAAAGCGGTGCTGTTCATCGACAATCACCAACCCCAAGCGGTCGAACGCCACATCGTCCTGGAACAGCGCATGGGTACCTACCGCCAGTCGCGCCTCGCCGCTGGCAATCTTGGCCGCCATCTCCCCACGTGCTTTCTTGCGCAGGCTGCCGGATAGCCACGCCACATTGATGCCCAGTGGTGCCAGCCATGCGGCCAACTTCACGTAGTGCTGCTCGGCCAGGATCTCGGTGGGCGCCATCAGCGCTACCTGAAACCCCGCCTCGATCGCCGCCAGCGCAGCCATGGCGGCCACAATGGTCTTGCCGCTGCCCACGTCGCCTTGCAGCAGGCGGTTCATCGGGTGCGGCTGCGCCAGGTCGGCCACGATCTCGCCCAGCACTTTTTGCTGCGCGCCGGTCAGCGCAAATGGCAGGTTGGCCGCCAGCTGCGTACGCAGGCTACCGTCACCCTGAATCACCGGCGCGCTGCCCTCGCGCCGTGCGCGGTAGGCCAGGCGCATGGACAGCTGCTGTGCCAGCAGCTCGTCAAATTTCAACCGCTGCCAGGCCGGCAGGTTGCCGTCGGTCAGCTGGGTAGCGGAATACTCCGGCCCGGGGCGGTGCAGCAGGTGAACGGCGTCGGCCAGCGGCATCAGCCCCAGGCGGCGACGCACTTCGTCGGGCAGGGTTTCGGGGATGGGCTGCGCCTTGAGTTCGGCGTGGATCAGCCGCCGCAGCACCGGCTGCGACAGGCCATTGACCGTGGGGTAGACCGGCGTAAGGCTGTCGGCCAGCGGGTCGCCCTCGTGCACCTCGCGCAGCTTGGGGTGCACCATCTCGTCGCCAAAGAACCCGCGCCGCACCTCGCCCAACGCACGCACGCGGCGGCCTTTGGCCAGCGCCTGCTGGGTATTGGGGTAGAAGTGGATGAAGCGCAGCACCAGCTTGCCGCTTTTGTCTTCGATTTGCGCCACCAGCTGGCGGCGCGGGCGGAACTGCACCTCGCAGTGGGTCACCTCGCCCTCCACCAGTACCGCCTGGCCGTACGGCGCCTGCTGTATGGGGTAGAGGTGGGTTTCATCCTCGTAGCGCAGCGGCAGGTGCAGCACCAGGTCGAAACGGCGGGTCAGGCCCAGCTTTTCCAGCCTTTTGGCGGTGGCGGCGGCCGCCACGATGGGCTGGCTGGCGATGTCGACGGTAGCGTTCATGCTGCGATTGTACCCAATGCAAAACGGGATGGCACAAGCCATCCCGCTTCGATAACAACCCGGCCGCTAGCCAGCCGCCAGGCTAAGGCTGCGCAGCGCGCTTACTGGCGTTCCCAAGTCTGGGTACGGCCCAGCAGTGCCACGCCCAGGAAGCCACGTACTTCCAGCTTTTTGCCTGCATCGGCCAGCTTGGCTTTGGCGCTGTAGACCTTGCCCGATTTCGGGTCCAGGATCTTGCCGCCTTCCCAGCCGTCACCATCTTTTTTCAGTCCGGTGAGGATGGTCATGCCCACGACCGGCTTGCCTTTCAATGCGCCTTCGCACTTGTCGCAGACCGCATCGGGGTTGGCAAACAGTTTGATGATCTTGCCACTTAGCTCGCCATTGGCCGCTTCGGTGATTTCCACCAGCGCCTTGGCTTGCTTGGTTTCGTCATCGATGGTTTTCCAGGTACCACCCGCGCCGGCGGCCAGCGCCAGGCTGCTGCACAGGGTCAGGGCGGTGACTGCGGCCAGTTTTGCAAATGTCTTCATCTGTACTCCCTCGTATTGTGTTTTGGGCGTCCGGCACCCCTCATGCCATCAAACGCCTGTTTCGAGCTACGGCTCTAGCCGTAGCGCAGAAAGCTATCAGCGCACCGGGGCAGCGTCAATGGCTGGCCGGCCAGCGGTGGCCGCCACGGGCGTATTCGCAACGCCGGGGTCGCGGCAAAAGACAAAAAGGCAGCCGCGGCTGCCTTTATTGTGGGAAACACCTGGCCTTAGGGCAAGGTGAATACCCCGTCGGCCACCGCTTGTACTTTGCCGCCTACCTGCACACTGCCATCGGCCGCCACGTCCAGATACAGCACATTGGGGCGCGCAATGGCAGCACCCTGCTCGATGCGCCACGACAGCGGCGCCAGGCCGTTCAGCGCGCACCAGCCGCCCAGGTTGGCGCAGGCGCTGCCGGTACCCGGGTCTTCGATCACGCTACCCTGCTGTTCAAAGAACAGCCGCACCGTGGCCACGCCGTCGGCCTGGTACCACAGGTAAGCCACGCTACGGCCAGGGCGCAGCGTGGCGTGGCGCGTAAACAGGGCATGGTCCGGGCGGGCACGCAGCACTGCGTCGCGGCTGGCCAGGCGGATCAGCATTTGCTCGCTGCCGGCATTCACCCACACCGGCGCTAGAGCAATGTCGGCCTCGTCCAGCCCCAGCATGGCGGCGGCGTCGGCGCGGCCAACGTTGGCCGCACGCTGCGTGGCAGCCACGGCAGTCAGGCGGAACACACCATCGTTGAGTGTGATCGGAATCAGCCCGGCCTGCGTACGCAGCGTAAAGGCGTCGCCCGGCTGGCGCAGCGCGTGCAGCACCGCTGCGCTACCAATCGTGGGGTGGCCGGCAAACGGCAGCTCGTAGCTGGGGGTGAAGATGCGCAAGCTGGCCAGCGCGGCATCGTCGCCGGGGTGGATGAACACCGTCTCGGACAGGTTGAACTGCCGTGCAATCAGCTGCATGTCGGCATCGGACAGGCCCGTGGCATCGGTAAACACCGCCAGCGGGTTGCCGCCAAAGCGGCTTTCGGCAAACACATTCACGATCTGGTAAGGGTAAAGCTGGCGCATGCGGGGCTCCTTGGGGCTGGCGTTGGCCTGCGACACGGCAGGCAAACGGGGCGCAAACTGGTCAGCCACCATTAGGCCATGCTGGTAACAGCTGCATAAAGCGGGCGCAGGTAAACAGATTGTTTTTACCAGGCTGACAATGGTGACAGTTGACAGCTTTTGGATACAGGATTCTGTCACCAATAAAAATTTGCTACACTGCGCGCGCTGTTGCTTGTACGGCGTTACCCGTTTGATTGTTCTGCAGTTTTGAATCGTCTTGGAGGTTGGCCGCAAGCCAGCCCGGCGCGCCCGCAGGCATGCCAGATACCTATAACGACAGAACCGTGGAACCCCTATGCAGCAGAACCCTACCCTGATCCACCGCATCATGAACGGCAGCATCGTGCTGCAGATCGTGATCGGTTTGCTGGCCGGTATTGCCGTGGCCAGCGTTGCCCCCGATACCGCCAAATCGCTGACCTTCCTGGGCAGCCTGTTCGTCAAAGGCCTGAAGGCCGTGGCACCGGTGCTGGTATTCGTGCTGGTGGCCAGCGCCATTGCCAATAAAAAGCAGGGCGTGCAAACCAATATGCGCCCGGTACTCACCCTGTACCTGCTGGGCACCTTCCTGGCCGCCGTTACCGGCGTGTTGGCCAGCTTTGCCTTCCCCTCCACGCTGCAACTGGTGGCTGCCGCGACCGGCACCACGCCGCCAGGCGGTATTGGCCAGGTGCTGAATAACCTGGTATTCCAGATTGTGGATAACCCGATCAACGCCATCGCTACCGGCAACTATATCGGCATCCTCACCTGGGCCGTCGCGCTGGGCATGGCACTGCATCACGCCAGCGACAGCACCAAAACCCTGCTGAACGAGTTGGCCGATGGCGTGTCGCGCATCGTGGGCGTGATCATCCGCTTTGCCCCGATCGGCGTATTCGGCCTGGTAGCCGAAGCGGTAGCCACCACCGGCCTGTCGGCGCTGCTGGGTTACAGCAAGCTGCTGCTGGTACTGGTGGGCGCCATGCTGTTCATCGCGCTGGTGGTGAACCCGCTGATCGTCGGCCTGACCATCCGCCGCAACCCGTTCCCGTTGGTCTTCACCTGCCTGCGCGAAAGCGGCGTCACCGCCTTCTTCACTCGCAGCTCGGCGGCCAACATCCCGGTGAACATGAACTTGTGCAAGAAACTGGGCCTGAATGAAGACACCTACGCCGTGTCCATCCCGCTGGGTGCCACCATCAATATGGCCGGTGCTGCCATCACCATCTCGGTACTGAGCCTGGCCGCCGTGCATACACTGGGTATCCATGTCGATGTGCCCACCGCCCTGTTGCTGTCGGTGCTGTCCACCGTCGCCGCTTGCGGCGCCTCCGGCGTAGCTGGCGGCTCGCTGCTGCTGATCCCCATGGCGTGCAGCCTGTTCGGCATCAGCAACGACGTGGCCATGCAAGTGGTCGCCGTCGGCTTCATCATCGGCGTGGTACAGGATTCGGCCGAAACCGCACTGAACAGCTCCACCGACGTGCTGTTCACCGCCGCCGCCTGCATCGCCGCCGGCGACGTGCACGCAGATGCGCCACAGCTGGCACGCCAGAACGGCTGATCGTTTTTATTGGCCATACAGCCAGCAAGCCAAAGCCCGCTCGAATGAGCGGGCTTTTTTGTGGGTAACGCGGGCAAGCGGTGCAAGGTTGGTCGCATTTAATTTTGTCGTGCGACAACATGAAAGGTCTGGAATCCGCTTCGCGGATAATAATTACAGCCGGTTCCGCCCGGCTGACGGGAAGGGGGCGGGTCGCCGCCCCCTTTCATCCCCCCTCGCCCCCGCGGTCCGCGAAACCCCGGCAAAAAGCCCACCGCAAGGCGCTGCCGAACTCGCCCTACGCTAACGGCTCCGGGCTCAAACAAATCGGCTGCTTAAAACCTTGCGGTGGGCTTTTTACCGGCGCTCCCCAAGGGGGCACAGGGTCGCTGCACAAGGTTGGCCGCAGTAAAGCAAATGTTTACGGCCAAGCTTTTAAGACTACAAAAGCATTCAAGGCCCAAAGCACACAAACTAGTCAATTAATAGAACCGCACCGATGCCACCCTGCCCCGTTGGCGCGAGCCGGGCCAAACGGTTTGCCCCAGGTTTTAAGACGCCGATTTGTTTGAGTTCCGAGCCGCTAGCGAGGGACGAGTTCGGCGGCGCCTGGGGCGGGCCGTTTGGCACGGGGTTTCGAGCAGCCCCGGGTCGCCTTTTTTTTGGGTACTTTCTTTTGGCGACGCAAAAGAAAGTACCCCGCCGCCGCGCGGACAGCGGCATGTTCATCTGCCGCGCAGCGGCACCACAAAACAAAAAGGTTGGCCGCGATGCGGTGAAGATCCATGATAAACGCGGGACTTTATTCCAGCCCATCGTGACATTTAGAATACTGGATCATTAGCAGCTGCAGGTCTCCCATTGCTTAACGATAACCCTGTATAACAACTCTCCACACTACAGCTTGCTATAGTACTCCAGCCTTTGCCATCAAGAGACAGTCTTAGCTCATTTTCATTGCCAGACAACCTGACACCAGAAAAAAGCATTTCGACCCGCTCTATTACAATTGCTGATGGAGGCTGCAATCTAATTCTTAAACAAACATCTCCCTTCCCGCTCCTAGCAGTTATCAGAGGACCTACACACTCAATATCCCAAGTATCAGAGTTGAGTGCAAACTCATTCTCTTTTATCCAAATCACCTCCTTACCGCACCCATCGGTTAACAGACCCGCCAACCGCATTGGCATGCCCAATGACACCGGGGGCAATATGGACAAAATGGGATATTCATTAATTACAATAATATTTTTGCAGTCAAAAAATCTTGAGCCAGCAAAAAATACTTCTATTGGCTTATCCCAAAAATCAAAAAACTGATTAGAGAATCCTTTCTGCAGGCATTTTGGATTTTTATTTGCTTTGGCAACAGTATATGCGGATAGTCGTCCTCGTGCTCTATCTTGATTACACTGAGAACACAACAAAGTCATACCTTCAGGATTATGCTCCTTAGCATGTTTGAACTCAGGATCAAAATGCTCATAGTCATAAAATGCTGTTCCACATATAACACAACCAAAACCACAGCGCTGTCTAATCATTTGTTTTATATCACTTGGAATATAACGACCAAGGCCATATTGATTAACTGTACCAGCCATTGTGCTTATCACCTCCAAATGTATATTCAGCTTTTTATCCACCGTGACACTACAACATAAATGCACTGAAAGCCGTTAATTTCCATCAATATCAGGCAGCGTACTCGCCAATTACCATCATGTCAAAACCATAATGACTCCGCCCTGCGGCCAACCCCACCTCCACTAGCGCAAACAAAAAGCGGCCCGCAGGCCGCTTTTTGTTTGTCACCACGAGGTAAAAGCTTACTCGCCCAGCACCATCACGGCGTCGGCTTCTACCTGTACGCCTTTAGGCAGGCTGGCCACCCCGATGGCGGCGCGGGCCGGGAACGGCTGGCTGAAGTACTGGCCCATGATTTCGTTGAAAGTGCCAAAGTTGGACAGGTCGGTCAGGAAGGCATTCAGCTTCACGATCTGGTCCAGGCTGCCGCCGGCGGCTTCGCACACGGCTTGCAGGTTTTTGAACATCTGGTGGGTTTCAGCAGCAAAACCGCCTTCCACCACGGTCATGGTGGCCGGGTCCAGCGGGATCTGGCCGGACAGGTACACGGTGTTGCCGGCTTTCACGGCTTGCGAGTAGGCGCCGATTGCGGCCGGGGCTTTATCGGTATGGATGATTTCTTTTGCCATCAGACTTCTCCTTCTTCATGCAGGAACAGGGTTAACAGTTCGTTCAGAAAGCGCTGGCCCTTCAGCGTGGGGCGGATGTGGGTAAGGTCCTGTTCGATCAGACCCTCGGCCAGTGCTTGCTGCAATTGTGATTGGATACAGGATACCGGCAAACCGGTGCGCTCGGTGAACAGTCTGCTTTCAAAGCCGCCAGTGAGGCGTAGCAGGTTCATCATGAACTCGAACGGCAGGTCTTTGCGGCCAACCTTGTTACGGGTGTGCACCGGCTGGCCGTCGGCTACCGCCTGGATATAGGCCGCCGGCTGCTTGTAGCGCATCTCGCGCACGATGCCGTCGTGGGCGCTGATCTTGCCGTGCGCACCGGCACCGATGCCGACGTAGTCGCCAAACTGCCAGTAGTTGACGTTGTGGCGCGCAAAGCGGCCGGGCTTGCCGAAGGCCGACGTTTCGTAGTGCACGTAGCCGGCGGCCTCCAGCCGCGCCTCGATGGCCTCTTGCATATCGGCCGACAGGTCGTCGTCCGGCAGGTTGGCCGGCAGCTGCACGGCAAACAGGGTGTTGGGCTCGATGGTGAGGTGGTAGGCCGAGATGTGGCTCACGCCGTAGCCGATGGCGGTATCGATGTCGGCCAGCGCCTGCGCCAGCGTTTGCTGCGGCAGCGCGTACATCAGGTCCAGGTTCACGTTATCGAAGTGCGTCAGCGCGATCTCTACCGCGCGGCGGGCTTCGTCGCCGTCGTGGATGCGGCCCAGCGCTTTGAGGTGGCCGGGGTCAAAGCTCTGGATACCGATGGACAGGCGGTTTATGCCCGCCGCGCGGTAGCCGGCAAAGCGTTCCAGCTCGAAGGTGCCTGGGTTGGCCTCCATGGTGATTTCGGCGTCCGGGTGGATACGCGCACGGGCGCGCAGACCGGACAGCAGCGCGTCCATGGCCTGCGGGCTGAACAGGCTGGGGGTGCCGCCACCCATAAAGATAGTGGTGATGGGGCGGCCCCAGATGGCGGGCAGGCTCAGCTCGAAGTCGCGCAGCAGCGTGTCCACGTAGGCCATCTCGTCAAAGCCCTGCCCTATGCCGTTGCGGCCAACGTTGGCCGCGTCATGGATGGCGATGCTGCCGTCCTGCGGCTTGAACTCGTGCGAGTTGAAGTCGCAGTACGGGCATTTCTTTACGCACCAGGGGAAGTGGATGTAGAGCGACAGCGGCGGCAGCTCTTTGAGGCCGCCTTTGAGCGCAGACAGATCGATCACGCTCATGCCAGTTGCGCCTGCAGCTTGGCCAGCAGCGCCTGCATGGCCTGGCCACGGTGGCTGATGGCGTTCTTGGCGTCGGCCGGCAGGTCCGCCACGGTGCAGCCGTGCGAGGGCAGCCAGAAGTGCGGGTCGTAACCAAAGCCGCCGTTGCCGGACGGGGTGTCCACCACCTCACCGTACCAGGCGCCGTCTACCACCAGCGGCTGCGGGTCGTCGGCGTGGCGTACCAACACCAGCACGCAGTAGTAATAGGCGCGACGGTTGTCTTTACCCTGCAGTTTTTCTACCAGCTTGGCGTTATTGCGCTCGTCCGATTTGGGCTCGCCAGCGTAGCGCGCCGACAGCACGCCGGGCTTGCCGCCCAGTGCTTCCACGCAGATGCCGCTATCGTCGGCCAGTGCCGGCAGGCCGGTCACATGGCTGGCGTGGCGGGCTTTTTCCAGCGCGTTTTCCAGAAAGGTATAGTGCGGCTCGGGGCATTCGGGCACGTTCAGACGGCCCTGCGGAATGACCTCGATGCCCAGCGGGGCCAGCAGGGCAGCAAATTCTTTGAGCTTGCCGGCATTATTGCTGGCCAGTACCAGTTTATTGATCATGCTTTGCTCCGGGGCGGGTACTGCGGCCAACCTTGCTGTTGGCAGGGGTACTCGCCATAAAACCCAAAAGCCCGGCAAGCCGGGCGCAGATTGATGCCCCACCCTGATTGCCGGGCAAACAGGGGGGGACTTGTAAACAGGAAGGCTGCGAACTCAGGTACGTTGCGGTGCGGCCCGGCGGTGCCGGGTCCGGCAAGACCTGGATTGGCACCTTGTCGGCAGCCTGGGCCCGGCGAACCGGGCACGGGATGACAGGGCTATCTTACAAGGACTGCGTGACAGTTCAACCGTGCGTGGCCAGCAGCGCGCGGATCAGCAGGCTTTCGTCGGCGTCTTTCAGCTCTTTGGCGTCGGACAGCATGCGGCGCCACTGGCGGCCACCGGGCTCGCCGTGGAACAGGCCCAGCACGTGGCGGGCGATGTGGCGCACGCTGCTGCCGTCTTGCAAGCGGTCGGCAATATAAGGCAACAGCGCTTCCACCACCTTGCCGCGCGACGGCACGTCGTGGGCATCGCCGTAGAACTGCGCGTCCCAGGCGGCCATCAGGTAGGGGTTGTGGTAGGCCTCGCGGCCAACCATTACGCCGTCTACGTGCTGCAGGTGGCCGGCAATCTCGGCGTTGGTCTTGATGCCGCCGTTGATCAGGATCTCCAGGTCGGGGCGCTCCTGCTTCAGGCGGTACACGTAGTCGTATTTCAGCGGCGGGATCTCGCGGTTTTCCTTGGGGCTGAGGCCCTTCAGGATGGCGTTGCGCGCGTGCACGATGAAGGTACGGCAGCCGGCGTCGGCCACGGTATCGACAAACGCCCGCATCATGTCGTAGCTGTCGATGTCATCAATACCAATGCGGTGCTTGACGGTAACATCGATGTCCACCGCGTCGCGCATGGCCTTCACGCAGTCGGCCACCAGCTGTGGCTCGGCCATCAGGCAGGCGCCAAATGCACCCTTCTGCACCCGCTCCGACGGGCAGCCCACGTTCAGGTTGACCTCGTCATAGCCCCATTCCTGTGCCAGACGGGCGCAGCGCGCCAGCTCGTCCGGCTCGCTGCCGCCCAGTTGCAGTGCGATGGGGTGCTCGGCCTCGTGGTAACGCAGGTGGCGGCCCACGTCGCCGTACAGCAGCGCGCCGGTGGTCACCATCTCGGTATACAACCAGGTATGGCGGGTAATCAGGCGGGCAAAGTAGCGGTAGTGGCGGTCAGTCCAGTCCAACATCGGGGCAACGGACAGGGTGCGCGGCGGCAGGGCTTTGGGTGCTGCGGTCATCAATAAGGCGGCGGGGCCGTAAGCATTTGAAAAGAGTGCGGATTATCCGGCCCGGGCCGGGGAAGGTCAACCATGGCCAGCGCGCCTTCACATGGCGTGCCAGCGCACGGCAACATCTTGCTACAGTCACGCCGCTACTGGTGTCTTGCCGCCACCAGGGGGGCAGAGGATACTCTGGCGTTTTACTGCTGTTGTCTGTCGCCATGAAACATACCGTGCTTTTTGTTGAGGACGACGCCGAGCTGGCCGCGCTGATGCGCGACTTCCTGGCGCGCCACGATCTGGACGTGATCATCGAGCCACGCGGGGATACCGCGCTGGATGCCGTTGCCCGCGTGCAGCCTGCACTGATCCTGCTGGATATCATGCTGCCCGGTAAAGACGGCCTGACCCTGTGCCGCGAGCTGCGGCCAACCTTCCACGGCCCCATCGTGATGCTGACCTCGCTGGATAGCGACATGAACCACATCCTGGGGCTGGAGCTGGGTGCCAACGACTACATCCTCAAAACCACCCCGCCCGCCGTGGTGGCCGCCCGCCTGCGCGCCCAGTTGCGCCAGCACCAGCCAGCGGGCCACGCCACGACCGCCGTGGCCAGCCAGCCACAGCACCTGACGTTTGGCACGCTGGTGATTGATGAGCCCTGCCGCGAGGTGCTGCTGGATGGCGAGCGCATCGCGCTGTCCACCTCCGATTTCGACCTGCTATGGCAGCTGGCCAGCCACGCTGGCGAGGTGCAAGACCGCGATACCCTGCTGCGCGTGATGCGTGGCCTGAGCTACGACGGCCTGGACCGCAGCATCGATATTGCGGTTTCCCGCCTGCGCAAAAAGCTGGGCGATGACCCGCTGGCCCCGCAGCGCATCAAGACCGTGCGCAACAAAGGCTACCTGTTCTCGCCTGCGGGCTGGTAAACCATGCGCAAACTGTTTATCCAGTTTTACCTGTTACTGATTTTCAGCTTTCTGGTGGCCGTGTCGCTGGCAGGCCTGGTGTACAAGGAGGTCGCCGAAAAAGCCGGCGACCGCGCGCTGGCGGACCTGCTGAAAACCACGCTGACGCTGATCGAGCACACGCTGGATGGGGTACCGCAGCAGCAATGGCCGGCGGAGCTGGCCAAGCTGGACCACGAACTGGATTTCAACGTGGCCCTGCAGCCGCTGCAAAGCCTGCCGCTGGATGCGCAATCCATGCAGGCCTTGCTGCGCGGCGATATCGTGATGCTGGAAGACGACCTGACCTACCTGCAGCGGGTTAAGCAGTCGCCCTACGCCCTGGTGGCCGGGCCCATGAGCTATCTGGTGTTCATGCACGAACTCAAATGGCTGGACTACGCGCTACTCACCATGATTGGCCTGTCGCTGGCCATCCCGGTACTGCTGTGGATGCGGCCACACTGGAGCGAGCTGGTACAGCTGGAAAACGCGGCCAAACAGCTCAGCCAGGGGCAGTTTCAGGCACGGGTGAGTCTGGCGCCTGCCTCTGGCTTGCAGCCGCTGGCACGGGGTTTCAACCACATGGCCGAAAGCGTGGAGCGGCTGCTGGAAAGCAAACAAACCCTGATCAATGCGGTAGCCCACGAGCTACGCACGCCACTGGCGCGGCTACGCTACCGCCTGGCACTGCTGGATGTGGATGCGGCCAACCCGGTACACGACGGCATAGAGCGCGACCTGAGCAGCATCGGCTCGCTCATTGACGAGCTGCTGCTACACGCCCGCCTGGGCCGCCCCGACTTGCCCATGCAGCCCGTCACCCTGCCCGCCCACGCCTGGCTACGCCAACGCCTGGACGACTTGACCAGCCATCACCCGCAGTTGCGGGTAAGGCTGCGGGTCTTCCAGGACAACCTGCACGGCGACCCTACCCTGCTGGCGCGCGCGCTGGATAACTTGCTGATCAATGCGGCCAACTACGGCCGGGGCGAGATCGAGCTGGGCTTTCAGGTGCTCAATGGCGAGCAACTGCTCAGCGTGGCGGATAACGGGCATGGCATTGCGGCGGCCGACCGTAGCCGCGTACTGGAACCGTTTGTGCGGCTAGACCCCAGCCGGGACAAAAACCAGGCGGGCTATGGCCTGGGCCTGGCTATCGTGCAGCAGATCATGCTAGCCCACCATGGCCATATACGCATCGATGACAGCACGCTAGGGGGTGTCCGTTTTACCTTGTGCTGGCCTGAGCAACAAAGCGATACAACGATGAACAATTCATAACAGACAAGCGGCCTGCAGCTACATACCATGGCGCCAGGCGTTGAGTTCAACGTGTATACCCTACTTTTGCAAAGGATTTCACCATGAAAAAACTGACTCTGGTTGCTGCTGGTCTGGCTTTCGCTGTTGCTGCTTCCGCTGGTTTCGCTGCTGATGCCAAGAAGCCTGCTGCTTCCGCACCTGCTGCTGAAAAGAAAGTAGAAAAGAAAGCTGAAAAGAAAGCCGAGAAAAAAGTTGTTAAGGCTAAAAAAGCCGCTTCCGCTGCCAAGTAATCCGGCTGCAGGATGAAAAAAGGGCACCGCAAGGTGCCCTTTTTTCATGATGGCGGCGTTGCCCGCCAAGGTTGGCCGCACACGCCTGGCTAGCTTGCCAGCGCTTGCTTTTGCAGTGCTACCAGCTCGCCAATGCCTTTTTCTGCCAGCGCCATCAGCGCGTTCATCTCGTCACGGCTAAACGGCGCACCTTCTGCCGTACCTTGTACCTCGATAAAACGGCCATCGCCCGTCATCACCACATTCATATCGGTTTCGCAGCCGGAATCCTCGACATAGTCCAGGTCCAGCACCGGCTGGCCAGCCACTACCCCTACCGAGATGGCCGCCACATGATCACGCAAAGGGCTTTCTGCCAGCTTGCCCGCCGCCATCAGCCCGGCAATGGCATCGGCCAGCGCCACGAACGCGCCGGTAATGCTGGCGGTACGGGTGCCGCCATCAGCCTGAATCACATCGCAATCGATCAGGATCTGGCGCTCGCCCAGCTTGTGCAGATCCACCACAGCGCGCAGGCTACGGCCAATCAGGCGCTGGATTTCCTGCGTGCGGCCAGACTGCTTGCCACTGGCGGCTTCGCGGCGCATGCGGCTACCGGTAGAGCGTGGCAGCATGCCGTATTCTGCCGTTACCCAGCCCTGGCCTTTGCCTTTAAGGAATGACGGCACCGACTCTTCTACGCTGGCGGTGCAGATCACTTTGGTATCACCACACTCTATCAACACCGAGCCTTCGGCATGTTTGGTGTAGTGACGGGTAAGACGGACGGTGCGCAGGGCATCTGCGGCGCGTTGGGATGGGCGCATGCGGTTTCTCGAGGTGCGTCAGAAAGCGGCATTCTAACGCAAAGCGCCAGCGGGCTGACGCCTGTCAGCCGCGCGGCAAGCCCTGGGTCAGCTCGCTGTCCATCAGGGTGGATTGCCAGGTTTGTTCTGCCTGGGTATCCACCAGGGTTTCACTATCGATGAAACCATCACGCCCTGGCACAAACTGTTCATCAGATAACAGCTGCAAGGCAATGGCGCTCAGGTTATCGCTGTGCACGCCGGCGCGCTTGTCCGCCACGCTCAGCAGGGCCGGCACCACCATGGCGGGCAGGCGGCCTGCAAAAGAGCGGGCGATTTCATCGTCGCGCAGTGGCCCCCATACGCCATCGGAACACAATAGCAGCGTATCGCCATGCCTCAACGCGTGAGTCTCGGCCAGCTCGATATCCGGCTCACCGATGGCCCCCAGGCAGTTGTAGATACGGTTGCGCGCCGGGTGGTCGTGCGCGTCGGCCTCGTTCAGAAAACCGGTATCAATCAGGCGCTGTACATGGCTATGGTCATGCGTGCGCCAGACGACCTGGCCGTCACGCAGCAGATAGCAACGCGAATCGCCAGCATGCGCCACCCAGGCCTCGCCATCCTGAATCACCGCGACCACCAGCGTGGTACTGGGCACTTCACTCATACGGTGGCGAATGGCGTGGTCCAGTATGGCCTGATGAGATTCTTGCCCGGCATTGAGCAAAAAGCGCCGCGGATGCTGCAGCTTGGGCTTGGCGGCTTTTTTGAACAGCTCGCTAAACACGTCTACGGCTATCTGTGCCGCGACCTCGCCATGGGCGTGGCCGCCCATGCCGTCGGCCAGTACCAATAGCTGGGCTTGCTGGGTACAGACTACCCCGATGCGGTCTTCGTTATAGGGGCGGCCACCGACCCGGGTATCTACCGCCATGGCAAACTTCATGCTTATCGCCCCATCAGCCGGCCAAGCCAGGCGGCTACGCCGCGCGGTGGCTCGGGAGTCACATAATTTTTGTCACGCAGCCGCTTTTGCATCTCGCTCAGGCTAGCCAGGCGGGTCAGCGGGTCCAAGCCCAGGCACTCGTCCACCAGCGCCAGCAGTTCGGATGAATAATAGCGAGCAAAGGCCTTGCTGGCCGGCACCACTTTGTCTTGTTTCAGGCGCTGGTCGGCAGACTGCAACTTGTCCCCGCCCATCGCCACGTACATGCAGGCCCCCAGCGCATAGATATCCGTCCACGGCCCCAGCTTGGCTTGGGCATCGTACTGCTCGGGTGCCGCGTAGCCCGGGGTAAACATGCTGGCCAGGTGCTGTACCCGGCCCAGCGTCTGCCGTGCGGCGCCAAAATCCAGTAGCACAGGCGTACCGTTACGGCGCAGATAGATGTTGGCCGGCTTGATATCCAGGTGCAGCAGGTGCTGCAGATGCACCTCGCGCAGGCCGCCGATCAGCTCGGCAAACAAACGGCGCAGGCGTGGCTCGGCCAGGCCCTTGGGGGACAGCTCGATCTCCTTGGCCAACGGTCTGCCTTCGGTATAGTCCATCACCATGTAGACCGTCTGGTGGGCACGAAAGAAGTTCGTCACCCGCACAATATTCGGGTGTTGAATGGCTGCCAGAATGCGTGCCTCTTCAAAGAAACACTTCAACCCCAGCTTGAACGCTTCCCGATCGAGCTCGTTCAGCACCGTGACATCGGTCTGCCCGCGCCGCCCGGTCATGGAAAGCGGCAGATATTCCTTGATAGCGTATTTGCGGTCGTACTGGTCGAGCGCCAGGTAAACCTCGCTAAAGCCGCCGGAGCTCAGGCTGCGCACCACCGTGTAATCTTCCAGCCGGGTGCCTACCGGTAGTGCGCGCTGCTTGGATTGCGTAGTGTCCATTGTTATAGTGTGCCAGCCTCTGGATCGATAGAACGATCCGGGGTCTGTTTCCAATTATTCATTCTGTTTCGGGAGCCCCCATGATTTTAAGCATGACCGGCTTTGCCTCTACCACCCGCGAGTTTCCGGGCGGCCTGCTATCGATTGAACTGCGTGCAGTCAACCACCGCTATCTTGACGTGCAAATGCGCCTGCCGGAAGAGCTGCGCATTATCGAACCGCAATTGCGCGAGCTGATCGGCGGCCGCGTGACCCGCGGTAAAGTGGAATGCCGTATCGGCCTGAACCAGACCGACAATGATACCCCACAGCTGGAGCTGAACCGCGACACCGTACAACGCCTGCTGGCGGTCAGTGCGGAAGTACGCGAGCTGGCACCGCAAGTACGCGACCTGGGCATGGGCGAACTGCTGCGCTGGCCCGGCGTGCTCAAATCGAACTCGCTAGCGCCGGAAGTGCTGCACCAGCTGTGCCTGGACGGCCTGAACGCCGTCCTGGGCGACTTCCGTGATACCCGCGGGCGCGAGGGCAGCAAACTGGCCCAGGTACTGCAAGACCGCATCAGCGGCATGGACCGCATTATCGCAGACGTTAAACCACGCCTGCCGGTCATTCTGGAAGCGTACCGCACCAGGTTGGCCGCACGCCTGCAAGAGGCCCTGGGTAACGTAGACGACGATCGCATCAAGCAAGAATTTGCGCTGTTTGCCCAGAAGATCGATGTAGATGAAGAGCTGGAGCGCCTGACGACCCACCTGGCAGAAGTACGCCGCATCCTGAAAACCGGTGGCCAGGTCGGCAAACGTCTGGACTTCCTGATGCAAGAGCTGAACCGCGAAGCCAATACACTAGGCTCCAAGTCGGTATCCACCGAAACCACCCAGGCCTCGGTAGAGCTGAAAGTGCTGATCGAACAAATGCGCGAGCAGATCCAGAACGTGGAATAACACAGCGCCATACCTGACGTTCATCACAAGGCCGCCCATCCCAGGCGGCCTTGTTGACATCAGGCGTTATCTGCCCAGATCAGCCGCGCAATGGCAGACGAGTCCAGCTCGCCTTCGCCCTGGGCAACCAGCTGGCTAATCAGGCCCGCCACGCGTTCAGCCTCTGGCAGGCGTATGCCCAGCTCACGCGCGGTATCCAGCACGATCCCCATATCTTTCTGATGCAGCTTGGCCTTGAAGCCGGGAGCGTAGTTGTCGTCTATCATGCGCTGGCCATGCACATCCAGCACCTTGCTGCCAGCAAAGCCACCCAGCAGTGCCTGACGTACCGGCGCCGGGTCCACACCACAAGCCTGCGCCAGCTTCATCACCTCGGCTACGGCGGCAATACCGACACCCACGGCAATCTGGTTACAAGCCTTGGCGACCTGGCCGGCACCGCTATCCCCGATGTGGGTAATGGTCTGCCCCATGGCAGCCAGTACCGGACGGACCTTGTCCAGCGCGGCGGCGTCACCGCCCACCATGATGGTGAGCGTGCCATTGATGGCACCGACCTCACCGCCGGATACCGGGCAATCCAGGAAAGTGACCCCTGATGCGGCCAACCTTTGCGCGATATCGCGGGCGCCAATCGGCGAGATGGTGCTCATGTCCACGCACACCAGGCCTGGCCGGGCAGTACTGGCAACACCATCCGGGCCCAGCAGCAGCTGCTCGACATCAACGGTATCCGACACATTACTGATCAGCACGTCCACTTGCGCGGCCAGCTCGGCCACGCTGGGTGCCCAGTGTGCACCGGCATCGATCAGCGCCGTGGCCGATGCCTGGCGGCGTGCCCAGACCGTTACATCAAAGCCGGCTTTTAACAGGTTGATGACACACGGGCGGCCCATGATGCCCAGACCGATATATCCCACTTTCATTGATTGGCTCCAGAGTTGGTTTGCACAGCAAGAGGAGGTGGCCGGCGCATGGCCAGCCACTGGGCAAAGTCGATTTTTTCGCCTTTGGCTTGTTGTTCCAGAAAATAGACGAAGGCCAGGATTTCGGCCACGGCACGGTACAGCTCGGGGGGAATGTGGCTATCCAGGTCTACCTGCATCAGCAGGTTCACCAGCTCGGGCGAGTCGTGCACGAATACGCCGGCTTCTTTGGCTTGCTCGATAATGCGCTCCGCCATCTGGCCATAGCCTTTGGCCACCACAGACGGGGCGCTGGCACCTTCTTTATAACTGAGGGCTACCGCCGAGCGGCGGTGATCATGGCGAGCCTGTTTCATGTCTTACCTGCAAGCTGGCCAGGGCGAGACCGGCGGCCTCCATAGAGCCTGCCAGCTGCTGTCTGTGCTGCTCGATCATGGCGGCAGCCTCGGGGTTGTCGGTGTCAAATGTCAGCTGTATCTGATTGCCCACCATGCGGATACGTGCGGCCAAGCCGCCCAGTGCCGGTAGGCTTAAGGCCAGGTTGGTATGCCAGGCGCGCATGTCCTGCTGCCCATTGCCTTCGCGCTCGCCGGGCTCTTCCGGCTGGATTTGCCATTGCACCATCTGCCCGGGCCAAGCCTGGCCAGTAAAGACAAACTGCTTTTGCTCCAGCGTATCCAGCTGGCGTTGTACCAGATGGCCGATTTCCTGCGTGACCGCACTTTTGCCTGCGGGCTCGGGGGCCAGGGCACTCGCCAGCCTGGCTTGCGGCTCTTGCTTGAGCTCGTCCAGCGACAAGCGGCCATTGGCCCAGGCTTTTTGGTGCGCCTCATAAAACACACCGCTTTTTTCAACGGTGGCCTTCAGGCGGGTTTCGCTTTCCTGTGCAGGCTGGGCCGGGTCGGCCAGCAGTGCTGCGTGGGCTGCCGTGGTATGGAGGGCGGGTGGTGTGGCGGCCAGGCCGGCAGCCAGCTGGCTGTTAATGGTGGCGGCCAGCTGGCTGCTACCGGTGGCGAGCTGGCCAGCCATGCCGGGCGGCAGCTGGGTGAGCAGGCTTGCACCTGGGCTCTGGTTGGCCGCATTACTCCCCCCGGCAACGCTGAGCAGGCTGGACAAATAGCGTGATGCCGTGCTGAACGTGACAGCAGCAGACTTGTCGGTTTCCGGTGCCAGCGGCATGTCCACTTGCTGAAAGCTCAGCATCGGCTCGGTGCTACGCACACGCAGCAATAGCGGGTCGGCGCGTAGCGCTTGGCCATCACCAGGGGCTTTCAGGGTGAAGGCTGCATTTTTTACCAGTACGGCCGCACTGCCGTCGGGCAAGCGCTCGGCTACTTTGGCCATCACCCACTCGCCAGTCTGGAAGGCCGGCATTTTGCCGGTGGGCTGCGACAGGGTTTCCAGCGCCACCCCTTCGCTGCTGGCGGCCAGCTGCATGGCGTTGGCCAGCGCCTGCGACTGCCGCGATGCGATCTGATCTGCCGCAGAGGCAGGGGGTTTAAGGTCGTCGCCATCCAGCAGGAAAAAGGACAGCGGTTGCGTCGCGGCTACACGCAGCCTGACTGCATCGCCTTCTACTGTGCCGTCTTGCGGCACGGTCAGGATGAAAGGCTCGCCTTTGATCTGTGCGGCCAACTTGCCATCGGGCAGCCGTTCACTGATTTGAGCCAGCAGGGTTTCGCCACTTTGTAGCGCAGGCATGCGAACCGGCGTGCTGCTGGCCTCCAGCAATAAGCGACCTTGCTCTCGGCCAAGCTTGATGGCCTGGGCGGGGGTAAGCGAGCTACCGGCTAGCTCGGAAGCACCGGTTTGCGTACCGGACAGGCCCGGCAACAACGGCGAAATCATGCGGTGGGGCTATTACGGTAAAGGGACAGTATCAATTCGGCTTCACTGCGGGAGATGCCGCAGCGCTCTGCGACGTCGGCGGTAGAAAAACCACGCTTGAACAATTCGATCGCCTGATTGTAAGGGCTCGCACCCTCCGCGGTGGCCAGGGGCTGCTGGCGTAATACGGTTCTGGCAGGCATGACGGGCGCTGACGGCGCCTCGACAGGTTTGGCTTGCGAGGCTTCTTGCAGGCTGCGTTGCATGGCACTGATCTGGCGCTGCAGGTGGTCAAAGGTACTGGCCTCTACCCGCCGCTCCGATTCGATCATGTCAATGCGCCGCCACAGCCAGAAAACGATACCGGACTGCAACACCACAATCAAAAACAACAACCAATCGGTAGTATTCATCACAGGCTCCTGAGTCTGAGCGGCCAAACAGCAGCAGAAACCTAACGGTATGTAGTAGAAATCTTCTGCTGCTGGCGTAAACTCTGCAGCAACTCGGAAAGCTCGTGATGGCGATTGGCAACCAAGTCTTCCATCTGTCGATTTCTCTGCAGTGTTTCTACCAATATGGCACGTGTTTCCTCATCCAGCGAGCCTACTTGCGAGCTTTCACTTAGCTGGGTAAAACACTCGTCACGCTGCTCGCCCAGGAGCAACCAGGCATCCCACTCTTCGCGCTGTGCCAAAGCTAGCATTTCTCGAGTCAGCTCTGCATAGCGCAACAAAACTGCTGCTCCCACGTCAGGCATGTCAGACATGCCCAACCCGATGACCCGCCCCCTGCATCTTGTCCAGCTGACGCCAGGCTCCTAATAACTCATCCAGCAAGGTGATGATTTCTTCGAGAATCTCAGCATCATTCTTCATGTTGGCCACGCCAAGGCGATGCTTCATATACAGATACAACTCACGCAGGTTGGAAGTCACCTCCCCACCTTTTTCAAGGTTGAGCACCGTATCGAGGCCATTGATGATGTCCAGGCCTTTACCGATAAGCTTGCCTTTTTCAATGTAATTATTACGCCCAATCTCCGTCTGCGCCTTGCGCAAAGCCGATATGGCACCTTCGTACAACATCACGATCAAACCGACAGGGCTAGCCCCATACACCGATGCCTCAAGCGCATCGGATTGGTACGCCTTGTTCAATTGCTGCAATGCCAGTCGATTCATTTATTATCACCCTGCCGTATCTTATTAAAATCAACCAAGCATTGATGCCATATAGCTACTTTGGTTCTTCATTTTGGCCAACGCAGCATCCAGTGCCGAGAATTGCGTCAGATAACGCTTCTGCATCATGTCCAAGCGCGCCTGGATCTGGTCCTGCTTCTGCTTTTCGTACGTTACTTGCTGATTCAGGCTGTCGGTACGGACCTGCACCATGCCATCCGGGCCCATCATTTTATTGATTTTGGCATTCAGACGATCCGCATAACCGTCCGTATTGCTATTGCTGAACAACTTGTACACAGCAGCGCTATCCCTGTTTAGTGCTTTCTTGAACTCTTCACTATCCAGCTTGAGCGCCCCATCTTTTTGTATAGAAATGCCTGCTTGGGACAAGAACCCAAGGCCTGACTCCAGTGAGACGCCTGCAATACCTATAGATAACTCAGACGTTATATCCTGCATCATCATGCGGGCACCATTATCAAGACGAACCGCAGTGCCGATTACTTTACCATCGGCATCGGTGACCTGATTGCTGCCCTGCTTGTACATGCTATCGACTTGGGTTTTGATCTTGTTGAAACCGTCGACGAATGCCTGCACATTCTTGATGACTGCATCATCATCACGAGTCACAGTCACCGTGGCGGTGCCGGTCTTGTACAGGTTCAACTCCAAGCCGGTCAATGCCTCGGTTACCTTGTTGGAGGAAGCGGTAATAGCCACCCCGTTGACCGTAAACTGCGCATCACTCGGCGCAGAGGTGCGCTTGGCCAGGTTGGCCGCATTAGTACTGCCGCGATCAAAATCCAGGAATCCCAAGCCTAAAGCAGCCCCCCCCGTCACAGAGAAGGCACCGTCATTCCCTGCCTTTTTACTGCTCAAAGCCAGCTTGTAGCCATCGGCACCGCTATTGACGACCGAAGCCGTCACATCACCGCCTTTGGCATTGATGGCATCGCTAATCGATTGCAGCGAAGCATTAGCACCGATCGTGACATTAAGTGTCGTGCCAGACCCGAATGCAATACTCAGATCACCACCGGTGGTATTACCCAAATCTTGGGTATTAGACGTGATCTTGCCAGTGCTACCGTTGTAGCTAGTCAGCGCCAGCGTTTGCGCCGCTGCCAGCGAAGTGACATTGACCACATAGGTACCTGCAGCTGCGGTAGCGCCCGCCGTACCTTTCACTGTGCTGGCATCGCTGCTGTCAGTTTTACTGGCATTCAGGGCGGAACCAGAAATCAAGCCACGCAGCGACGTCTGAAATTCGGACAGCGTAGACTTTAACTTGCCTAACGAGGATATCTGGTTGTTGTAAGCACTGATGCGGTTCTTGCTCGACGTCATGGGCGCCTGTTCCAGCGAAATCAGCTGGGATACCAGGCCCTGTACGTCAAAGTTGCTACCGGCGGTGGTGATTGCGGCCATGATCTACTCCCGAGGCTATGCCTCGTCGTGCAGCAAGATACTGCGAAAATCCTCTATGGCCTTCGCAATACGAATAACTTCAGGTGAAGGAATCTGTCTGATAACTTCCTTGCTGCTTCTGTCTACTACCTTGACAATCTGCATTTGGGTATCGTCGTCTACCGAAAACTGCAGATCACCTTTATAAAGTTTTACCGTGTCGTTCAGCTTTTTGATGGCATCGGCCAAATCTGACTGACTGAACGCCTGCTGGTCAGCTTTGCTTTTCGCCTGCTCTTTTGCTTCCGCTTCTTTAACACCGCTGACTGCCTTAAGCGTTTCAGGCGTAACAGTGGCCGCAACTTCCCCATCACTAGAGAGTTGTTGCGGTAACTCTACCTGTTGCTTGGCAGTGAGGCCCAGCGGTTGAAAACCGCCGGTTACTGATCCAATTTGCATGACAAGTACCTCGTAAAAAGGACTCCCTCCTACAGCATAATCCAGACTATAGGAGGGAAACCACTTTTCTCACCTTAGCGCAACAGGGACAAAGCAGCCTGCGGCACGGTGTTGGCCTGACCCAGAATTGCCGTACCAGCCTGTTGCAGGATCTGGTTACGAGTCAGCTGGGCAGTCTCAGATGCAAAGTCGGTATCAATGATACGGCTCTTCGATGCACTGAGGTTCTCTACGTAGTTTTGTGTATTGGCAATCACAGCCTCAAAACGGTTCTGAATCGAACCAAATGTGGCGCGAGTGTTGGTTACCGTCGAAATGGCGTTATCCAGGGCCGAAATGGCTGCCGAAGCTGCAGCAGAAGTCGTAACCGAGATGGTACCAGTGGCAGTCAGGTCAGAGCTGAAGCCCTTGATACTGGACATTTCAACGCCGGTTGTGGTGACTTGGTTGTTAGTTGTACCGGAAGCGCCTACCTGGAAGGTAATGCTGGAACCACCGGACAACAGCGCAGTACCGTTGAAGTTGGTGGTGGTAATGATCCGGGAAACTTCCTGGGTAAGCTGGTCAACCTCTTTCTGCAGCTGGGAGCGGTTGTCGTTCGAAATGGAACCGTTGGCCGCCTGCACTGCAATTTCGCGAATCCGCTGCAGGTTGTTGCCAACCTGACCCAGCGCGCCTTCAGCCGTTTGGGCTACCGAAATACCGTCGTAGGCATTACGGATACCCTGGCTGTTACCACGAATCTGCGAGGCCAAGCCTTCGGAAACCGCCAAACCAGCCGCGTCATCCTTGGCAGAGTTTACGCGCAAGCCGGAAGACAGCTTTTGCAGGGAAGAAGCCAGTGCCGAGTTGGACTGGTTCAAATTGCGCTGCGCATTAAGCGAGGCAATGTTGCTGTTTACGATGATAGGCATTTTTAAACTCCGTTATTATGGCGACTTGGTTCGGAAGCGAGCTCCCCGGGTTTTGATACCAATCGCTCTAACGCTCTATCGTCAGTTCTTTAGGACTCTTGAGCCCATTTTTTTAAAAACTTCAAAAAAATCCCAAAAAAAATCCCTAGCTTTGCAGCCAGGGACACAGGTACCAAATCAGGTGATGTATATCGTTGTCTAACTACCTTAGCCACGCAGCAGGGAGAGTGCTGCCTGCGGTACCTGGTTAGCCTGCCCCAGGATGGATGTACCAGCCTGTTGCAGAATCTGGTTACGGGTCAACTGAGCAGTCTCGGCGGCAAAGTCGGTATCCATGATACGGCTTCGCGATGCGCTGAGGTTCTCAGTAAAGTTTTGCATATTGGCAATAACTGCCTCAAAACGATTCTGGATCGCACCAAACGTTGCACGAGTGTTAGTTACCGTCGAGATCGCGGTATCCAGTGCAGAGATTGCAGCAGACGCAGCGGCAGAGGTAGTAACCGACACAGTACCCGTTGCAGTCAGGTCTGAGCTGAAGCCCTTGATACCTGACATTTCAACACCGGTTGTCACAACTTGGTTGTTTGTAGTACCCGACGCACCTACCTGGAAGGTAAGGCTAGAACCACCAGACAGCAGACCAGTGCCGTTAAAGTTAGTGGTAGTAATGATGCGGGATACTTCTTGCGTCAGCTGGTCAACTTCTTTTTGCAGCTGCGAGCGGTTGTCGTTCGAAATGGAGCCGTTGGATGCCTGCACCGCAATTTCACGGATACGCTGCAGGTTGTTGCCAACTTGACCCAAAGCACCTTCAGCCGTTTGAGCTACCGAAATGCCATCGTAAGCATTGCGTACACCCTGGTTGTTACCACGAATCTGGGAAGTCAGACCTTCCGCTACTGCCAAACCGGCCGCATCATCTTTGGCACTGTTTACGCGCAGGCCAGAGGAAAGTTTCTGCAGCGAACTGGCCAAAGCAGTATTGGACATGTTCAGGTTACGCTGGGCATTCAGGGAAGCAATGTTGCTATTAACGATGATTGGCATTTTGGCACCTCACTCAATCTTGGGTTAGTCGTGATGCTTGGTCTTAGTGACTCTGTTGCATCCTGCTTATGCCTGTATATCGCCCAGCGCAAACCAAACTTTAGTTTTTTTATGTCAGTGCTGCGTACCAGTCCTGAGGATGCTCTTCCAGCCAGTAATGCTTATCCACCCAAGCGCGCAGTTTGTCACCCTCAGCCCATACCTGTTCGGGGTTGGCCAACCTTGCACGGATCTCGCGCAGCCACTGCTCCTTGGAGCCGTCAACCCGGCAAACTGGCGGGTCGTTAGTACGGAAGGGGTAAACATCCGAACAGATAACCGACCACCCCATTGCACCGTACTCCAATAGACGCAAATTACTCTTGGCTTCATTGAAGGCATTATCTTCAAGGGGTGCTAAAGCAATATCCAGCTGTAGCGTCGCAACCTTGGCCGGATACTCTGAGAAAGATACCGAGCCGTGCTTCTCCTTGATGAACTCGTCCACACCTTCAGGCCACATGCCCATGAAGACCCAGTCCACCTCCTGTGCGGTTTCCTTCACCACTTCTGCAATCAGCTCAAGGTCGCCCTGGTGCTGCTGTGCACCAACCCAACCCACCCGTAGCTTTCTGCCCGCCACTGGGTGACGCGGTTTTTGCAAGTAGCCCCAGTCTTCTTTGCGCAGGCGGTTAGGCACCACCACGATGTCATCGATCATGTCGGCAAATGCATCCACAAGCGGCTGCGTGCTGACAAGCAGGCGGTCGGCATATCGCAGTGCCTTGCGCAACCGGGACCTAGCATCACGGAAGTAGCGCTGGTGGTAGACATATACCCCGCTCTTCTCCGGTACTGCACCCAGCAAATCATCCAGGCCAACAATCACTTTCAGCTCCGGCAGATACTTCTTGTACATTTCCAGATACAATAAGTGGATGTCAGTAATGGGGTTCTGCACCATCAACGTCTGACAACCTATTTTGCGAACCTCAAGCAAAGTCGGCAGGCGTACGCCATCGGACAGCCCGATAGGAATCACGGCGGTATGCATCAACCCGAGTTGACGCAATAATCGCAAGGGCTGCTCAACACGATACTCACCACTACCCCCACTCAAGCGGCCGGACAGAATAGTCGGCAAATGGCTTAATAGCGGGTCCCATGGCACAGGCAGGCTGCTGACGCGATGGGCCGTATTGGTCAAATCAAGATTGCGGTTAAAAGCAGGAATCACTGTCAGGCGGTCGAGCCAGCTACGCAGCATATACTCGCGCTCGCCACTGGCCCGAATCAAACCATTCAAATGACGCTTCAGATCGTCCAGTGTTGCCGCTTTCAAGCTGGCAGAACCATGGTGCATCATGCTGGCAAATGGCTGGTACAGGCAGCGATAACCAGCGCTCATCGCACGCAAGCAAAAATCCACATCATTATAAAGTACGGCAAGATCCTGCTCGTTATAACCCGACAGCGCCTGGTAGGCTTCTTTCCGTATCAGCATGCAAGCCGCTGTGACAATAGTAGATTGCATACTCCAGATGCGATTCATGTAGCCAGCAGCATTGCCTTCGTGATGAATGAACTGGTGTTCTGCAATGACTTCAGGCCCAGCAGAACCGCCAATCATTACACCAGCATGCTGAATGGTTCCATGTTCCGGGAATAGCAGCCTTGCACCTACCACACCCACACCTGGCTGAGAAATCAGCGCTACCATACGTTCCAGCCACATTGGCTGAATTACCTCGGTATCGTTGTTCAGCAGCAATACCAGATTACCCCGTGCGTGCGCGACGCCCAGATTGACCTGCGCTGAAAAATTGAACCCTTCACGATAATAAAGCAGCTGCAAACGATCACCAAGACGCTGCTGCAACTGACCATAGTATTTTAAAATATCCGGATCATGACTGTCGTTATCAACAATAATGACTTCATATTCCGGATAGTCAGTCTTTGTCAGCAATGACTCTATGCACGGCTGTAGAAATTCAATCTTATCCTTATTAGGGATAATAATAGAAACCAGCGGATGAGATTCGCATGCAAAATCAATATGGAAAACCTCATCATGTAATGAGCTTCCAATCGTGACATCTAATCCTGCCTGGGAAAAATGCTGCTCTAGCGCAACACGGCGTGCTGCGTAAGCCAAATGCTTCTGGTCCACTGTCCGATCAGGCAAATGAAGCAACGGCTCAGCCAAATGACCGATGATATCGTCACCGCATTGGCTACTGATACGCAGCAGTAAATCAAAAAATTCTGCTTCAGGATAAGGCTGTAAACCGCCAGTTTGATGTAGGGCATCACGACTAACAAATACTGCGGCCCCGATATAATCGTATGAGTACAGATAATAACGGTCAAAATCTGGTTTGAACTGCGGGCGCAAGGGCATCAGATCAAAGCCGACGTAATCATGATCTGTATAAAGCACTTGCCATGCAGGATGCAGATCAAAGTAATCCTCAACCATTAGCAAAGCATGTGGCTCAATCAGAAAACCTATCGGCAGCAAAGCGAAATAATCGGCATCCGAGTTGGCCGCAAGATAGTTAAACCCCTCACACAGTGCGACATCATCCTCAAGAGATGGTACCTGAATCCAGGCTAGATTGGGGTGATGACTAAATGCATCGTCAACAGAAGGTTGATCCGCAATTACAACCAGGCGCCAGCTAGGTACCAGCAAGCGCTGCAAACTGTCGAGTGTCTGGGCCAATAAAGACTGCTCACCCTCTTTCAAACGTACAACCAGATCAAATTTCTTCGCGCTACCGCGCTTTTGATAGCGCAGAGCAAAGCCATCTGTCTCTGCTTCGGAAATGGCATGGCGGTCTAGCCATTGCTGATAGCTACCCTGGCGAATCGGCGTTTCTTTTTTGGCTTTCTGCTCTTCTTTGGCGATTACATCATCCAACTCGATTTTGTAACTGGCCTGCAGTACATCGACCTCATCAACAGGAAGAATGGTTGAGCCTAGCACCCTGGCTGCATGCTCGAGAATTGCGCGCAAAGTGTTTAATTGGCGCTTTTCAGCATAATGCAGCAACAGTAAAGCGACATCATCACCTTCATACACAGTGAATGGTGTATACACCGTACGTTTGAGACCCAATACAAAAGCCAGATCAAACCAGCGATTCAGCGAGGCTTCATCGGTTGGCAAGCCGTGGCTTTGCAGGAATACCTGCCCCTGCTCACCAGTCAACCAGTTCAATGCCAGGCGGAATGAAGTTCTGCCAGTCATCCAGTTAAACGTAAGCAAAGACATAAACACGCAGTCAGGATGCGGATCTTTCGCCTCTCGCACATACCAGACACGCTCTAGTGGCTCCTCGATATAGGCTGTCGAGTTCGCAACATGCTGGCCGGTAAGCTGATTGCCATGCTGTCGCCATACGCCACCACTCTTGGCTACATAATAAGCTGGGCCATACTTGTCCTCGCACGCTTTAAACAGGGTCAGTTCACCAACCTGCATCAGTGGCGCTTTTTCCAGCTCATCCAGTGCAATATCGAGGCATTGCCGGCGGAACACCGCAAGATGCAAAGGGATAAAGTTACCCAGATTTAGATAAAGCGATAAGCGGCAAAGCCCTGAGAAATCAGGTGAAAATGGCGTAGTGCGCGGTACAGTAAACTCACTGCGTTCCTCATAATAATAATCCCACCCCTGAGCCACGTAAGGAATGGAAGGATGTTTGTCGAATGCAGCCAACGCAGTTTCAACAAACTCTGGCTTGAGAAAATCATCCGCTTGCAGCGTCGCAACAAACTCGGACTGAATATCTCGAAAGCCTGAAACAATATTGCGCTTATGGCCAATATTCTCAGGGCGCCGGAAGAAAGAAATGCGATCATCCGCAAGAAAAGGCTGAACAACCTGTTCAGTTTTGTCAGTGGATCCGTTATCCAGAATAACCAAATTCCAATCGGAACTTGTCTGCTTTATCACCGACTCGATGGCCTGATCGATAAAATGACCATAATTATAACTTGTAATAAAAATGGTCAAACGGTTTTTTAATTTTTTGATATGAAGATCAACCATGAATTAGCGCACTTTCCGCAGGTAGCCTTGGGGTGCTACAGAAATAAGCAGTTTGTTATCGACCTGACTGTCTACTTCGAAGTCGGTATTTTCTTTCAGATACTGCCAAACTGCCGTCTTGGGGTTGTTACCTTTACCCCATGGTCGATCCGGGAAGGCATCATCCGGCATATCTTCAACTACGGTATCAAATACTACGCAGTAGCTACCCAAGCTTACCAAAGGCGCATAAGCACGTAATTCTTGCAATACGTGGTCGTGCGTATGATTACTATCCAGCAATACCATTACCCGTTTCTGCTGAGGTGCAAGGTTTCTTACCTGAGCCACCATATCCGGATCAATACTGGATCCTTGCAACATCCGAATCCGTTTACTCATCGGGTGCGATTCAATCGCGGCCCGATTATGCTCCCGGATATCGATATCGATACCCAGCACATAAGCCCCGGCTGGGCCACCGCACTGTGCCACCAGCTCTAACAAAGAAGCATAATAAATCAGGGAGCCACCATGTGCGATGCCGGTTTCAATAATAATCTCTGGCTGAATGTGCCAGATGAGCTGCTGCATGGCGATCATATCCTGCGGAAACTGGATAATTGGCCGCCCCAACCATTCATATTGATACGAATAATGATATTTTGCCGTATCAAGCAAGAACTGCAAGCCTAGGGCCTTTACAGCATCATCTTGCCCTTGCTGTGCGATGAATGCATCACGCTGGGCTTGGAAATCTTTAATTGGATCAGACATAAGGACTCCCGCAAGCCGGCAAGTTTTGCTGCTGCCGAATTGCTTTTGCCGGATTGCCCACCATGACCGCGCCATCGGGGACATCCTTGGTTATAACAGCACCGGCACCAATAATTGCCCAGTTACCGATCTTCACACGTGGGACAATCGTGGCACCAGCGCCAATGAATACACCGTCACCGATGGTGACACAGCCTGAAACGGCAACACCGTGTGCAATGAAAGTAGAAGAGCCAATTACAGTCTCATGCCCGATCAATGAACCCATATGGATACTGCTGTTATCGCCAATGCGACAGCCAGCCTGGACAATGACCCCTTCTTGCAGATAGTTACCTACACCCAATTCGACCATGAATAAATCAATTGATGGGTGAACAAGATTGGCAAACTCACCACCCAAACGGGCGATTTCCTTAGACGTGGTGTAGCGTGTATGGCTATCCCGGGTAATCAGATTCACAAACTTGATGCCTTGTGCAGCGAGCTCTGGCACTTTTTCCACACCGCCGAAAACGGGCAAGCCAAGATAGGGTTTGCCCTGCTTCTCTGCATCCCCGTCCAGAAAGCCAACAAAACGAACATCTTGCGTCGATTCACAGGCACGAATCATGCGTGCTGTTTCCGGGTTATTGGCCCCGTAAAATACGATTTCTTGCGTCATAACAATTACCCCAGGCAATGTTTTATAACCGCAACCACACGAGCCAGTTCAGCGTCGTGCATATCATGAAAGCTTGGCAAATTAATTGCTCGTGTCGGTATATCCCAGGCAATACGGTTGGCTGGGCAAGGCTCAAACATGGCCGTACTGGAAAGCGGGCTGAAAAATACCCGCGCATCAATACTTTCCGCGGCGAATGCAGCCTGCAGCTTTTCTGTACGGACCCCGCTTTGACTGGAAAACACCACAGTCGGCATCCATGCCCCATTAACGGTACCTGCCGGCTCCGGATTCAGCATCAGCGGATAATCTTGCAAAGCATCACGATATGCTTGCAAGATGTCACGCTTGCGGCCAACCAGCTCTTCGATACGTGTTAATTGGGCACAGCCAATGGCAGCCTGGATGTTGGACATCTTGTATTTGTAGCCAATGACATCGGGCCAGAACTGTCTGCTTTGCCCACGTGCACGGCCGTGGTTGGACAAGGTAAGTACCTGCTCATACAGATCACTGTCATTGGTAACAAACATGCCGCCCTCGCCCGTTGTCATGGTCTTGGTGCCATGAAAGGAAAACGTGGCAAAGCGCCCCATGCTGCCGGCACGACTACCATGGTAAACAGCCCCCATCGCTTCGGCCGCATCTTCTATCAATGCAATATCGTTTTCTGCCGCAATATGGCGCAAGGTATCCATTTCGCACACATTGCCATACAGATGGACGGCAATAATGGCTTTGGTGCGTGGCGTAATGGCTGCCTGAACCCGTTCAGGGTCCAAACACCAGCTATCAGGCAGGATATCGACAAAAACCGGCGTAGCACCCAGGTGCACTACCGGGGCCACGCTGGCTACCCAGTTGCAGTCGGCCAGAATCACCTCATCACCAGCACCGATACCAAGAGCAGCCAGCCCCATATGCAGGGCGCCGGTACAACTGGAGGTGGCAATAGCATGTTTCACGCCCAGATAGCTGGCGAATTCGCGCTCGAATCGGTCTATGTATTCATAACAACGCGAGCCCCAACCGTTGGCCGCAGCGTCAGTGGCATAAGCCACCTCAAGTTCGGTGATAGAAGGCTTGGTGTAGGGAATGCGTGCTTTCATCGTATCTCCAGCTCCGGCACGGCCGTGACAAAACACCCGCCCCATTCGCGGATGTAATCGAGCTGCACGGTCAGCTCGTCACGCAGGTTCCACGGCAGCAAAACCACGTAATCCGGCCGCTGCTGGCGCAAGCCGTCTTCCGTCACAATGGGGATACGGCTTCCAGGCATATAGCGCCCCTGCTTGGCAGGGTTACGGTCGACGACGGCAGACAGCAAATCGGGGCGTACGCCAGCGTAGTTGAGCAGCGTATTGCCTTTGGCAGCGGCACCATAGGCCATCACACGCTTGCCGGCACGCTTTGCCTCGATCAGGAAAGCCAAGAAGTCGTTCTTGACCTTGTCCGCCGCGACCTGAAGGGTCTGATAACCGCTTTCGTCAGCCAAGCCGGCTTGCTGCTCGGCAGCCAGCGTGGCCACAAGCTGTGGCGTTACACCATGAATGCCACAGTCTTGTCGCTGTACAAACAAACGCAAACTGCCACCATGCGTGGCCAGCGTTTCCACATCAAACACCTGCAGACCTGCGGCAGTAAAAACGGCTTGCAAGGCAGTCAGCGACAGATACGAAAAGTGTTCGTGGTAAATGGTGTCAAACTGCGTGTGCTTGAGTAGAGAGAGCAGATGCGGAAACTCGAACGTTGCTACACCTTGCGGCTTAAGCAGGGTCGCAAAGCCGGCAACAAAATCGTTGATATCGGGCACGTGGGCCAGCACATTATTGGCGACGATCAGATCCGCAGCACGCCCATCTGCGTGTAGTTGCTCGGCAAGTGCCACACCAAAGAAATCGCCAACGATTTCCAGCCCCAGCTGCCGTGCGGCAGCTGCAGTGCTAGCTGTAGGCTCGACACCATAACAAGGGATACCGGCCGCTTTGACATATTGCAGCAAGTAGCCATCGTTGGCCGCAATCTCCACCACCATGCTGTGCTGCCCCAGCCCGAATCGGGTGCGCATCTGCTCAACATAGCGCTGAGCGTGCGCCAGCCAGCTGGTGGCATAACTGCTGAAGTAGGCGTAATCGGCACTGAACAGCTCGTCTGCCTGGGCAAAATCTTCGGTCTGCACCAGCCAGCATTGATGGCACACCATGACGCGAAGCGGGAACCACTTTTCCGGTCTGGTAAGTGCCTCGGGTGACAAATACGCATTGGATGGCGGCGCGCTTCCCAGATCAATCAGAGGCAATCGCAAAGGTTGGCCACAATGCCGACATTTCATGGCGTAACTCCCATAAACGAATGATCCAGAAAAGCAAACTGCCGATCGCGAGGCGACTGCTCGCCCATGGGCAACGGCCATGCAATGCCAAGGCGAGGATCCATGGCATTCACGCCGTCTTCAGCCTCGGCAACATAGGGCGCACTATGCACATACAGCATTTCGCAATCGTCTTCCAAGGTCTGAAAACCATGGGCAAAACCTTCCGGAATAAACAGGCTGAGCCGGTTGGCCGCACTGAGCTCTTCTGCATGCCATTGCAGGAAGGTAGGTGAACCGGCGCGCAAGTCTACTGCCACATCCAGCACACGGCCGCGCAGGCAAGATACGTATTTTGCCTCAGCGTAAGGAGGATACTGGAAATGCAAACCGCGCACGGTAGCAGTACTGGCGGTATAGGTATGGTTGACCTGAGCGATACGGCGGTCGCCGAAAACAGCTTGCCACTCATCCTGGCACCATAATCTTTGCAAGTAGCCCCGCGAATCACCAAGCGTTTTACGCTCGACAAGCAACAGCCCTGACAGTGGCGTCGGAATGAAATCGAATCGACTCATGCGTCAGTGCTGCCAGTACGCGTGTATTTGCTGGCGGGTAAATGCCAGCATATCCGAGCCCGTCAGCCAGGCGTGATGCCACGCCAGCGTTTGGCGCAGTGCTTGATGCAAATGCCAGCGCGGGCGCCAGCCAAGACGACTTAATGCCTTGCTGCTGTCCAGTTTGAGCAAACCGGCCTCGTGCGGATGCGGCACTTGGTCTCGCTGCCAACTCGCCCGGGAGTCGAGCTCGCATAAGGTATCGGCAATCCAGCCCACACTGCGGCAATCTTCTTCGACCGGGCCAAAGTTCCAGGCATCGGCAAAGGCTTGCCCTTCCTGATATAGCCTTTCAGCCAATAGCAAATAGCCATGCAGCGGTTCAAGTACATGCTGCCAAGGGCGGATCGCGCCTGACGCGCGCACCGACAAAGCTTCGCCAGCATCCATGGCGCGCAAAAAGTCTGGCACAAGGCGGTCCTGAGCCCAGTCACCACCACCTATTACATTGCCCGCCCTGGCCGTGGCCACCGCCACGCCAGCCTCGGCAAAAAAGGAACGCCGATAAGACGAGAGCAGGATTTCCGCACACGCTTTGCTACTCGAATAGGGATCATGTCCGCCCAGAGCATCGATTTCGCGATACGACCATGGCCACTCGCGGTTTTCGTAACACTTGTCGGTGGTCACTACCACCACGCTCTTTACACTACTTGACTGGCGCACGGCATCAAGCACGCGCAGAGTGCCCATGACGTTGGTTTCGTAGGTATCAGCAGCCGAGACATAAGACACCTTTACCAACGGCTGCGCAGCCAAGTGCAGCACGATATCAGGCTGAGCAGCCTGCATGGCTTGCTGCACAGCTACAGCATCGCGAATATCCGCGCGGGTATCACTGGCCAGCAATGAGGAAAGGGCGCAGCTGTCGAACATGGCCGGGCTGGTGGGTGGTGCCAGCGACAAACCGTGCACCTCGGCACCCAGTTCGCTCAGGCAAACTGTTAGCCAGCTGCCTTTAAAGCCAGTATGCCCAGTCAGGAATACCCGCTTGGTACGCCAGAATGCTGCGGATGGCGGCATCACCAGACTTTCCATGGAGCACTACCACTCGCCCAGAGTTCTTCTAGGAGATTCTTTTCGCGCAAGGTGTCCATCGGTTGCCAGAAGCCCGCATGACGGAATACCTGCAACTCGCCATCTGCAGCCAGACCTTGTAGCGGAGCGGCTTCCCAGATGGCGTCATCGCCGTTCAGGCGACTCAGCACCTTGGGCGACAATACAAAAAAACCGCCATTAATCCACGCGCCGTCACCAGGCGGTTTTTCCAGAAAACTGATGACGCTATCGCCATCCAGATTCAATGCACCATAACGCCCTGGCGGCTGCACACCCGTTACCGTGGCTTGTTTGCCATGCTGACGGTGAAAAGCCAGCAGCGCACTAACATCGACATCTGCTACGCCATCGCCATAGGTAAACAAGAATGCCTCTTCATCCTGCAGGTACTCCGTCACACGCGCTAGGCGACCACCGGTCATGCTGTGATCGCCGGTATCGACCAGTGTGATACGCCAAGGCTCGACGTGCTTGTGGTGGACCTCCATCTTGTTGTTCAGCATGTCAAAGGTGACATCGGACATGTGTAGGAAGTAGTTGGCAAAATACTCTTTGATCACATAGCCCTTGTAACCGCAGCACACAATGAAGTCGTTGACACCATGTGCCGACAAGATCTTCATGATGTGCCACAGGATGGGCTTACCACCGATCTCGATCATGGGTTTGGGTCGCAGGTGGGTCTCTTCGCTAATACGTGTCCCGAGCCCCCCAGCCAGAATTACTGCCTTGACCATATTCTTGCCCGCTCACTCAAACAGTTTCGTCAATACAGCAGATATCTCGTCTACGCTGCGCCGCTTGCATTGCGCATCAAACGTCACAGCCTGGCGGGAATTGCCCTTGCCTGCGGCCCAGTTGATTACCGTGCACAGATGCGCATACGCCAAATTCAGCTCCCGTGCCAGGCTTGCTTCCGGCATGCCGGTCATACCGACAATATCGGCACCATCCCGCTCCAGCTTCAAGATTTCAGCAGCACTCTCCAGTCTTGGCCCCTGCGTGCAGGCATAAGTAGCCTGCGCATTGAATTGCACTTGACTCTTGCCTGCCGCAGCCACTAGGCGCTGGCGCAAGTCGTCACAGTAAGGGCGGGTAAAATCTGCGTGCACCAAGGGGCGGTCCAGCCCCTCAAAAAAGGTATGCTTGCGGCCCCATGTGTAATCCAGTACATCATCAGGTACGACCAGCGTGCCAGGTAACAGATCCGGGCGGATGCTCCCTACTGCGCCGATCGCAATCATACTTTTAATACCTACACTATGCAGCGCCCATACATTGGCACGGTAGTTGATCTCGTGAGGGGCAATCGAGTTACCATAGCCATGCCTAGCCATAAACACGACATTTTGCTGACCGATGCGACCGAATAACAATGGGCAGGAAGGATCTCCGTAGGGTGTACGGACTATCTGGCGGTGTGTTACTTCCAGAATGGGTAACTTGACAAGACTAGAACCTCCGATGATGGCGAGCATGACGTTCTCCTTGTTCTGGCTGCTCTGCCTTGATTCTAATCTCACTGCATGAAAAAAGCCCACAACATTTATGTTGTGGGCTTTAAAACCAGCACAGCGACCGCTTACTTCAACGCATGAATGGCCGGCAGGTTACGCCAGGCACCGCGCACGTCCATGCCGTAGCCGAACACGTAACGATCCGGCACGTCCAGACCCACGAAGTCGGACTTGATCGGCTTTTCCTTGCTGATCAGCTTGTTGGCGAATACGCCGCTGTAGAAGGCTTTGGCGCCCATTTCCAGCACTTTGTCGCGGATAGCGGCCATGGTGTGGCCTTCGTCCAGAATGTCATCCAGCACCAGCACCACGCGGTCGCGCACGTCTTCTTTCGGTGCGGTTTTCCACACCAGCTCGCCGCCTTGGGTTTTATCGCCGTAACGGGATACGTGCACGTAGTCAAAATCCAGCGGAAACAACAGGCGCGGCAGCAGCTGGCCGGTGAACACCACGGCACCACCCATAACAGACAGCACCAGCGGGTAGGTTTCACCCAGCTCGGCAGTGATTTCTTCTGCCATGCGGTCTACGGCAGCATCCACTTCTGCTGCAGTGAACAGAATATCGGAGCTATTAAGAATGCCACGGGCTTCGGCAACATTAGGCATGGTATTTCCTTTCAAAAAACAAACGCCGCCTTTATGACCAAGGCGGCGCAAAATGTCAATGCGGGATTAGCCGCGTTGGAGCGAATTCAGGTAGGCGCTGAAGTCGGTACCGACTTCATGGTGTTTCAGGCCGTATTCTACCGTCGCTTTCAGATAACCCAGCTTGGAGCCGCAATCGTAACGGGTACCCTGGAATGGCAAGGCCAATACCGGCTCGTCTTTCATCAGCGCTGCGATACCGTCGGTCAGCTGGATTTCGCCACCTGCGCCCGGTACGGTATTGATGAGCTTCTCGAAAATACGCGCTGTCAGGATATAGCGGCCAACGACCGCCAGGTTGGATGGCGCCACGTCCGGATGCGGTTTTTCCACAATGCTGGCTACTTCCTGATGGCCGCGAACGTTCTTCTGCACCTCAACGATACCGTAAGAGCCGGTTTCCTCACGCGCCACGGTTTCCACGCCCAGTACCGAGCTGTGCGTGTCGTCGAACAGGCGCACCATCTGTTCCATGGCACCTGGCTCGCCCGCAATCAGGTCATCCGCCAGAATCACGGCAAACGGCTCGTCACCCACCACCGGCTTGGCGCACAGTACGGCATGGCCCAAACCCAGCGCTTCGGCCTGGCGGATATAGATGCAGCTAACATTGGATGGCAAGATTTCCTGCACCAGCTCCAGCAGTTTTTTCTTGTTGCGGTTTTCCAGTTCGGTTTCCAGCTCGTAGGCCTTGTCGAAATGGTCTTCAATGCTGCGCTTGTTGCGCCCGGTAATGAAGATCAGCTCGGTAATACCCGCAGCCACCGCTTCTTCTACCGCGTACTGGATCAATGGCTTATCCACCACAGGCAGCATCTCTTTCGGGCTGGCCTTGGTGGCGGGCAAGAAACGTGTCCCCATGCCGGCGACCGGGAACACAGCTTTACGGATTTTTTGCATAACGGCACCTAATAAGAAACCAAACAATATAGAAATGTACGAATTCTAACATTGGTAACAGTATAAACTGTGAACAGCACATCATGACAAAAGCGAATGACAACGTTGCTGCAAAGCACTCGCCAGTGTTTGTCCTACCACAGTCCAGTCACCCGGCACCGGCTGGCAAAATAGCTGCACACTGTCGTACCACGGCGAGTGCTCGCCTTGATACAAAAAGAACGGTGCGCGCTCGGCACGCATCGCCACCCATACCGGCTTGCCCATGGCGGCAACCGCGTGCAATGCCGCCGTATCCGCCGTGATCAACAAATCCAGCTGCATTGCCATGGCCGCCGTATCCGCAAAATCCTGCAAGGGCAACGGCTGCACCCAATCGGCCAGCAAGGGGTCCACCTCGCCAGGCTGTAAGGCATAAAAATCCACCCCGGACACGGCACGCAGTGGCAGCAGTGCGGCAGCCGGTACCGAACGCCCTTGGCGCGCCAGCTCGGCAATACCGCCGCCCTGTGGTACTGCCTGCCACACCAGCCCTACTTTCAGGCGACCATTTTCAGGCAGCTGTCTGGGCGGTACGGCCAACACGCTATGCAGATAGGGGGTACGCGGCAAGGTAGCCAGATCCATACCCAGCACGCCGGGCAGTGACATCAGTGGCAGCTGGCAATCGAAAGCAGGCTGCGCACCGGACAAAGGCTGCACGGTGATGCCTTCCAGCTGAGCAAACAGGCGCAGCAGGCTGTCCTGCACCGCCAGCACGATACGCGCATCAGGGTTGGCCGCACGCACCCGGGGTACAAAACGCACCATCTGCAGCGTATCCCCCAGGCCCTGCTCGGCCCACAGCAATAGCGTACGCTGCCCCAGCGCCTCGCCCTGCCAGCGCTGCTCGCGCCAGCGCGGCTGCATCATGCCGTCCCAACGCGCCTCGTAGTACGGCCATGCTTCGGCGTAACGCCCCTGCATCAGCAAGGCGATAGCCAGATTGAAACGGCACACTGCGCCGGCACCAGGCAGCGCCAGCGTTTGGCGCAGCTGCTGCTCGGCCTGCTGCGGCTGGCGCGCCGCGATGCAAGCCATGGCCAGGTTGTTCAGTCTGGCCGGGCTGTCGCCTGCCAGCGCCAATGCCTGCTGCTGACAGGCAATCGCCTGGGCGTAATCTGCCCGGTAATAACAGACGGTGCCCAGGTTGCTCCAGGCATCGGCGTGATCTGGCGCCTGCGCCAAGACCTCGCGCAGCAGCGCGTCTGCCAGCGCCAGCTCGCCCAGGTCTTTCAGCAGTACGGCCAGGTTGACCTTGATGCTGGCAGCGTGCGGATTGATGGCGGAGGCTTGCAGGTAATCCTCCAGCGCCTGGTCTGTCTGGCACAGCATCATGCGGGCGTTGCCGCGATTCAGCCAGGCTTGCCAGTCTGCCGGGTTGGCCGCAATACAGGCGTCAAAGCACGCGATGGCTTGCTCGCCCAGCCCGGCGGCCAGCAGTTGATTACCCTGCTCAAATGCAGCATCGTTACGCATGGTCTTTACCTAAGCCGGCGTTTGCACCAGCGCCAGCAAGCCGGCTTCGTCCAGCACGGTGATACCCAGCTCCAGCGCCTTGTCCAGCTTGCTGCCCGCCTCGGCCCCCGCCACCACGTAATGGGTTTTCTTGGATACGCTGCCGCTGACCTTGCCCCCCGCGGCTTCCACCAGCGCCTTGGCCTGGTCGCGCCCCATGGTGGGCAGGGTGCCGGTCAGCACAAAGGTTTTACCAGCCACGGCTTCGTTCAGCTTGGTCACCTCCTCGGCTGGCGTTTGCGCCAGCAAGGCATCGCGGTAGGCCGCCAGCTGCTGCAGCGCGGCACGGTTGGCCGCCACGTCCAGCCAGTCAGCCAGCGCGTTCACCACCTCGGCCGGCAGCGCCAGCTGGATGATGTCCACACGCGGCATGGCCGCCAGCGCGGCGATATCGGGCTGCAATGCGGCCAACTGCTGCGCCCGCACCTCGGTCAGCCGTGGCACGCCCAGGCGGGCGTACAGGTTGGCCGCAGCCAGCTTGTCGTGCAGCTGGGCACGGGGCGCTTGCTGGCCAGTGGGCGTAACGCCCGCCGCCATCAGCGCGTCGATCACCGCCTCGTTCTGCGCCTCGGCAAAGAACTCGGCAATGGCATCGGCCACCACGCCGCCGATATCCGGCAGCGCCGCCAGCACCGCCCGCGGCGCCTGGCGGATGTGATCCAGCGAGCCCAACCAGTCGGCCAGGGTTTTGGCAGTGGATTCGCCCACATGGCGAATGCCCAGCGCAAACAGGCAGCGCGCCAGCGGTGGCGTCTTGCTGGCAGCGATGGCGTCAATCAGATTTTCGGCCCACTTGGTGGCCACCTTGCCGGCCTTCACCGTTTCCGGCGTGATGCCTTCCTGCTCGTCGGCGCGGCGCTTCATCTCCAGCAGGTCAGCTAGTGTCAGGCGGTACAGATCGGCCACGCTGCGCACGTAGTCAAACTCCACCAGCTTGTCGATGTAACGCTCGCCCAGGCCGTCGATATCCATCATGCGGCGGCCAGCAAAGTGCTGGATGGCTTGCGTGCGTTGCGCCTTGCACACCAGGCCGCCACTGCAGCGGGCAATGGCTTCGCCTTCTTCGCGCACCACGTGGCTACCGCATACCGGACAGTGCGTGGGCAGGCGGTAGGCGTCATACATCGGCTCTTCACTGCTGCTGAACAGGTCGCCGCCCAAAGTTGGCCGCATCGGGCGCTTGTCCGGCACCACGGCGACCACCTCGGGGATCACATCACCGGCACGGCGCACGATCACGGTATCGCCCACGCGCACGTCCTTGCGCCGTACTTCGTCTTCATTATGCAGCGTGGCGTTAGTCACGGTGACGCCGCCGACAAACACCGGCTGCAGCCGCGCCACCGGAGTGATGGCGCCAGTGCGGCCAACCTGCTCCTCGATGGCCTCCACCACGGTGAGCGCTTCTTCAGCAGGGAATTTATGCGCAATGGCCCAGCGCGGCGCGCGCGACACGAAGCCCAGGCGATCCTGCTGCGCGCGGCTGTTCAGCTTGTACACCACACCGTCGATCTCGAACGGCAGGCTGGCGCGGCGCGCCAGCACGCTTTCGTAGTAAGCCGCCAGCCCCTGTGCGCCGTGCACCACCGGCCGCAAATCGGCCTGTACCACCGGGAAACCCAGCGCAGCCAGCCAGTCCATTTCGGCATCGTGCGTGGCAGGCCAGTCGGTACCTTCTACCTGGGCGATGGCGTAGGCAAAGAACGATAGCCGCCGCTGCGCGGTAATGCGCGAATCCAGCTGACGCAGGCTGCCGGCGGCGGCATTGCGCGGGTTGGCAAACGGCTTGTCACCGCGCTCACGCTGAGCTGCGTTCAGCCGCTCGAAATCGCGCTTGAGCATCAGCACCTCGCCGCGCACCTCCAGCAAAGATGGCACGGCATCGCCATGCAGGCGCAGCGGAATGGCGCGCACGGTGCGGATATTGGCGGTAACGTTCTCGCCGCTGCTGCCATCACCGCGGGTGGCTGCCTGCACCAGCTCACCGTCTCTGTACAGCAGGCTGATGGCCAGGCCGTCGAACTTGGGCTCCGTGGCGTAGGCCAGGTTGGCCGCAGCCAGGTCGCGGCCAACCCGCTCGTCAAAAGCGATCAGCTCGGCGTGGCGCACGGCAAAGTCATCGGCCTGCATATCGGAAAACGCATTGCCCAGCGACAGCATGGGTACCGCGTGCGTCACGCTGTCAAAAGCCGGCAGCGCCTCGCCGCCCACACGCTGCGTGGGGGAGGTATCGTGCCGCAGCGCGGGAAAGTCCGCCTCTAACTGCTGCAGCTCGCGAAACAGGCGGTCGTACTCGGCGTCCGGTACGGTTGGGGCGTCCAGTACATAGTATTGATGGTTGTAGCGTTCCAGCAGCTGCGCCAGCTCGGTGGCGCGGTGCTGGGCGGTGGCGGGTAGTGTGCTCATGGCCTGACCTGGAATGCAGCACGCCGGCAGCTGCCGGCGTGGTAATGAATGGGAAGCGCTGGCCGCTCAGGCAAACAGCCGCAGGGCAGCCACGCTACCCGGCGCGATGCCACGGTCGTCCATATTGCCGTAGATGCGGATCAGCTGGTCGCGGATCTGCGCCAGGCCCTGGTCGCTGAGGACGCGGCGGTTATCGTCTACCAGTTGGGCGTCAAACTCTTGCGACAGGTGCTTGGCAAACTGCACGGCGCGGTCGAATACCGCCACACCACCAGCCACACGCGGCACGTCAAACATGAGTGTCAGCGCGGGGAATTGCTTGTCCAGCAAGGTATGCAGGGTAAACGGGGTCTGGTCGGCCGACGCCAGCGAGAACAGGGTGTTACCGGAGTCTGCCAAATAGTGGAACTGGCCATCGGGCTCCAGCTGCAGGCCGGCGGCTTCGGCCACACTGCGCAGGCGGGCACCGGCGATGGGGCTACCGGCCACGATATTGATGCCGATCAGCACGTCTACATCCACACAAAAGCGGTCCAGCTCGCGCGCCGACACCAGTTTTTGCTGACGCTGCGGGAAGCTTACCTGGGCACCCAGCTTTTCGGCGTAGTGGCTGACCTGCTGGCAGAAGCTGGCCAGCTCCTGCTCGGTAACCGCACCACCGCGGTCTACCAGCTGCAAGCCGAAATTAACTTGTTTGTAGCGGGTACCCGGCAGGATTTCGGCCGGTTTCCACAAGCCGCGCTCGGTACGTAAAATGGCCTGCACACGTTTGGCCACATTAAAACGCGGTAGCTGCCCCAGTTCCTGCGGCTGGGCAAAGGCGACTTCGGCAATAAAGTCCAGCGACGGGTCCAGCAGCGATACCACCAGGGCCTGGTGGTCGGCAGCATCCAGCTCCGGTGTTTCCGGCACAGCAGGGGCCACGGGCTCGGGCGGGGCCGTGCGCACAACCGGCGCGGGCGGCAGAATATCGTTCAGGTAAGCTGGGGCGCTGTCTTCGTCGTCATCCAGCAGCACCGGCTCCAGACGCGCCTGCTGGCCATCGCGCACATTGTTCTTGGGCACGTCCAGCAGCACGTCAGCGTGATGGCGTGCAAAGGCCTGGCTGGTCTTCTTGCGAAAGCGCCATTCCTGATAAAAATTGAAGCCGAATACCAGTGCTACCACCAATGCACTCAGCAACAAGATGCCTATTTTCATTTCGCTCATTGAGCTTTTTCCACAGCAGCAGCCATTATCCGAACCGGTATTATAACAAACCCCCATGGGGGTACGGCGCGTGAATCAGTACGTCATTTAGCGTTTTGTTCAATTTTCGTCAAGGGAAAAGCGCACTGGCAGCACCAACTGGGCAGCCACCGGGCGCCCGTTTTCCTGCGCCGCCTGAAACTGCCAGCGCGTCACGCCATCGCGTGCCGCCCTGTCCAGGCGGGTAAAACCGCTGCTTTTTTGCAGCTCGGTACGTAGCAATGTGCCATCAGCATCAATCGCCAGCCGCAACATTACCACGCCTTGCTCGCCCAGATCGCGCGAGATGACGGGGTAATCGGGCCGCGGAGCCTGCAATACCCGTGCCGGACGGCTGCTGGCCACCTGCTGGCTAGCCGTTTCGCCCGTGCCACGGCCCGTGTTCGGCGCGGCTTGCGTGGCGGGTGCCGCAGTGGCTACCACACTGGGCATCGCCGCTGCCGGGTTGGCCGCAATGGGCACGGCGGCTGGCATGAGCACCTTGCTACTGTCAGGCACTGCAGGGTTGGCCGCGTTTACCGGCGGTACCGGTACGGCCTTGCCAGGCGGTGCTGCAGAAGGTTTTCGTGGTGCTGACGTACCGTGTACCGCCACTGGCCGGTTCGCAGCAGCCACGGCGGGCGCTGGCTGCAGGCTGATCAGCAGCGGTGCGTCTATCGCCTGCGGCGGCGACCACACTGCCGCCAGGCCGCACAGCAACACGGCATGCAGCAGCAGTGAGGCCAGCAGCGCGCGCCGCATGGGTTAGGCCGTTTCGCGCATTTTCAGCGCTTCGACAATATCCACCGCCACGATGCGGCTACAGCCTTGCTCCTGCATGGTCACGCCCACCAGTTGCTCGGCCATTTCCATGGTGAGGCGGTTGTGGCTGATGTACAGGAACTGCGTATGCGCGGCCATCTTCTTGACCAGGTCGCAGAAGCGGCTGGTATTGGCGTCGTCCAGCGGCGCGTCTACCTCGTCCAGCAGGCAGAATGGCGCCGGGTTCAGGCTGAATAGCGAGAACACCAGGCTCATGGCGGTAAGCGCTTTTTCGCCACCGGATAGCAGGTGAATGGTGCTGTTTTTCTTGCCCGGCGGCTGGGCAATGATCTGGATACCCGCCGACAGCAAGTCTTCACCGGTGAGCACCAGCTCGGCACGGCCACCACCAAACAGCGTGGGGAAAAACTCGCTCATTTTGGCGTTAACGGCGTCGTAAGTGGCTTGCAGCATGTCGCGGGTTTCGCCATCGATTTTGGCGATGGCTTCTTCCAGCGTGGCCATGGCCTGCATCAGGTCGTCGGTCTGGCTGGCCAGATAGTCGCCCCGCTTTTTGGCCTCTTCCAGCTCTTGCAGCGCCGCCAGGTTCACTGCCCCCAAGCCATCGATGGCGCGCGCCAGCCGGGCGATCTCGGCGGCCAGCGCATTGGGTTTGACCGCGTCGGTGAGGTGCGGCAGCAGCGCCGCCTCGTCGGCCTCGGCAGTTTTCAGCTCTTCGTCGAAGCGCTCTACATTGAGCCGGGCTTCCTGGTGTTTCAGCAGCCAGTCGGAGCGCGCTTCGCGCAGCGCTGGCAGCGCGGCGTTGATTTCCTGCTGCCGCTGCGTGTACTGGCGCAGGGCTTCGGTCAGGGCATTCAGCTGGTCGCGGGTGGCGGACAGACTTTGCTCGCGTGTCTCACGCACGGCCAGGGCTTCTTGCAGCACGTCGTCCGGCGCGGCTTCTTCTACCGTCTCGGCTTCCATCACCAGCGTTTCCAGGCGTTCTTGCAGCTGCTGGTCGCGCTCGGCCAGCTCGCGTGCGCGGCGCGCAAGCTCGGCCACTTTCTGCTCGGCGGTGTGCTGGGCCAGCTTGATTTCGTGCAGCTGGCGCTCGGCGTCGCGGGTTTTGTTACGCACCAGCTCCAGGCCGGTTTCGGCGTTCAGGCGCGCCAAGCGGGCGTCTTCCAGCTGCTCGGCCAGCTCTTCCAGCTGCATGGCGTTTTCTTCGGCCAGTAGCTCGGCGTCGGCAATGGTGTCTTGCGCAGTGCTGCGCTCGTCTTGCAGGCGCTGCTGCTCGGCGTGGATGGCCGCCAGGCGGGCGGCGCCCTGCCGGGCCGCCTGGTCCAGCTTGACGTGCTCCAGCGTGGCGGCGTTCAGCTCCGCCTCCAGCCGCGACACGGCAGATTTTTGCGCGCGGATGGCTTCGGCCAGCATGCCCAGCATGGAAACCACGCTATCGCGGCGGCGCTGTGCGTCGTGCTGCTGTGGCTGCACGGCGGCCAGTCGCTCTGCAGCCGCATCACGTGCGGCCTTGCGTGCCATCATGCCATCGCCAGCTTGTGCGGCATGAAAATGTACGGCATGGCGGCTGACGCGGTGGCCTTGCGGCGTGACCCAGCACTCGCCTGCGGCCAACTCGGCGCGGCGGGCGATGGCATCGTCCAGGTTGGCCGCACAGTAAACACCGACCAGCCAATCGGCCAGCGCGCCGGCAAACGTGCTATCCACGCGAAGCTGCTGCAGCAAGGCGGGGCGCGGGCTGGTGGCTGCTGTGGTGTTGGCGGGCTGATCGACCAGCGCCAGCGGGGCGGGCGGCACGGCATCGCCGGCCTGGCCTGCGCGGGCAGCCAGGCGCTCGCCCAGCACCACTTCCACCGCGGTGCGCCAGGCGTCGTCTACCTGCAGGCTTTGCCACAGTGCCGGTGCATCGGCCAGCTGCTGGCTGGCTAGCCAGCCGGCCAGCTGTTCGCCGGCGGCTTCGCGCGCCAGCACGGCGTCCAGCGCGGCCATTTCGGCTTCAGCGCGGGCGGCGCCGCTGTGCAGGGCGTTGAGGGTTTTGTCCAGCTGCTCGCGCTCGGCAGACAGGTCGGCCTGCTTGGCTTCGTCTGCGGCCAACCTGGCGCGCACGGCATCCAGTGCGCTGCGGGCTTTGTCCACTTCGGCGCGGGCGGCGTCCAGTACGGCGTGCTCTGGCAGGTTCAGGTCTTGCAGCTCGCGCTGCAGGGCGTGTTCGCGCCCGGCCAGCTGCTCGATGCTGCGGCGCAGGTGCTCGCCCTGCTGCCGCGCCAGGTCGCGCTCGCGGGTAAGGTTGGCGATTTGCGCGGTCATCTGCGCCAGACGCTGGTCGGCTACACGGAAGGCCGCTTCGGCAGATGGCAGGCTGTCGGCGCCGTCTTCCAGCCCCATTTGCGCTTCTTCCATGCGCATCTGGGCTTCTTCGCGGCGGGGTAGCCAGTCGTCCAGCTCGTCTTCCACCTGGGCTTGGTGCTCGGCCAGCTGCTGGCGTTCGTTGCGAGCGCTGGCCAGCTCGCGCTCCAGCCGTTCGCGGCTTTGCAGGCGGTGTCGCTGCTGTTCTTCCAGCCGTGCCAGGTTGGCATTGGCTTCAAATAGCGCCTGCTGCGCTTCGTGTACGGCATCGCTGGCGGCGTAGTGCGTTTCGCGCACGGTTTCCAGCTCGGTTTCCAGGTGGGTGTGGGCGGCTTCCAGCGCGGCTTCTTCGGTTTCGATGCGCGCCAGCTCGCCACGGGCAGTGGCTTCGATGCGGGCGGCTTCTTCGCGCCGCGCCAGCGCCAGCAGGTTTTGCTTGAAGGTGAGCGCGCCGCGCATGTCCTGGTAGTTGGCCGCCACTTCGGCTTGCTCGCTCAGGCGCTCTACCTGGCGGCCCAGCTCCAGCTTGAGGTCTTCGATACGGGTCAGGTTGTCGCGGGTATCGGCCAGGCGGTTTTCGGTTTCGCGGCGGCGCTCTTTGTATTTGGAGACACCGGCAGCCTCTTCCAGATAGGCGCGCAGCTCTTCCGGGCGCGCCTCGATAATGCGCGAGATCATGCCCTGCTCGATCACCGCGTAGCCACGCGCGCCCACGCCGGTACCCAGAAACAGGTCGGTAATGTCGCGGCGGCGTACCTGCTGGTTGTTGATGTAGTAGCTGGATTCACCCTGGCGCGTCAGTACGCGCTTGATGGACACCTCGGCGTACTGCCCCCACGGCCCGGTAAGCTGGCCGTCGGCGTTGTCGAATACCAGCTCGACCGAGGCACGCGATACCGGCTTGCGCGTGCTGGAGCCGTTGAAAATCACGTCTTGCATGGACTCGCCGCGCAGCTGCTTGGCGCTAGACTCGCCCAGCACCCAGCGCACGGCGTCGATCACATTGGATTTGCCGCAGCCATTGGGGCCGATAACCGCGACCAGCTGGCCGGGCACGGCAATGCTGGTGGGGTCGACAAACGATTTGAAGCCGGCAAGCTTGATATGGGTAAGGCGCAAGGGGCAAGTCCACAAACGGTTGAATCAGCCGGGCATTTTACCCGCCCGCACCCACCCTGCGCCAAAGCAATCTGCCGGCAATAAAAAGAAACTGCGGCCAACCTTTGCCGGCCATGACATTGGTTGCCATAATGCGGCTATGGAAACGCTATCTCTTGCCCATCATTTCTTGATTGCCATGCCCGATATGGCCGACCCGCTGTTTGCCAAAAGCATCGTGTACCTTTGCGAGCACGGCGAACAAGGCGCCATGGGGGTGATTATCAACAAGCCTTCCGGCATCGTGCTGGCGCAGCTGCTGGAGCAGATCGACCTGCCGCTGACCAACGACGATACCAACACCACGCCGGTATTCTTTGGCGGCCCGGTGCAGCCTGACCGTGGCTTTGTGCTGCACAAGCCTATCGGCAACTGGCAATCTACCCTCACCATCACCGACGACCTGGCGCTGAGCACCTCCAAAGATATTCTGGCGGCGGTGGCCGAAGGCCGTGGCCCGGACAAGCTGCAGATCAGCCTGGGTTACGCCGGCTGGGAAAAAGGCCAGCTGGAAGAAGAAATCGCCGCCAATAGCTGGCTCACCGTCGCCGCCGAGGATTCGGTGATCTTCGACACCCCGGTAGAAGAGCGCTATACCTGCGCCATCAAGCTGCTGGGCTTCGACCCGGCGCTGCTGTCCAGCGTGTCCGGCCATGCATAAGGGCACCGTGCTGGGCTTTGATTTTGGCGAAAAGCGTATTGGTGTGGCACTGGGCGAGCCGCAGCTAGGCATTGCCACCCCGCTGCAAACCATCCACAGCGAGGTCAACGACGTGCGCTTTGCTGCCATCACCAAGCTGATAGACGAGTGGAAAGCCACCGGCTTTGTGGTGGGCCTACCCATGCACATGGATGGCCAGGAACATGCCGTCAGCGCGCTGTGCCGCAAGTTTGCCCAGCGTCTGCACGGCCGCTACGGCCTGCCGGTATGGCTGGTGGACGAGCGCCTGACCTCGGTGATTGCCGAGGGCCTGCTGGAAGACGCCGGCGTGTACGGCCGCCGCCAGAAAGAAATGCTGGACCAGGTGGCCGCCCAGGCCATCCTGATGGGCTGGTTCGAACAACCCGGCGAGCCCATTGCCTGATATGCGCATCGCTGCCCTGCTGATCGACATCGACGACACCCTGCTGGACGATGCCCACGCCACGCGCCACGGCGTGGCCGCCCTGCTGGACGCGCACCAGCTACCGTATACGCTGGACGACGCCTGCCAGCGCTGGCACACCCTCACGCAGCAGCACTGGCTACGCTTCGAACGAGGCGAATGCAGCATCATCGAGCAGCGCCACGCTCGCCTGCGCGGCTTGTTCCAGCGCGAGCTGTCCGAGGACGAGGCCACACAAGCCTTCGAGCCGTATATTGCCGGCTACCGCAGCAACTGGAAGGCATTCGACGATGTGATGCCCTTTGTCGCCGCCACCGCGCATTTACCACGCGTCCTGGTGAGCAATGGCCACCTCGACATCCAGCAGCGCAAGCTGGCCCTCACCGGGCTGGACGCGCACTTTCCGCACCTGCTGACGCCGCAAAATTGCGGCCACGCCAAGCCGGACGCCGCCATCTTCGAAGCCGCCGCAGCACTGGCAGGCGCGCCGCTACAACAGTGCATGGTGATAGGCGACGACCCGGTGCGCGATATCGGCGCAGCCCAAAACCTGGGCATGCCGTACTTTCATGTAGATCGCCAGCGTACGGGAGGCAGCTTGCTGGATGTCTTACCCTTGCTGGACGAAGGTTGGCCGCATAGCGCGCAGCAAACATGAAAAAAGGCGGCCAAGGCCGCCTTTTTTTGTACCGGCATCCGCCTTAACGGGTGCCTTTTTTCTTTTCTTCACGTTCCAGGCGTGCATTCTCTTTTTGCGCAGCACGCAGCACTTCGTGCTCTTTGGCGGCTTTTTCCCACGCCATCCATTCTTCCGGCAGCTCCAGCGAGATTCGGCCGGTCGCGCCGGCACGGAAGTCGGTCAGCACGATTTCGGACGCCTTCTGGATATTGATACGGCCACCCGGCAGTACCGCACCGCGCTTCTTGCCGATCAGCTCCAACACTTGCCAGTCTTGCAAGCCATCGATCTCGCCAATCTTGTAGCGCTCGTCCAGCTGCGGGGCGTAATGCTTCATCAGGATCAGCAGCAGCTCCAGCGCCACTTCTTCTTCGTCCAGCGCATTGCGGCCAACGGCGCCGCTGGCGGCCAAGTTGTAGCCGCCTTGCGGCACGATAATCTTGGGCCACAACATGCCCGGGGTATCGAACAGCTCGATATCGTCTGCCAGCATGATGCGCTGCTGGCCTTTGGTAATACCCGGCTCGTTGCCGGTTTTGGCGATGCGGCGGCCGGTAATGCTGTTGATCAGCGTAGATTTGCCCACGTTCGGGATACCGCAAATCACCACGCGCAGCGGCTTGTCCACGCTGTTGCGGCCAGGTGCCAGCTCGCGGCAGGCCGCTACCAGCTTCTGCGCCGGTGCAGCGTCCGAGGCGTCCAGGCCAATGGCGCGGGTACCCGGCATCTTGCGGTACCAGTTCAGCCACTGTTCGGTCACTTTCGGGTCGGCTAGGTCTTGCTTGTTCAGCACCTTCAGGGCCGGCTTGCCACGCGCCAGGCGGGCAATCATCGGGTTGGCGCTAGAGCCCGGCAGGCGCGCGTCCAGCATCTCGATCACCACGTCGATACTGCCAAGGCGCTCTTCGAGCTCCTTCTTGGCTTTGTTCATGTGACCGGGGAACCATTGAATGGCCATGTATTATCGCTTTCGTAGTGGGTCGAGCAAAGAAGACAGGCCGTTGTGGTCCAGCTCGTGCATCAGCGCCAACAGGCGGCCGATCTCGCCAGGCGGGAAGCCTTCGCGGGCAAACCAGTTCAGGTAGTGGCCAGGCAGGTCGGCAATCAGGCGGCCTTTATATTTGCCATACGGCATGACCCGGGTGACCAGCAGCTGCAGCAGGTGAGCGTCCATCTTCTTTTAAATCAAAGGGAAGGCGCGCATTGTGCCAAATTTTGCCCCACTACGCACGGGCAATCGTGCTTACGGCGGCAGCGGCTTGCCTTCATTGAAGGCAAGGAAACCGCGCACGATGCGGTACACATACCAGCACCACACCAGAGCGCCGGTCAAAAAGCCCAGGCCAAACAGAACAATCAACGGGTAAGAAATGGCAGCACCCAGCAAGGCCCACCAAAAGGTACGGATCTGCCAGCTAAAGTGGCTATCCCATAGCGTGTCGCGTGCATCATCACGCTTCACATAATTGATGATCACCCCGACTACCGCCCCAGGCACACCAAACAGATTCACGATCTGCAGGATATACACCACCATGGTCAGGTTGCGGATTGCATCATCCTGGCGCGGAATACGCTCTACGGTACCGTCTTGCATAACACCTCCTGTCATCGATCAGGCAGGTCAGAACTGCGCCTGCCACGCTTGGGTCAGCGCTACCAGCCACGGGCGTAGCTGCTCGCGTAGCGCAAGAGACTGCACCACCACCGAGCCCTGCTTGCGCAGCAACATCGCGGTACCACCCTGGCAAAACTTGCCAGGCAACGCCCCTTGCAAGGCAAATGAACGCAGCTGTGGCAGCTCCAGCTGCAAGAATACCGACAGCCATGCCAGCTTCTGGTTAAGCACATCCATCATACCCAGCTCGGACAAGCTCAGCACCAGATGATTCAAGCGGAATACAACAACCCGCGCGGCCAACCAGTCCTCCCGACATGGGCGGCTACCTTGTGCCAGGATATGCGCCAGAGTGCGCACCTCAGGAAACAACGCCTCCGATACCACCAAGCGCCCACCTACATCGTGACAGCAAGCGGTCAACTCGTGTGCTGGCAAGGTTGCCCCCTGCTCGACATCGGTCATGATATGTAAGGATTGCACGGGCAGTGTGCACGAGAAAGACTCAATCCAGGGCAATGCATTTTCCATCTTCAGGCTCCACACCACCGTAACTGAAAAACGTTGCCCCAAAAAGCAATGCCGCCAATTACGGCGGCATTGTTCGAAATAGTGAGGGTCAGAATTCAGACCACAAGTTTCCCTGGTGCCGCCAGATAAGTGCGGTAACCATAATAATAAGCGTGGGAAACAAAAAGGGTTGTCTGAGCCATAGTGTTATCGATATTGCCTGCAGCCAGCCGTAACGTCAAGCACAAACGCCAGCCAAGGTTGGTCGCAGCAGCGGCAGTCAACTATCGTAACCCGGCATAAGCCGCAGGCGTATCCGGGGGCCGGCCGCAGGCCGGTGGGGTGACCTGGTGAGCGGGGGTTGTTGTCAGGTATCGGTTGAGACCGCCCCGCCACGGCCAAGGTTGGCCGCAGCAGCAGCAGTCAATCACCGTAGCCCGGCATAAGCCGCAGGCGCATCCGGGGGGCGGCCGCAGGCCGGCGGGGGTGGGTGGCGTGGTGGGCGGGGGTTGTTGTCAGGTATCGGTTAAGGCAGCGATGTTGCGGCCAACGTTGGC